>NZ_JAWQRR010000045.1:0-183097 GCF_033446045.1 Plantactinospora sp. KLBMP9567 | reverse complement strand
GGCCGCCCGCGTAGCGGGCATCCTGGTGTCGCTCGTCGTGATCGCGTTGACCGCCCTGCTGTTGCTCGCCGCTGGCGTGGGAATGGCCGCGCGCCGCCGTACCGTCATGGGTTTCCTGACCGTCGCGATCGAGGCGTCCGACCTGACCCTGGTGCGTGGCGACCTCACCGCCCGCGATCCGGTTGTCCTGCCGTACCCTGACCATCATCAAGGCGTCGCGATGGCCTTCAGCTCGATCTTCGTCGTCACCAACAGCCTGCGGCTCCGCCGCTTCCGCCCCACCTCCTGACCCCATCGCCATCGGTCATGATGTGGCAGCCGACGCCGGGCACCGTGGCGATCAGCCATGGTTCGCCGGGTCGGCGCCGAGCATGAGGATCGCCGATGCCGCTGCCGGAGTCGACGGTCGTCGGGCGATCTGGTTGCCGGCGGCGGAATCCACCCGGCCCGAGCCGGTGGATTTCCCGGCCCGGGCCTCTTTCTTCGGGTCGGCTATGCCGTGGCCGCGCGTCAGCCACCACCGCCGCCGTCGCCGGGTGAAGCCCCGGTGATGGCCTGCGTCTGCTGTCCGGTGATCTCCTGTAGCGGTATGTCGTCGTAGTTGCTGAGGACGACGCCGACCCACCCGGTGTCCGGGTAGATGCTGTAGTAGGTGGAGCTGCCGGGGTGGGGGCCGCCGCGCCCGATCTCCCACTGGCCTTCGACGATGTGGGCTGTCGGCCCGTAGGTGGTGAACCCCGGGGAGCCTCGGAAGTTGGGGGCCTTGACCGAGGTGTACACGTCGGCCCAGGGCGGGTCGAGCACGGTGCCGTCGTACAACGCTTCCGCGAACCGGACCATGTCCGGTGCGGTGATGAACCCGCCGTCTGGGACGAAGTTGCGCGCATTGTTCTGGCCCGCCATGCCCGGGTTCGGGCTGTCCTTGTCCAGGTTGCGGGCGGCGTCCACCCGGCTGCCGTCGGCCTGTTTCATGTACGAGTGCGCTATGTGTTCGTCGGCCAGCCATTGCGGCCTAGTGTAGTACGCCGAGCCGGTCATGCCGCAGCGTGCGAAGACGTGCTCGTGCACGTAGTCCCAGAACGTCATGCCGGTAACCGCCTCGACGATCTGTACGACGACATCCGAACCCCAACCGGGTTTGTTCGAACCCGCGCCGGGGGCGGCCACCAGCTTCGCCTGCCGGGTGTACTGCTGGTAGTACTCTTGCTGCTCCTCCTTGCTGTGGAAGATGCGTTGGTAGTCGTGCTCCGGGAAGGACAACCCGGAGGTACCGACGAGCAGGTGGTGGATGCGCACCTGCTCAGCGATCTCCGTGGCGAAACCGGTCAGGTAGGTGCCCACCGTGTCCCACAGCTTCACCTTGCCCTGCTGCGCCAACTGCACAATGGACAGGCTGACGAACGGCCCGCCGTAGAGGTTGAACGCGACACCTTCGTGGTTACGGATCCCCTTCTCCTCGTCGGCCATGCCGAAGCTGCGCGACAGCACCGTCCGGCCGCGACGCGACAGCAGCACCACTCCGGAGAACTTGTCCTCGGCGGCCAGCTTCGCGATGTACCGGTCGTAGGCGCCGCCGGGACGGGTGGCCGGCGGGATGTCGGCGTCGGTTGGGGCGGTGTCGGCCCGACCGAGCCCGGCGCCCACCAGCGGCCCGGCCGCCACGCCAGCGGCCGCCACCCCGCCCCACCCGAGCAGCCGCCGCCGGCCGATACCACGTACCGAATCCGAGTCCATGATCACGTCCCTTTCCTGATCGACAAACTGCCCGTGGATGCGCTGTGGTCCATGCTGCACTGAACCCAGAAGACTGTTGCGGTGGCGTATGCGTTTTTCGATACGCCCGCGATACCCGCCGATCTCCTGGCATCAAGCCACTGGCGCCTCGGCGACATGACTACACCGGCAAAACCGTCGGGCAGGGCGCGATGATCCAGTATCGGGACCGTACAAAACTTGACACTCCCGGGCGCAGCAGGCCAACTGGCCCGTGTGCCCGGCGAAGTCGGGTGGGATCTTCTGAGCGCCCCCGGCGGGCCACGCAGGACATCACAAACAATTGCTGACCAGGGAAAACGAGTCAGGTTTGGTGGTTACGCATCGACTGATATTGCCTTCAGGGTGAATCCAGGCATCGACCTTAGCGGCCGGTGCCGAGGGTCACGTCCATGGTCGTGGTGTAGAAGACGACCATCAGAAGCTCCGGTGTTGATCTTAAGCGGCGATGGGCATGGGTGGGTTGTTGGTGTCGTCGGTTCGGTCGGTGTCGATGCTGAGCAGGTTGCGTAGGTAGTGGGTGCGGCAGCGTTGCCATCCGGCGCCTGGGAAGGCGGCGCCGATCGCGGCGACGAGGCCGCGGTGGGCATCGGAGATGACGAGTCTGACCCCGTCCAGGCCACGAGCGGTTAGCGAGCGAAGGAACGCGAGCCAGCCTGCAGGCGAGCGGCGCTTCGCACAGGGGCGGCAGGAGGCGCCGTCCCCGTCGGAGGCGATGTCCAGGCCGAGGACCTCCCGATCACCTTCGGGAGGCACTGACCCTGCATGTGCAGTACGGCGACCGGCTCGGGGAAGCCGTCACACTCCTCAAGCCTGGCATAGTCGAGGCGCAGATGGACCCACCCGGGCCGGCCGTCGACCACCTTCGGCAGGCGCGTGCTGCATTCCGGCACTTCGGCCACCGCTCCGGCGAAGCTCCGGCACTGGCCCATCTCGGCATCCTTTACAACCGCCTCGGCCAGCCTGAACAGGCCTTCGAGCACCATTCGCAGGCGCTCACCCTGTTCCGGCAAATCGGCGTCTCCGCGGTCGCCGGGCCGGCGTCGACCGCCTGCGTCGCCAGCGTGTGTCGACCCCTTCCAACAGCCGCGCTGATGCAGGGCCCCTCTACCGAACCCAATACCCGAATACTCGGAGCTCTGCCATGGAGTCCGGACTTCGGCCGCCGCGCCCGTTGGTCGTCAACAATCCATCAACAAATCGACCCACCCAGTCGTAGCACCCTCACTCCAGCCGTCAGGCGAACGCCGGTGCACCGGTAGTCGCCGTCAACGTAAGGGGTGGGTGGAACCGTGACTTCCAGCCAGGGCGGAACCCGCCCTGACGACAGGGGTGACGGTCACCGGCAGGTCGGGATCGAGCCGCCGGGGGTGGGATGGACCGCCGAGCCGACGCCGTGAATCGGACCGCATCGGTTCACTGTCGCACCACGTGCTGCAGCTGACTTCACGGGTTTCGGCCAATCACGGAGGGAGAGCGCGTGGTGTCTGTTCTGGGTGGTATCGGCTGGAGGCGTTGGCTGGCGTCGCTGACCGTGTTGTCGCTGGCCACGGCCGGGCTCGTGGCAGTCGGGGTGACGGGGGTTCCGGCCGAGGCGGCGTCCACTCTCGGTTGCGTGGACACCGCGCCGTCCGAATCCGAAGCCGTGGCGCTCGCTGTCTCCTGTCAGCGGCAGGTCGTCGTCGGACCGTCCATAACGGAGCGCAGCCAGATTGTGGCGACTGTCGAGGGCGCGCTGATCCTCCAGGCGGCTGTGGCGCCGCAGCGGGTCAGGGGTGCCGGCGGAATCTGGAGGCCGATTTCGACGGACCTGGTCCAGCGGAGCGACGGGTCGGTCGGGCCGGCGGCGACCTTGGCGGATGTGAGGTTCTCCGGTGGCGGTTCCGGCCCGCTGGTCACTTGGCGCGAGGCCGGGGCGACGTTCACGTTGTCCTGGCCGCTCGGTTCCCTGCCGGCGCCCCGCCTGAACGGGGCGACGGCGACGTACGAGTCGGTGCTCGATGACGTAGACCTGCACGTCACCGCGACGGCCGAGGGTTACACCCAGGTGGTGGAGATCCTCACTCCGGCGGCGGCGGGGAGCCCGGCGATGCGGTCGCTGCGCTATCTGACCGGCGGTGACATGCGGGTGGAGCAGAACGGCGCCGGCGAGGTCCGGCTGGTGGACGCGGCCGGCCGTGCGGTGGCGACATCGGCCCCGGCGATGATGTGGGACTCGTCCGATGATCCGGCACGGGGTGGCGAGGTGGTGCCGGCGGTCGCCACTGCGCGGGCGGGTGGCGGGTCGGGAGCGCTGGGCGAGCCGGCCACTGCGGTGGAGCCGGCGGCGACGTCCCGGAGCGCGCCGGTGTCGGTGGCGGTGTCCGACGGAGGATTGACCGTGACGCCGGATCCCGTACTGATGGCCGATCCGGGCCTGACCTATCCGGTCTTCGTTGACCCCGCGTTCGAGAAGCTCAGGCGGAAATGGGCCTACGCCAGCAGTAACGGCGAGAGCAACGAGACTTCCAGGGCGCGGGTGGGTCGACAACCGGAACCCGAGGGCGGTTCCGGCGAGCGTTACCGCTCGTTCTATGACTTCGATGTCGCCAAGCTGCGGGGCAAGCGGATCCTGTCCGGTGTGGTCAGGATCGAGCTGGATCACTCGTGGTCGTGCAGCCCTACGTGGGTGCATCTGTACCGGACGGGTTCGATCACGGTGGGTGGCGGGAAGCGTATGGCGTGGTCGACGCGGCCGTTGCCGGCCGCCTGGCTGGATTCCTGGGAGGGCCACGCGAACGAGGCTGGAGGGTGCGGCAGGATCCAACCGGATGTTGACGCGGAGTTCACCGGCTCCAGCCTCCGGGCCGACCTTCAGCATGCCGCGGATTCCCGCTGGTCGACGTACACCGTCGGGTTATGCGCCTGCAACGAGTCGGGTGAGTACGAGTCGACGCAGGACCGGTGGAAGAAGTTCTACACCAACCGGGCATGGCTAGAGGTCACGTACAACTCGGTGCCGGGTGTCCCGTCTAACCTGACGGCCTCGGGCCAGTCGTGCGGGGGTGTGGTGGGAACAGCTTCGCCGGTGCTGCGGGCGTACTACGCCGACGCGGACGCGGCGGGCGACAGCCTGACCGGCTATTTCGAGTACCGGCAACTCCCCTCGGGATCGGTGGTCGCCAAGACTGGCCAGGTCAAACCGGGCAACCACTACGGTGAGTCCGGAACGATCGCCCTGGGTACGGGGCCGGACGGTCGGAGCTACCAGTGGCGGCTTCGGACCCGGGACGCCGTCGGCTCGTACTCGCCGTGGACGCCGTGGTGCGGCTTCACTCTGGACACGGCCAGACCGCCCAAGCCTGGCGTGTCCTCGAGCACCCACCCCGGCGACGGACTGGCGCACGGCGGCCCCGGCGTCTCCGGCTCGTTCACCTTCACTGCCGGGGCGGCGGACGTCGTCAAGTACGTGTACGGCTGGGCGGGGCAGGTCGAGCCGCTGATCACGGTGACCGTGTCGGCCGGGGCCTCGTACACGGTGTCGTTGACCCCGCCCCGGTACGGCTACAACGTTCTCAACGTCTACAGCGTCGACCGGGCCAACAAGCGGAGCGAGACCGGCGCGCACCGCTTCCTGACCGGTGCGCCCTCCGCACCCCGCGCGCACTGGCCGCTCGACAGCATCGACTCCCATCAGTTCGGCGACCAGATCGGCAGCGCGGACCTCGTCATCGAGAACTCCGACATCACCTGGACTCCCGACACCTGGGTCCTGGGCGAGCGGACGCCGATATTCGACAGTGATGCCGCTGGCATGTCCGGCAGTGCGACCGCGACCGGCACGGGCCTGGACACCTCGGGCTCGTTCAGCGTGGCCGCCTGGGTCCGGATCCCGTCCGGAGCTCTGTGTCCGCCCGAGGTCAACCGGACGGCCGTGTCGATCGACGGGGCGCAGGTCAGCGGCTTCACCCTCACACACAACTGCACACAGCGAAGATGGCGGATGCGGATTCCCGCGACTGACACGGCGTCCCCGGCCTTCCTCGACGCCTGGGCGCCAGTGTCGCTGCCGGCGGACACCTGGGTGCACCTCGCTGGCGTGTGGGACGAGGCGGAGCAGCGGGTCAAGCTGTGGGTCAACGGGACGCTGGATCCCACCTCGGTGACCACGGCGCCCGCGGCCTGGGCCTCCGCCCGGGGCTCGGGGTGGAAGGCCACCGGCCCGGTCGTGGTGGGTCGTGACAGGTGGAACGGGGCGATGGGTGGGCCGTTTGTCGGGCAGGTTCGGGACCTGCGGGTCTGGAACCGCGTGGTGACCGAGGACGACATCCGGGGCACGGATGCGAACGCCGCCGCCGGCACTCAGCCGAAGGCCGGTCTGCTGGCGCCGACCGAGGTGGCCGCGTGGGACTTCGGCGGCGGCCTCGACTCCGGCTGCGCTCCGTCGATGAGCGCCACGTACTGGTCGCAGACGCTTGCCCTACACGGTTGCACCGACCCCAGCTCCGAGCCGCAGACCGTCGGATACACCGGTGACGCGTACGACGACAACGACGCGCTGTGGCTCAATCACGCCCAACCCGACGGATACGGCAGGGCCGGCCAGGGGTACGCCGCGGCCTCGGGCCCGATCGTCCGGACCGATCAGTCGGTCACCGTGTCCGCCTGGGTCCGCCTGGCCGGCCTCTCCGGTGGAGAGCAGATCCTGCTCAGGCAGAACGGCCTCTCCGCCTACTCGGCGATGCGGTTGTACGTCCTGCCGTCCGGCAAGTGGCAGTTCGGTGTCGCGTCACCGAACGGTACCGGCGGGACGCGCTGGGCTCTCTCCTGGTCCGACGCACCAGCCACGCCCAACGAATGGGTGCATCTGGTCGGTGTCTTCGACGCTGTCACCGGCACGGCGCGGTTGTACCTCGACGGGGTCCGGCAAGCCGGCACGGGCACCGGTTCGGGTGGCGCCGCTGACCCTGGGCCGCTGTACGTCGGCTCCAGCGACGGCTTCTCAGGACACCTGTACGGCACCGTCGACCAGCTACGGCTGTTCGCCGGGGCGATGTCCGAGCGGGAAATCACCGCGTTGCACCGGTCGTAGCGAACGCGCAACTCGCGCGTCCCTCCCTCTACCAACTCGACTTCTTTCCGTCGGGACGTCCGCTTCTGCGTTGCCACTGCCGGCCCTGCGCCAGGTTCTGGTCCGCCCGCTCCCTCTCGGAGGTTTGGTGATGTTCGATCGTCTGGTTCGTGGTCGGGGGTTCCGGGTGCGGCGCCGTGGCGCTACCGGTGTGGCGTACAGCATGGCCGTGGTCCTGGCGGTCACACTGCCGGCCGGAATCCCGGCCCCGGCGGGGGCCGGCCCCGAGGCGGGACCGCGCCTGTCGGTGACCCAGCCGCGCCCGGTGCGATCCGCGCCGGTGCCGGCACGGCCGAGACCGGCCGACCTGTCCCAGGGTGCGGCGGAGCGGCCGGTCACCTCGGCCGCCTGGCCCGCGGCCGGGGTCGCCGAGGCGAGCGCGGGCGTTGTCGACGGTCGGGCCGCCGCCCGGGGCGACGCGAGTGCCGCCTCGGGCAGCCGGGCGGGATCGCTGCCGGTTTCGATCGGGCCGCCGCTGACCGTGGCGCCGGTCAGCGGGGCGGACGGGCCAGCGACCTCGTCCGTGAGGTCTCGGGTCGACCGGGCCCGGGTGGAGGTCTTGGACCGGTCCGTCGTGCCGGCTGCCTGGCGGGACGGAATCGTGCTCCGGGTCGCCCGTGCGGACGCGGCGTCGGCGGGCGGCCGAGTGAACGTGACAGTCGACTATTCCGGGTTTGCCGGCGTGTTCGGGTCGGACTGGTCAACCCGGCTGCGGCTCGTGGCTCTGCCCGCGTGCGCCCTGACCACCCCCGGCCGGCCGGAGTGCCTGGGCACCGCCCTGCCGTCCCGCAACGACGCCGGGGCACGTCGGGTCTCCGCCGACGTCGACCTACCGGCGGCGCGGCACGCCGCTGCCCGGGGCGGTGGCGCGGGTGTGTTGATCGCGGTGCGGGCCGCGCCGTCCGGTGAGACGGGCGACTACGCCGCCACCCCGCTGCTGGCGTCCTCGACCTGGGTCGCCAGCCCCTCCAGCGGCACCTTCACCTGGTCGTACCCGGTGGAGGTTCCTCCGGCGCCCGGCCTCACCCCCGATATCACCCTGTCCTACGCGTCGAGTGTGGTCGACGGGCGCAGTGACGCGTCGAACAACCAGCCGTCGTGGCTGGGGGAGGGGTTCGAGTACCACCCGGGCTTCATCGAGCGTCGCTATGTGCCGTGCGCCAGCGACATGGCCGGCGCGGCGACGAACAAGACCGAGACCGGGGACCTGTGCTGGGGCACCGACAACGCCGTGCTCTCTCTCAGCGGTCGCTCGGTCGAGTTGATCCGTGACAGTGCGACCGGAGCCTGGCGGTCGAGGAGTGACGACGCGTCCCGGGTCGAGCGGCTGACCGGCGCGTCCAACGGCGACGGCGACGGTGAGTACTGGAAGGTGACAACCGACGACGGCACCCAGTACTTCTTCGGCCGGCACGCATTGCCGGGCCACGGTTCGGTGACGAACTCCACCAACCACGTGCGGGTGTACGGGAACCATTCCGGGGAACCGTGCTACAACTCGTCGTTCGCCTCCGGTCACTGCGACCAGGCATGGCGGTGGAACCTGGACTACGTCGTCGACACCCACGGGAACACCATGTCGCTGTGGTACGTCCGGGAGACGAACAGGTACGGGGCGAACCTGCAACCCGCGTCACCGGTAAGTTACGTCCGGTCGTCCACGCTCACCCGGATCGACTACGGCACCTGGGACCGGGGCGCCGCCGACCGCTCGGTCACCCCGACGGCACAGGTCATATTCAGCACCGCTGACCGGTGCGTGTCCGACTGCTCCGAGCACGACGAGGCGCACTGGCCGGACGTGCCGTGGGACCAGGAGTGCGCCGGACCGGACTGCGCAGACAAAGTCTCACCAACGTTCTGGTCCACGAAGCGACTGGCGAAGATCTCCACCCGGGTCGCCGGGACTTCCGGGGACGTGGACTCGTGGACACTGACCCAGACATTCCCCCCGAACGGAGACGCCTCCCGGGACGGGATGTGGCTGGAAAGCATCGTGCACGCCGGCCACGTGGGCGGAACAGTGACCCTCCCCGAGATCAACTTCGACTGGGTCCAGCGGCCGAACCGGGTCGACGCCCTCGGCGACACCAAACCACCGATGTACTGGATGCGGCTGGGCACGATCTGGACGGAGAGCGGCGGAAAGATCTCTGCCATCTACTCCGATCCCCAGTGCGCCAAGGGCGGCCCGATGCCGGCGTCACCGCAGACGAACACGTTGCGCTGCTTCCCGGTGCTGTCCGAGGACACCTTCACGAGGAAGACCGAGACCGAGTACTTCCACAAGTACGTCGTGACCGGGGTCCTGGAGTCCGACTGGACTGGAGGCGGAACCGACGTCGTCACCGCCTACGAATACCTCGACGGAGCGGCGTGGCGGTACACCGACGACGACGGCCTGACCCAGGACAGGTTCCGGACCTGGGCCGACTACCGCGGCTATCAGCGGGTTCGGATCCGAAAGGGTACCGACGGCCGGGAGACCCTGACCGAAACCCGCTACTACCGGGGCACACACGGTGACAAGGCGGCACCGTCCGGCGGCACCCGCTCGGTCAGGCTGCCAGCAGTGGATCTCACCGGCAACAGTGACACCACCGACCCGGGCGACGCCCCCGAGGTCACCGACGAGGACGCTCTGGCCGGTGCGATACGGCAGGAAACAGTCTACAACGGGATCGATTCGGACATCGTCTCGACCAGAGTGGATCAGGCGTGGCAGTCGGCGCCGACGGCCACCCGGCGAATAGGCGACACCGCTGTGCATGCTCGCTACACGGGTACCGGCGTGAGCTGGGATGCGACCCGGCTGGACGCCGGCCGCGGGTGGCGGGTCACGAAGCGGAACACCGCCTTCGACTCATACGGGATGGTCACTAGCGTCACCGACCACGGCGACGTCGCGGTCGCCGACGACCAGCAGTGCGAGGACACGACGTACGCCCGGAACACCGCCACCAACCTGCTCTCCCTACCGGCCAGGGTGCAGACCCTCGCCATCGCCTGCGGACAGACGCCGACCAGCCCTGACGACGTCATCAGCGACGTCCGGACCGCGTACGACGGTGGCGCCCACGGCGCCGCCCCGACAAGGGGCGACGCGACCCGGGTCGAGGAACTCAAGGACTGGACCACCGCCGGTGGCACGACCTGGCTCACCACCGCCACCTCCAGCTATGACACTCACGGCCGGGTGGTGGCGGCAACCGACGTGCGCGGGAATCGCACCACCACCGCATACACCCCGGCTGCCGGCGGGCCGGTCACCCGGACCGTTACCACCAACCACCTCGGCTGGACCACCACCGAGGACCTCTCCCCGGCCCGGGGAGTACCAACCCGTACCACTGACGAGAACGGCAAGGTCACCGACCTGCGGTACGACGGGCTCGGGCAGCTCACCGCAGTGTGGCTACCCAACCGGCCCAAGGCCAGCAACGAAGCCTCCCCGTCGATCCGGTACGCCTACCGGATCCGCAACAGCGGTGGGGTTAGCGCGGTAACCGCAGAGACCATGAACGCGGAGGGCAACTACCTGACCACGAATACCCTCTACGACGGGCTGCTCCGGGAGCGGCAGACGCAGAGGGCCGCGGACTCTGGCGGAGGAACCGTCGTTACCGAACGCGTCTACGACGCGGCCGGCCGGATCGCGTACACCGTCGCCAACCACCACGACCCGAACCGGACCCCCGGCACCACCCTGGTCACGATCGCGCAATGGCAGGCGAACAACCAGACCGTCAACCACTACGACCGGGCCGGCCGGATCACCGAGGAAGTCGTCACCAGCGGCGGCACCGCACGCTGGCGTACCCGGACCGGGCACGGCGGCGACCGCACCTACGTCACACCACCGGCCGGCGGCACTCCCACCACGACGATCACCGACGCCCGCGGCAACACCGTCGAGGTGCGCCAGCACGCGGGCGGATCGGTGGGCGGAAGTTACGACACCACCCGGTTCATCCACGATCGCAGGAACCAACTCGTAGCTGCCATCGACCCGGCCGGCAACCGGTGGACCTACGGCTACGACACCCGTGGCCGGCAGATCAGAGTCGACGACCCGGACAAGGGTGAAACCACGTCCACCTACAACGATTACGGCGACCTGGTCACCGTCACAGACGCCGAGGGTAGGAAACTCGTTCACGAGTACGACCAACTCGGCCGGCAGACCGGCCGCTACCGGACCTCGATCAACCCGGCGAACAAGCTGGCCAGCTGGGCCTACGACCCGAGCGGAGCCAACGGGCGGCTCGCCTCGTCCAGCAGATGGACCAACTCCGGTACTACCGAATACCAGGTGCGGGTGCGGGGCTACACCGCCCTGTACCAGCCGACCGGCGAGGACTACATCATCCCCGCCACCGAGACCGGACTCGCGGGCACCTACAGCTTCACCCAGACATACAAGGCCGACGGCACCAGCCTCGCCACCACCACCTACCCGAGTGCCGGCGGACTCGGCGGCGAGCAACTCACCCACACCTACGATCCGGTCACCGGCCTGCCCGAGCAACTCCGCACCAACTGGCCCGGGGCCGGCCACTACGTGACCGACACCGGCTGGACCGCATTCGGAGAGCTCGGCCTCATCCAGTTCCAACAGACCGCCCAGAGCTGGCTGCAGCGCTCCTTCGCGTACGACGACACGACCCGGCGGCTGCGCACTGCCTCGACGCTCCGCCAGCTCAACCCGCAATGGGTTGCCGACCTGCACCACTACTACGACGACGTCGGCAACATCACGAAGATCGCCGACACACCGGCCGGGAATACCACCGACACCCAATGCTTCGAGTACGACTACCAGCGGCGGCTCACCAACGCGTGGACGCCGGACAGCGGCGACTGCGTTCCCACGCCGACCGTGATCGGGCTCGGTGGCCCCGCCCCCTATTGGCACTCCTGGACCTTCGACCCGGTCGGCCGGTCCACCGGAAATCGGATTACCGAGACCCGGCACGGTGCCACCGACACTGTTTCCACCTACAGCTATCCGGCGCCTGGCGGAGACCGGCCGCACGGGCTCACCCAGGTGGTCACGACCGGCGCCGGTAACGGGATCCGGACCTTGGCCTTCGACGCCAGTGGCAACGCCACCTGCCGGCCGATGATCGGGGTCGCCACCAACGCATGTCCGGGCGGGGCCGGCAGCCAGGATCTGGACTGGGACAGCGAGGGAAGACTGGCCACGGTGCACGCGGGTACCGACCAGCACAGCTACCTCTACGACGCGGACGGTGACCGGCTCATCGCCCGGGATCCGGCCGGCGCCACCCTCTACCTGCCCGGAATGGAGATCCGCCACACGAGTGGCGGCACGACGACCGTCGCCCGTTACTACACGTACGGCGGGCAGATGGCCGCGATGCGCATGCCTGGTAGGGGCATCACCTGGCTTGTCGACGATCATCAGGGCACCCAGCAGATCGCCGTCGTGGCCGGCGACCAAACCGTGATCCGTCGCCGGCAGACCCCCTACGGCGAGCCGCGCGGGGCGGCGACAAACTGGCCCAACCCGAAGGGCTTTGTGAGTGGCGACCGGGATCCCACCGGACTGACCCATCTCGGTGCCCGCGAATACGACCCCGCCATCGGAATGTTCCTAAGCGCCGACCCGGTGCACGATCTCGCCGACCCTCAGCAGTGGAACGCTTACTCGTATGCCACTAACAGTCCTGTTACCCTCAGTGACGCCGACGGGTTGCGCCCCCTCATTACCAACACTGGGCAAGGCGACGCGGAACACTACCGCAAGACCGGCGAGCGGGTGGTGAAGAAGAGCAATGGCAAATGGGTGGTCAACGAGAAGCGGAGCATTAAGAAGACTGCCACCAGTGCGAGGGACCAGCTTGCGAAGTGGGTCGAGGAAAAAGGGATCGGGAAGGCTGCTGGGAGGATAGCCGAGGCGCTCGAATTTGTCGGGACGCTGGCCGATTATGCGGTCAGCTTTGGCAAGCTGGTTTCGGCAGCCGGCCGGGCGATGCGGAACGGGGCGACGAAGGGGGTGCGTAGCCTTGCATCCTTCCTTCTGAGAATGGTGAAGAACGAGAAAGGCCTGCGGATAATTTCTAAGGTGGGCAGAAGTCCGATCACGAAGACGTTTGCCCGGGTGACAATTGTCGCCGGCGGCGCACTTGAGACGGCCATGAATTTGCTCGAGGGCGATGATTTGGCGACTGCGGTCGGCAAGGGCCTCGTGGTAGCAGGTGCTTCCACGCTGGGTGCGACGCTCGGGGCTGCCGCTGGAAGCCTCTGCGGTAAGGGGGCGGTGGTTTGTTCCCCGCTCTTCGGATCTGTAGGTGCCGGTATCGGTGGCTGGCTTGGCGAGGAGATGGTTGACGGACCGCTCGAGAAATGGAACGTATGGCGGAGGACCGATGATCTCGTGGACTGGGATTGACGGGCGCGGGTTCTGGGTCGGCTTGAGGCTGTGACCTGCGTGTTTCCGGTTTGCGAGAGTAGGTGCGTTCGGTGTCTGTGGCACAGTCCTGGGTGTGCGGTTGGGTGAGCTGCCGGACTGGTTGCCGGCTTGGTGTCTTGACCATCTGGGCGGCGAGCCTGTTGGCGTGCTGTTCCGGTCGCGACAGGTCTCGATGGTGTTTGGTCTGCGGTTGGTCGGTGGCAGGGACGTCGTGGTCAAGGCGCGTGCCGATGACGGCCGGGCCTCGTCGTGTGTGGTGGCGCAGGCCTGGCTGGCCGAGCGCGGGTTCCCGTGTGCCCGGCCGCTCACGCCGGTGATCGGTGTTGGTGCACTGGCCGTGCACGCCGAGGAATTCCGGCCTGGCGGCGAGGTGTTGCGCGGGGAGTCGCCGGACATTGCTCGGCGCTGCGCGGTGGTGTTCGCCGGGCTGATGGCCGAGCTTGCCGGTGTGTCGGTCGCGCCGCCGCTGCCGAATCCGCCCTGGGTGCGCTGGGATCACACCGATTCTGGGGTGTGGCCGGCGATCGACTTTCTCGACAGCCGGGATCAGAGTGTGGTGTCCGAGCACATTGTTCAGACGGCTGAGCGGGCTAGGGAGCGGTTGCTGGCTGCTGGCTTGCCGTGCGTGCTCGGCCATGCCGACTTCGAGGCGCAGAACCTGCGGTGGCAGGGTTGGCGGGTGTGGGCGGTGCATGACTGGGACAGTCTGGCGTGGCAGCCGGAGGCGGCGCTGGTGGGAGCGGCGAGCGGGTCGTTCGCCAGTTCCGGGCCGCCCATGCTGGCGCCGATCGAAAGTTCCGAGGCGTTCCTGGTGGCTTATCAAGACATTCGACGGCGCTTGTTCACGGCCGTGGAACTGGAGATGGCATGGGCGGCCAGCTTGTGGATGGCTGCGTACAACGCGCGGGAGATGGCATTGTGTGGTGGTACTTCGGCGGGCGGCGATGCGTTGCGGGCGCAGGCAGCTGAACGCCTCCGCCGGGCTAATGCGTAGCCTCAGCGCGCAGATTGTGGTACGTGCGGAGGGTGGAGACGGCGTCCGGGGCGCGGATGGCGCAGATCGTGCATTCCCAGCGCCGGGGGTCGCGGGAGATCGAGCTTATCGGGTCCGCGCACACGGACGCGGGCGTGGAGCTGGTCAAGGCGGTAGCGGGGCAGCGGCTGGCGGTGGCGCAGCAGGAGTTGGTTCTGCGTCTGCCGGACAGTCCGGTCAACGGGGGGTGACTCGTTGCCGATCACGTCCGTACGTGCCGGGCATCTGCTGGACGCGTTGGGGCGCGGGTACGACGCCCTGGGGTTCGCTGCCGCTGCCGAGCAGGACGAGGTGTTCAAGGCGCTGGTGTTGGTCAGGATCATCGAACGGTGTATCGTTCGGAAACTCGGCCGTAGGCGCTGACGGGCGATTTTGTCCTCTGTGGGATTGATAACTGGCGGCACGCTGCCGGTCATGATCCTGTCGTTCGGCTACCTGGTTCTTCGTCATCGTCGTGATCGCGTTGACCGCCCTGCTGTTGCTCGCCGCTGGCGTGGGAATGGCCGCGCGCCGCCGTACCGTCATGGGTTTCCTGACCGTCGCGATCGAGGCGTCCGACCTGACCCTGGTGCGTGGCGACCTCACCGCCCGCGATCCGGTTGTCCTGCCGTACCCTGACCATCATCAAGGCGTCGCGATGGCCTTCAGCTCGATCTTCGTCGTCACCAACAGCCTGCGGCTCCGCCGCTTCCGCCCCACCTCCTGACCCCATCGCCATCGGTCATGATGTGGCAGCCGACGCCGGGCACCGTGGCGATCAGCCATGGTTCGCCGGGTCGGCGCCGAGCATGAGGATCGCCGATGCCGCTGCCGGAGTCGACGGTCGTCGGGCGATCTGGTTGCCGGCGGCGGAATCCACCCGGCCCGAGCCGGTGGATTTCCCGGCCCGGGCCTCTTTCTTCGGGTCGGCTATGCCGTGGCCGCGCGTCAGCCACCACCGCCGCCGTCGCCGGGTGAAGCCCCGGTGATGGCCTGCGTCTGCTGTCCGGTGATCTCCTGTAGCGGTATGTCGTCGTAGTTGCTGAGGACGACGCCGACCCACCCGGTGTCCGGGTAGATGCTGTAGTAGGTGGAGCTGCCGGGGTGGGGGCCGCCGCGCCCGATCTCCCACTGGCCTTCGACGATGTGGGCTGTCGGCCCGTAGGTGGTGAACCCCGGGGAGCCTCGGAAGTTGGGGGCCTTGACCGAGGTGTACACGTCGGCCCAGGGCGGGTCGAGCACGGTGCCGTCGTACAACGCTTCCGCGAACCGGACCATGTCCGGTGCGGTGATGAACCCGCCGTCTGGGACGAAGTTGCGCGCATTGTTCTGGCCCGCCATGCCCGGGTTCGGGCTGTCCTTGTCCAGGTTGCGGGCGGCGTCCACCCGGCTGCCGTCGGCCTGTTTCATGTACGAGTGCGCTATGTGTTCGTCGGCCAGCCATTGCGGCCTAGTGTAGTACGCCGAGCCGGTCATGCCGCAGCGTGCGAAGACGTGCTCGTGCACGTAGTCCCAGAACGTCATGCCGGTAACCGCCTCGACGATCTGTACGACGACATCCGAACCCCAACCGGGTTTGTTCGAACCCGCGCCGGGGGCGGCCACCAGCTTCGCCTGCCGGGTGTACTGCTGGTAGTACTCTTGCTGCTCCTCCTTGCTGTGGAAGATGCGTTGGTAGTCGTGCTCCGGGAAGGACAACCCGGAGGTACCGACGAGCAGGTGGTGGATGCGCACCTGCTCAGCGATCTCCGTGGCGAAACCGGTCAGGTAGGTGCCCACCGTGTCCCACAGCTTCACCTTGCCCTGCTGCGCCAACTGCACAATGGACAGGCTGACGAACGGCCCGCCGTAGAGGTTGAACGCGACACCTTCGTGGTTACGGATCCCCTTCTCCTCGTCGGCCATGCCGAAGCTGCGCGACAGCACCGTCCGGCCGCGACGCGACAGCAGCACCACTCCGGAGAACTTGTCCTCGGCGGCCAGCTTCGCGATGTACCGGTCGTAGGCGCCGCCGGGACGGGTGGCCGGCGGGATGTCGGCGTCGGTTGGGGCGGTGTCGGCCCGACCGAGCCCGGCGCCCACCAGCGGCCCGGCCGCCACGCCAGCGGCCGCCACCCCGCCCCACCCGAGCAGCCGCCGCCGGCCGATACCACGTACCGAATCCGAGTCCATGATCACGTCCCTTTCCTGATCGACAAACTGCCCGTGGATGCGCTGTGGTCCATGCTGCACTGAACCCAGAAGACTGTTGCGGTGGCGTATGCGTTTTTCGATACGCCCGCGATACCCGCCGATCTCCTGGCATCAAGCCACTGGCGCCTCGGCGACATGACTACACCGGCAAAACCGTCGGGCAGGGCGCGATGATCCAGTATCGGGACCGTACAAAACTTGACACTCCCGGGCGCAGCAGGCCAACTGGCCCGTGTGCCCGGCGAAGTCGGGTGGGATCTTCTGAGCGCCCCCGGCGGGCCACGCAGGACATCACAAACAATTGCTGACCAGGGAAAACGAGTCAGGTTTGGTGGTTACGCATCGACTGATATTGCCTTCAGGGTGAATCCAGGCATCGACCTTAGCGGCCGGTGCCGAGGGTCACGTCCATGGTCGTGGTGTAGAAGACGACCATCAGAAGCTCCGGTGTTGATCTTAAGCGGCGATGGGCATGGGTGGGTTGTTGGTGTCGTCGGTTCGGTCGGTGTCGATGCTGAGCAGGTTGCGTAGGTAGTGGGTGCGGCAGCGTTGCCATCCGGCGCCTGGGAAGGCGGCGCCGATCGCGGCGACGAGGCCGCGGTGGGCATCGGAGATGACGAGTCTGACCCCGTCCAGGCCACGAGCGGTTAGCGAGCGAAGGAACGCGAGCCAGCCTGCAGGCGAGCGGCGCTTCGCACAGGGGCGGCAGGAGGCGCCGTCCCCGTCGGAGGCGATGTCCAGGCCGAGGACCTCCCGATCACCTTCGGGAGGCACTGACCCTGCATGTGCAGTACGGCGACCGGCTCGGGGAAGCCGTCACACTCCTCAAGCCTGGCATAGTCGAGGCGCAGATGGACCCACCCGGGCCGGCCGTCGACCACCTTCGGCAGGCGCGTGCTGCATTCCGGCACTTCGGCCACCGCTCCGGCGAAGCTCCGGCACTGGCCCATCTCGGCATCCTTTACAACCGCCTCGGCCAGCCTGAACAGGCCTTCGAGCACCATTCGCAGGCGCTCACCCTGTTCCGGCAAATCGGCGTCTCCGCGGTCGCCGGGCCGGCGTCGACCGCCTGCGTCGCCAGCGTGTGTCGACCCCTTCCAACAGCCGCGCTGATGCAGGGCCCCTCTACCGAACCCAATACCCGAATACTCGGAGCTCTGCCATGGAGTCCGGACTTCGGCCGCCGCGCCCGTTGGTCGTCAACAATCCATCAACAAATCGACCCACCCAGTCGTAGCACCCTCACTCCAGCCGTCAGGCGAACGCCGGTGCACCGGTAGTCGCCGTCAACGTAAGGGGTGGGTGGAACCGTGACTTCCAGCCAGGGCGGAACCCGCCCTGACGACAGGGGTGACGGTCACCGGCAGGTCGGGATCGAGCCGCCGGGGGTGGGATGGACCGCCGAGCCGACGCCGTGAATCGGACCGCATCGGTTCACTGTCGCACCACGTGCTGCAGCTGACTTCACGGGTTTCGGCCAATCACGGAGGGAGAGCGCGTGGTGTCTGTTCTGGGTGGTATCGGCTGGAGGCGTTGGCTGGCGTCGCTGACCGTGTTGTCGCTGGCCACGGCCGGGCTCGTGGCAGTCGGGGTGACGGGGGTTCCGGCCGAGGCGGCGTCCACTCTCGGTTGCGTGGACACCGCGCCGTCCGAATCCGAAGCCGTGGCGCTCGCTGTCTCCTGTCAGCGGCAGGTCGTCGTCGGACCGTCCATAACGGAGCGCAGCCAGATTGTGGCGACTGTCGAGGGCGCGCTGATCCTCCAGGCGGCTGTGGCGCCGCAGCGGGTCAGGGGTGCCGGCGGAATCTGGAGGCCGATTTCGACGGACCTGGTCCAGCGGAGCGACGGGTCGGTCGGGCCGGCGGCGACCTTGGCGGATGTGAGGTTCTCCGGTGGCGGTTCCGGCCCGCTGGTCACTTGGCGCGAGGCCGGGGCGACGTTCACGTTGTCCTGGCCGCTCGGTTCCCTGCCGGCGCCCCGCCTGAACGGGGCGACGGCGACGTACGAGTCGGTGCTCGATGACGTAGACCTGCACGTCACCGCGACGGCCGAGGGTTACACCCAGGTGGTGGAGATCCTCACTCCGGCGGCGGCGGGGAGCCCGGCGATGCGGTCGCTGCGCTATCTGACCGGCGGTGACATGCGGGTGGAGCAGAACGGCGCCGGCGAGGTCCGGCTGGTGGACGCGGCCGGCCGTGCGGTGGCGACATCGGCCCCGGCGATGATGTGGGACTCGTCCGATGATCCGGCACGGGGTGGCGAGGTGGTGCCGGCGGTCGCCACTGCGCGGGCGGGTGGCGGGTCGGGAGCGCTGGGCGAGCCGGCCACTGCGGTGGAGCCGGCGGCGACGTCCCGGAGCGCGCCGGTGTCGGTGGCGGTGTCCGACGGAGGATTGACCGTGACGCCGGATCCCGTACTGATGGCCGATCCGGGCCTGACCTATCCGGTCTTCGTTGACCCCGCGTTCGAGAAGCTCAGGCGGAAATGGGCCTACGCCAGCAGTAACGGCGAGAGCAACGAGACTTCCAGGGCGCGGGTGGGTCGACAACCGGAACCCGAGGGCGGTTCCGGCGAGCGTTACCGCTCGTTCTATGACTTCGATGTCGCCAAGCTGCGGGGCAAGCGGATCCTGTCCGGTGTGGTCAGGATCGAGCTGGATCACTCGTGGTCGTGCAGCCCTACGTGGGTGCATCTGTACCGGACGGGTTCGATCACGGTGGGTGGCGGGAAGCGTATGGCGTGGTCGACGCGGCCGTTGCCGGCCGCCTGGCTGGATTCCTGGGAGGGCCACGCGAACGAGGCTGGAGGGTGCGGCAGGATCCAACCGGATGTTGACGCGGAGTTCACCGGCTCCAGCCTCCGGGCCGACCTTCAGCATGCCGCGGATTCCCGCTGGTCGACGTACACCGTCGGGTTATGCGCCTGCAACGAGTCGGGTGAGTACGAGTCGACGCAGGACCGGTGGAAGAAGTTCTACACCAACCGGGCATGGCTAGAGGTCACGTACAACTCGGTGCCGGGTGTCCCGTCTAACCTGACGGCCTCGGGCCAGTCGTGCGGGGGTGTGGTGGGAACAGCTTCGCCGGTGCTGCGGGCGTACTACGCCGACGCGGACGCGGCGGGCGACAGCCTGACCGGCTATTTCGAGTACCGGCAACTCCCCTCGGGATCGGTGGTCGCCAAGACTGGCCAGGTCAAACCGGGCAACCACTACGGTGAGTCCGGAACGATCGCCCTGGGTACGGGGCCGGACGGTCGGAGCTACCAGTGGCGGCTTCGGACCCGGGACGCCGTCGGCTCGTACTCGCCGTGGACGCCGTGGTGCGGCTTCACTCTGGACACGGCCAGACCGCCCAAGCCTGGCGTGTCCTCGAGCACCCACCCCGGCGACGGACTGGCGCACGGCGGCCCCGGCGTCTCCGGCTCGTTCACCTTCACTGCCGGGGCGGCGGACGTCGTCAAGTACGTGTACGGCTGGGCGGGGCAGGTCGAGCCGCTGATCACGGTGACCGTGTCGGCCGGGGCCTCGTACACGGTGTCGTTGACCCCGCCCCGGTACGGCTACAACGTTCTCAACGTCTACAGCGTCGACCGGGCCAACAAGCGGAGCGAGACCGGCGCGCACCGCTTCCTGACCGGTGCGCCCTCCGCACCCCGCGCGCACTGGCCGCTCGACAGCATCGACTCCCATCAGTTCGGCGACCAGATCGGCAGCGCGGACCTCGTCATCGAGAACTCCGACATCACCTGGACTCCCGACACCTGGGTCCTGGGCGAGCGGACGCCGATATTCGACAGTGATGCCGCTGGCATGTCCGGCAGTGCGACCGCGACCGGCACGGGCCTGGACACCTCGGGCTCGTTCAGCGTGGCCGCCTGGGTCCGGATCCCGTCCGGAGCTCTGTGTCCGCCCGAGGTCAACCGGACGGCCGTGTCGATCGACGGGGCGCAGGTCAGCGGCTTCACCCTCACACACAACTGCACACAGCGAAGATGGCGGATGCGGATTCCCGCGACTGACACGGCGTCCCCGGCCTTCCTCGACGCCTGGGCGCCAGTGTCGCTGCCGGCGGACACCTGGGTGCACCTCGCTGGCGTGTGGGACGAGGCGGAGCAGCGGGTCAAGCTGTGGGTCAACGGGACGCTGGATCCCACCTCGGTGACCACGGCGCCCGCGGCCTGGGCCTCCGCCCGGGGCTCGGGGTGGAAGGCCACCGGCCCGGTCGTGGTGGGTCGTGACAGGTGGAACGGGGCGATGGGTGGGCCGTTTGTCGGGCAGGTTCGGGACCTGCGGGTCTGGAACCGCGTGGTGACCGAGGACGACATCCGGGGCACGGATGCGAACGCCGCCGCCGGCACTCAGCCGAAGGCCGGTCTGCTGGCGCCGACCGAGGTGGCCGCGTGGGACTTCGGCGGCGGCCTCGACTCCGGCTGCGCTCCGTCGATGAGCGCCACGTACTGGTCGCAGACGCTTGCCCTACACGGTTGCACCGACCCCAGCTCCGAGCCGCAGACCGTCGGATACACCGGTGACGCGTACGACGACAACGACGCGCTGTGGCTCAATCACGCCCAACCCGACGGATACGGCAGGGCCGGCCAGGGGTACGCCGCGGCCTCGGGCCCGATCGTCCGGACCGATCAGTCGGTCACCGTGTCCGCCTGGGTCCGCCTGGCCGGCCTCTCCGGTGGAGAGCAGATCCTGCTCAGGCAGAACGGCCTCTCCGCCTACTCGGCGATGCGGTTGTACGTCCTGCCGTCCGGCAAGTGGCAGTTCGGTGTCGCGTCACCGAACGGTACCGGCGGGACGCGCTGGGCTCTCTCCTGGTCCGACGCACCAGCCACGCCCAACGAATGGGTGCATCTGGTCGGTGTCTTCGACGCTGTCACCGGCACGGCGCGGTTGTACCTCGACGGGGTCCGGCAAGCCGGCACGGGCACCGGTTCGGGTGGCGCCGCTGACCCTGGGCCGCTGTACGTCGGCTCCAGCGACGGCTTCTCAGGACACCTGTACGGCACCGTCGACCAGCTACGGCTGTTCGCCGGGGCGATGTCCGAGCGGGAAATCACCGCGTTGCACCGGTCGTAGCGAACGCGCAACTCGCGCGTCCCTCCCTCTACCAACTCGACTTCTTTCCGTCGGGACGTCCGCTTCTGCGTTGCCACTGCCGGCCCTGCGCCAGGTTCTGGTCCGCCCGCTCCCTCTCGGAGGTTTGGTGATGTTCGATCGTCTGGTTCGTGGTCGGGGGTTCCGGGTGCGGCGCCGTGGCGCTACCGGTGTGGCGTACAGCATGGCCGTGGTCCTGGCGGTCACACTGCCGGCCGGAATCCCGGCCCCGGCGGGGGCCGGCCCCGAGGCGGGACCGCGCCTGTCGGTGACCCAGCCGCGCCCGGTGCGATCCGCGCCGGTGCCGGCACGGCCGAGACCGGCCGACCTGTCCCAGGGTGCGGCGGAGCGGCCGGTCACCTCGGCCGCCTGGCCCGCGGCCGGGGTCGCCGAGGCGAGCGCGGGCGTTGTCGACGGTCGGGCCGCCGCCCGGGGCGACGCGAGTGCCGCCTCGGGCAGCCGGGCGGGATCGCTGCCGGTTTCGATCGGGCCGCCGCTGACCGTGGCGCCGGTCAGCGGGGCGGACGGGCCAGCGACCTCGTCCGTGAGGTCTCGGGTCGACCGGGCCCGGGTGGAGGTCTTGGACCGGTCCGTCGTGCCGGCTGCCTGGCGGGACGGAATCGTGCTCCGGGTCGCCCGTGCGGACGCGGCGTCGGCGGGCGGCCGAGTGAACGTGACAGTCGACTATTCCGGGTTTGCCGGCGTGTTCGGGTCGGACTGGTCAACCCGGCTGCGGCTCGTGGCTCTGCCCGCGTGCGCCCTGACCACCCCCGGCCGGCCGGAGTGCCTGGGCACCGCCCTGCCGTCCCGCAACGACGCCGGGGCACGTCGGGTCTCCGCCGACGTCGACCTACCGGCGGCGCGGCACGCCGCTGCCCGGGGCGGTGGCGCGGGTGTGTTGATCGCGGTGCGGGCCGCGCCGTCCGGTGAGACGGGCGACTACGCCGCCACCCCGCTGCTGGCGTCCTCGACCTGGGTCGCCAGCCCCTCCAGCGGCACCTTCACCTGGTCGTACCCGGTGGAGGTTCCTCCGGCGCCCGGCCTCACCCCCGATATCACCCTGTCCTACGCGTCGAGTGTGGTCGACGGGCGCAGTGACGCGTCGAACAACCAGCCGTCGTGGCTGGGGGAGGGGTTCGAGTACCACCCGGGCTTCATCGAGCGTCGCTATGTGCCGTGCGCCAGCGACATGGCCGGCGCGGCGACGAACAAGACCGAGACCGGGGACCTGTGCTGGGGCACCGACAACGCCGTGCTCTCTCTCAGCGGTCGCTCGGTCGAGTTGATCCGTGACAGTGCGACCGGAGCCTGGCGGTCGAGGAGTGACGACGCGTCCCGGGTCGAGCGGCTGACCGGCGCGTCCAACGGCGACGGCGACGGTGAGTACTGGAAGGTGACAACCGACGACGGCACCCAGTACTTCTTCGGCCGGCACGCATTGCCGGGCCACGGTTCGGTGACGAACTCCACCAACCACGTGCGGGTGTACGGGAACCATTCCGGGGAACCGTGCTACAACTCGTCGTTCGCCTCCGGTCACTGCGACCAGGCATGGCGGTGGAACCTGGACTACGTCGTCGACACCCACGGGAACACCATGTCGCTGTGGTACGTCCGGGAGACGAACAGGTACGGGGCGAACCTGCAACCCGCGTCACCGGTAAGTTACGTCCGGTCGTCCACGCTCACCCGGATCGACTACGGCACCTGGGACCGGGGCGCCGCCGACCGCTCGGTCACCCCGACGGCACAGGTCATATTCAGCACCGCTGACCGGTGCGTGTCCGACTGCTCCGAGCACGACGAGGCGCACTGGCCGGACGTGCCGTGGGACCAGGAGTGCGCCGGACCGGACTGCGCAGACAAAGTCTCACCAACGTTCTGGTCCACGAAGCGACTGGCGAAGATCTCCACCCGGGTCGCCGGGACTTCCGGGGACGTGGACTCGTGGACACTGACCCAGACATTCCCCCCGAACGGAGACGCCTCCCGGGACGGGATGTGGCTGGAAAGCATCGTGCACGCCGGCCACGTGGGCGGAACAGTGACCCTCCCCGAGATCAACTTCGACTGGGTCCAGCGGCCGAACCGGGTCGACGCCCTCGGCGACACCAAACCACCGATGTACTGGATGCGGCTGGGCACGATCTGGACGGAGAGCGGCGGAAAGATCTCTGCCATCTACTCCGATCCCCAGTGCGCCAAGGGCGGCCCGATGCCGGCGTCACCGCAGACGAACACGTTGCGCTGCTTCCCGGTGCTGTCCGAGGACACCTTCACGAGGAAGACCGAGACCGAGTACTTCCACAAGTACGTCGTGACCGGGGTCCTGGAGTCCGACTGGACTGGAGGCGGAACCGACGTCGTCACCGCCTACGAATACCTCGACGGAGCGGCGTGGCGGTACACCGACGACGACGGCCTGACCCAGGACAGGTTCCGGACCTGGGCCGACTACCGCGGCTATCAGCGGGTTCGGATCCGAAAGGGTACCGACGGCCGGGAGACCCTGACCGAAACCCGCTACTACCGGGGCACACACGGTGACAAGGCGGCACCGTCCGGCGGCACCCGCTCGGTCAGGCTGCCAGCAGTGGATCTCACCGGCAACAGTGACACCACCGACCCGGGCGACGCCCCCGAGGTCACCGACGAGGACGCTCTGGCCGGTGCGATACGGCAGGAAACAGTCTACAACGGGATCGATTCGGACATCGTCTCGACCAGAGTGGATCAGGCGTGGCAGTCGGCGCCGACGGCCACCCGGCGAATAGGCGACACCGCTGTGCATGCTCGCTACACGGGTACCGGCGTGAGCTGGGATGCGACCCGGCTGGACGCCGGCCGCGGGTGGCGGGTCACGAAGCGGAACACCGCCTTCGACTCATACGGGATGGTCACTAGCGTCACCGACCACGGCGACGTCGCGGTCGCCGACGACCAGCAGTGCGAGGACACGACGTACGCCCGGAACACCGCCACCAACCTGCTCTCCCTACCGGCCAGGGTGCAGACCCTCGCCATCGCCTGCGGACAGACGCCGACCAGCCCTGACGACGTCATCAGCGACGTCCGGACCGCGTACGACGGTGGCGCCCACGGCGCCGCCCCGACAAGGGGCGACGCGACCCGGGTCGAGGAACTCAAGGACTGGACCACCGCCGGTGGCACGACCTGGCTCACCACCGCCACCTCCAGCTATGACACTCACGGCCGGGTGGTGGCGGCAACCGACGTGCGCGGGAATCGCACCACCACCGCATACACCCCGGCTGCCGGCGGGCCGGTCACCCGGACCGTTACCACCAACCACCTCGGCTGGACCACCACCGAGGACCTCTCCCCGGCCCGGGGAGTACCAACCCGTACCACTGACGAGAACGGCAAGGTCACCGACCTGCGGTACGACGGGCTCGGGCAGCTCACCGCAGTGTGGCTACCCAACCGGCCCAAGGCCAGCAACGAAGCCTCCCCGTCGATCCGGTACGCCTACCGGATCCGCAACAGCGGTGGGGTTAGCGCGGTAACCGCAGAGACCATGAACGCGGAGGGCAACTACCTGACCACGAATACCCTCTACGACGGGCTGCTCCGGGAGCGGCAGACGCAGAGGGCCGCGGACTCTGGCGGAGGAACCGTCGTTACCGAACGCGTCTACGACGCGGCCGGCCGGATCGCGTACACCGTCGCCAACCACCACGACCCGAACCGGACCCCCGGCACCACCCTGGTCACGATCGCGCAATGGCAGGCGAACAACCAGACCGTCAACCACTACGACCGGGCCGGCCGGATCACCGAGGAAGTCGTCACCAGCGGCGGCACCGCACGCTGGCGTACCCGGACCGGGCACGGCGGCGACCGCACCTACGTCACACCACCGGCCGGCGGCACTCCCACCACGACGATCACCGACGCCCGCGGCAACACCGTCGAGGTGCGCCAGCACGCGGGCGGATCGGTGGGCGGAAGTTACGACACCACCCGGTTCATCCACGATCGCAGGAACCAACTCGTAGCTGCCATCGACCCGGCCGGCAACCGGTGGACCTACGGCTACGACACCCGTGGCCGGCAGATCAGAGTCGACGACCCGGACAAGGGTGAAACCACGTCCACCTACAACGATTACGGCGACCTGGTCACCGTCACAGACGCCGAGGGTAGGAAACTCGTTCACGAGTACGACCAACTCGGCCGGCAGACCGGCCGCTACCGGACCTCGATCAACCCGGCGAACAAGCTGGCCAGCTGGGCCTACGACCCGAGCGGAGCCAACGGGCGGCTCGCCTCGTCCAGCAGATGGACCAACTCCGGTACTACCGAATACCAGGTGCGGGTGCGGGGCTACACCGCCCTGTACCAGCCGACCGGCGAGGACTACATCATCCCCGCCACCGAGACCGGACTCGCGGGCACCTACAGCTTCACCCAGACATACAAGGCCGACGGCACCAGCCTCGCCACCACCACCTACCCGAGTGCCGGCGGACTCGGCGGCGAGCAACTCACCCACACCTACGATCCGGTCACCGGCCTGCCCGAGCAACTCCGCACCAACTGGCCCGGGGCCGGCCACTACGTGACCGACACCGGCTGGACCGCATTCGGAGAGCTCGGCCTCATCCAGTTCCAACAGACCGCCCAGAGCTGGCTGCAGCGCTCCTTCGCGTACGACGACACGACCCGGCGGCTGCGCACTGCCTCGACGCTCCGCCAGCTCAACCCGCAATGGGTTGCCGACCTGCACCACTACTACGACGACGTCGGCAACATCACGAAGATCGCCGACACACCGGCCGGGAATACCACCGACACCCAATGCTTCGAGTACGACTACCAGCGGCGGCTCACCAACGCGTGGACGCCGGACAGCGGCGACTGCGTTCCCACGCCGACCGTGATCGGGCTCGGTGGCCCCGCCCCCTATTGGCACTCCTGGACCTTCGACCCGGTCGGCCGGTCCACCGGAAATCGGATTACCGAGACCCGGCACGGTGCCACCGACACTGTTTCCACCTACAGCTATCCGGCGCCTGGCGGAGACCGGCCGCACGGGCTCACCCAGGTGGTCACGACCGGCGCCGGTAACGGGATCCGGACCTTGGCCTTCGACGCCAGTGGCAACGCCACCTGCCGGCCGATGATCGGGGTCGCCACCAACGCATGTCCGGGCGGGGCCGGCAGCCAGGATCTGGACTGGGACAGCGAGGGAAGACTGGCCACGGTGCACGCGGGTACCGACCAGCACAGCTACCTCTACGACGCGGACGGTGACCGGCTCATCGCCCGGGATCCGGCCGGCGCCACCCTCTACCTGCCCGGAATGGAGATCCGCCACACGAGTGGCGGCACGACGACCGTCGCCCGTTACTACACGTACGGCGGGCAGATGGCCGCGATGCGCATGCCTGGTAGGGGCATCACCTGGCTTGTCGACGATCATCAGGGCACCCAGCAGATCGCCGTCGTGGCCGGCGACCAAACCGTGATCCGTCGCCGGCAGACCCCCTACGGCGAGCCGCGCGGGGCGGCGACAAACTGGCCCAACCCGAAGGGCTTTGTGAGTGGCGACCGGGATCCCACCGGACTGACCCATCTCGGTGCCCGCGAATACGACCCCGCCATCGGAATGTTCCTAAGCGCCGACCCGGTGCACGATCTCGCCGACCCTCAGCAGTGGAACGCTTACTCGTATGCCACTAACAGTCCTGTTACCCTCAGTGACGCCGACGGGTTGCGCCCCCTCATTACCAACACTGGGCAAGGCGACGCGGAACACTACCGCAAGACCGGCGAGCGGGTGGTGAAGAAGAGCAATGGCAAATGGGTGGTCAACGAGAAGCGGAGCATTAAGAAGACTGCCACCAGTGCGAGGGACCAGCTTGCGAAGTGGGTCGAGGAAAAAGGGATCGGGAAGGCTGCTGGGAGGATAGCCGAGGCGCTCGAATTTGTCGGGACGCTGGCCGATTATGCGGTCAGCTTTGGCAAGCTGGTTTCGGCAGCCGGCCGGGCGATGCGGAACGGGGCGACGAAGGGGGTGCGTAGCCTTGCATCCTTCCTTCTGAGAATGGTGAAGAACGAGAAAGGCCTGCGGATAATTTCTAAGGTGGGCAGAAGTCCGATCACGAAGACGTTTGCCCGGGTGACAATTGTCGCCGGCGGCGCACTTGAGACGGCCATGAATTTGCTCGAGGGCGATGATTTGGCGACTGCGGTCGGCAAGGGCCTCGTGGTAGCAGGTGCTTCCACGCTGGGTGCGACGCTCGGGGCTGCCGCTGGAAGCCTCTGCGGTAAGGGGGCGGTGGTTTGTTCCCCGCTCTTCGGATCTGTAGGTGCCGGTATCGGTGGCTGGCTTGGCGAGGAGATGGTTGACGGACCGCTCGAGAAATGGAACGTATGGCGGAGGACCGATGATCTCGTGGACTGGGATTGACGGGCGCGGGTTCTGGGTCGGCTTGAGGCTGTGACCTGCGTGTTTCCGGTTTGCGAGAGTAGGTGCGTTCGGTGTCTGTGGCACAGTCCTGGGTGTGCGGTTGGGTGAGCTGCCGGACTGGTTGCCGGCTTGGTGTCTTGACCATCTGGGCGGCGAGCCTGTTGGCGTGCTGTTCCGGTCGCGACAGGTCTCGATGGTGTTTGGTCTGCGGTTGGTCGGTGGCAGGGACGTCGTGGTCAAGGCGCGTGCCGATGACGGCCGGGCCTCGTCGTGTGTGGTGGCGCAGGCCTGGCTGGCCGAGCGCGGGTTCCCGTGTGCCCGGCCGCTCACGCCGGTGATCGGTGTTGGTGCACTGGCCGTGCACGCCGAGGAATTCCGGCCTGGCGGCGAGGTGTTGCGCGGGGAGTCGCCGGACATTGCTCGGCGCTGCGCGGTGGTGTTCGCCGGGCTGATGGCCGAGCTTGCCGGTGTGTCGGTCGCGCCGCCGCTGCCGAATCCGCCCTGGGTGCGCTGGGATCACACCGATTCTGGGGTGTGGCCGGCGATCGACTTTCTCGACAGCCGGGATCAGAGTGTGGTGTCCGAGCACATTGTTCAGACGGCTGAGCGGGCTAGGGAGCGGTTGCTGGCTGCTGGCTTGCCGTGCGTGCTCGGCCATGCCGACTTCGAGGCGCAGAACCTGCGGTGGCAGGGTTGGCGGGTGTGGGCGGTGCATGACTGGGACAGTCTGGCGTGGCAGCCGGAGGCGGCGCTGGTGGGAGCGGCGAGCGGGTCGTTCGCCAGTTCCGGGCCGCCCATGCTGGCGCCGATCGAAAGTTCCGAGGCGTTCCTGGTGGCTTATCAAGACATTCGACGGCGCTTGTTCACGGCCGTGGAACTGGAGATGGCATGGGCGGCCAGCTTGTGGATGGCTGCGTACAACGCGCGGGAGATGGCATTGTGTGGTGGTACTTCGGCGGGCGGCGATGCGTTGCGGGCGCAGGCAGCTGAACGCCTCCGCCGGGCTAATGCGTAGCCTCAGCGCGCAGATTGTGGTACGTGCGGAGGGTGGAGACGGCGTCCGGGGCGCGGATGGCGCAGATCGTGCATTCCCAGCGCCGGGGGTCGCGGGAGATCGAGCTTATCGGGTCCGCGCACACGGACGCGGGCGTGGAGCTGGTCAAGGCGGTAGCGGGGCAGCGGCTGGCGGTGGCGCAGCAGGAGTTGGTTCTGCGTCTGCCGGACAGTCCGGTCAACGGGGGGTGACTCGTTGCCGATCACGTCCGTACGTGCCGGGCATCTGCTGGACGCGTTGGGGCGCGGGTACGACGCCCTGGGGTTCGCTGCCGCTGCCGAGCAGGACGAGGTGTTCAAGGCGCTGGTGTTGGTCAGGATCATCGAACGGTGTATCGTTCGGAAACTCGGCCGTAGGCGCTGACGGGCGATTTTGTCCTCTGTGGGATTGATAACTGGCGGCACGCTGCCGGTCATGATCCTGTCGTTCGGCTACCTGGTTCTTCGTCAGGCACTGCAGTTGATAATCCTGTTGGCTCGCGGTGGACACGCCAACGAGGTCGAGGTGCTCGTGCGGCGGCACCAGGTAGCGGTGCTGCGTCGGCAGGTGCGTCGGCTGGATCTGGAATCGGTAGACCGTGCCGTGTTGGCCGGGTTGTCGAGGCTGCTGCCGGGGCGGGCGACCAGCGACGCCGACAGCAGTCCCGGTCGCCCGCGGACCGTAGCTGACACCTGTGGCCGTGGCGGACAGGCCGGCTCCGGTCGGACGAACGCGCCGTGCAGGAACAGGTCGACGAGTTCGGTAACGCCGAGCCGTGGGTGGTCACCCCCGGGGAACCGGCCACGCCCGCTGCGCAAGGTCGGCAAGGGTGAGCAGCCCCAGATGGCCAAACACAAGGCAAAGCGGTGACGAACGCGGGCAGTGCCGGGCACCAGGTTGCCGGCGCTGCCCGCTGGTTCTCAACTGATGGTGGCCAGCAGGTCCCGGCAGGCCCGCTCGCACGCGTAGCAGGCGTCGGCGCAAATCCGGCAGTGCTCGTGCTTGTCGGCGTGCCGGGCGCACTCGTCCCCGCATGCCTTGCAGGCCGTGGCGCAAGCCTCCAGCAGGGTACGGCTGATGTTCGCGTCGTAGCCGGTGTGTCGGGACAGCACGTGGGCTGTGGTGGCGCAGATGTCGGCGCAGTCCAGGTTCGTCCGGACGCACTTGGTCAGCTCGGCGACCATGTCCTCGCTTAGGCAGGCGTCGGCGCACGCGGTGCAGGCCTGGGCGCAGTCGTTGAGGGCATCGATCACCGCCGCCAGCTTCGCCCGGTCCAGGTTGATCGACTTCGGGTACGTCTCCAACATCGGCATGGTGGTGCTCGGCATCAGGGTTCCTCTCTCTCGCGCTTCCTCATGCCCTACCCGGAGACTCCCGACACATGCCGGGTGAACGCGGGCAGCATGGCGGGAAGACCCGGCCGGTACGGGGCGTCCGTGGTCGGCCGATCCGCAGCAGGCGGGTCGGGGAACGGACCGCCGGAGACGACGAAAGCGCGCCCCGACCCGACCCAACACCTCGCCGCGGCCGCCCAACTGTTCCTCACCCAACCACGGCTCACAAACCCAAAGCAACAGGGCACACCTGAGCCTGTACGCCGTACTCCGCGAACTGCAATACCAACTCGCGACCTGGCTCGGATTCTGCCCTCTCTGCCACCAACTCGTACCAACCTGGGCACTATTAGGCCGTGCCCGTCTCGTACTGCGGGCGACCCGTGGTGCGGTAGGTCTGGATCGTTAGCCCATGCGGGGTGGACCGCAGGTCGACCAGCTCCAGTCCTGTGTCCGGGCCGGTGGCGGGAAAGAGCCGCGTGCCTTGGCCGACGACCACGGGATAGATGAGCAGTACGATCTCGTCGACCAGCCGGTGGTGGAGCAGCCAGCGGATCAGGGTGCCACTGCCCCACACCTGCAACTCGCCGCCCGGCTCGGCTCGCAGTTCCCCGATGGCCGCCGCGACGTCACCGAACAGGACGGTCGTGTTCGCCCATCGCGGGTTGGTGAGCGAGGTTGAGGCGACATACTTCGGCCGCGAGTTCAATGCCTCTCCGACGGGGTTTCCTGGATCCATACCTGCTCCCCAGGAACCGGCGAAGATCTCGTAGGTCCGCCGGCCGAACAGGAACGCGTCGGCGCGCTGGAAAGTCTGGCTGATGAACGTCGAGGCCTCGTCGTCGAGTAGCGGCGGGGCCCATCCGAAGCGCTGGAACCCGCCGCTGCCTTCCTCGTCCCGCGCGCCGGTCTCACGTCGTGTGCCTGCGTCAATTCGTCGATGCCCCTGCGTCACTCCGTCAAGGGAGACGTTCGTGACGGTCGTCAGTTTCATGGTCACAGGCCCCTTCACGCTTGCCTGGTCGTTCAGTATGACCGGACCATGGCGCCGATCTTACCGGTCGCAGGCGCCGGCTCAGGTCATCCCGGACGGAGTGAGGCCGGTCAAGGGGTGGCTGATCTACGGCGAGCGCGTCCGGCCTACCATCCGTACTCGTCGATGAGGTGGCCGACGGTGGCTGGGCCTCGCAGGCAGCGTCCCCAGCCTCGCCATGCTCAACAGTGACGCGTGGGTGCTCAGCCGCAGCGAGCGCCTTCGCGCAACAAGGCTGGATGTATCCGTCGGACCATTCGTGCGAGGTCGAGGTCATGTTCACGACGTGTCGATCACGAGGTTCTGCCCGGCACCTCTGTCGCCGACGGCCTTAGGAAAGCGAGTCCCACCACGGCACGGACTTGGGTCGGCATCGAGGAGATGTTTCGGCACGCGGGGCGCGACCGGGCGACGCCGCGCCCGGAAGGGTTGAGATCCGGCCCGCCGGGCTGGCGGAAGCGGCGGCCCTACCGATGCCGACGCGCCGTGTGCGCCGAGGCCGCCTTGGCAAGGGCTCGGGGCGCCCGCCAGCTCGACCAGCGCATTTGCTGTTTCCGCAAATCTGTTTGCGGACGCCCGGCGGCTGACGCAGTCTCCGGGTATGACGAACATCCCTGCCGCCGCAGCCCGAACCACGGGATACGACGGCGCAGTAGATCTTGACGTTCTCGTCGTTGGGGGAGGCATGTCCGGTTTGGGCGCAGCGCTTACGCTGGCCCGGTCGCGCCGTTCGGTGCTCGTCGTGGACGCCGGCCAGCCGCGCAACGCCCCCGCCGCCCATTCGCACGGGTATCTGACCCGCGACGGCGTGTCCCCGCTGGAGTTGCTGAGGATCGGCCAGGGTGAGGTCCGCAGCTACGACGGCACGATCATCAGTGCCGAGGTCACCGCGCTGGAACGGCTGGCGGACGGCGGATTCCAGGCCACACTGTCCGACGGTACGAACCACCGGGCACGCCGGGTACTGGTGACCACCGGCCTGGTCGACGAATTGCCTGATATCCCCGGACTGCGCGAACGCTGGGGCCGCGACGTGGTGCACTGCCCCTACTGCTTCGGCTGGGAGGTACGTGACCAGCCGCTCGGCGTGCTGGGCACCGGCCCCTTGGCGGCGACGCACGCGCTGATGTGGCGACAGTGGAGCGACGACGTGCTCCTGTTCCGGCACACCGCACCCGAGCTGACCAACGAGCAGCACGCACAGTTGACCGCGCGGGGCGTCTCCGCCGTGGACGGCGAGGTGGTGGGCATCGAGGTCACCGACGACCATGTCACCGGGGTGCGCCTAGCATCGGGGCAAGTCGTGGCGCGCAGTGTGGTGGTGGTCGCTCCGTGGTTCGCCGCTCGGCACGCGCTGCTCGACGGGCTGGGCGTCACTGTCGTACAACACCCGGTCGGCATCGGTGAGCAGGTGCAGGCCGAGCCTACCGGGCTCGCCGTGCCGGGGGTGTACGTCGCTGGCAACGTGACCGATGTGACTTCGGGCGTTCTGCAGTCCGCCGCGTCCGGTGTGACCGCTGCCGCCGCGATCAATGCCGACCTGACCGCCGAGGACGCCGCCCGGGCCGTGGCGGCGCGCACCTGACGCCAGAACGCGACCGCTGCCCGGCCGGATACACCGAGCTGACCGACGAACCGCGCCTCGACCGCGTGCCACTCTGGCGAACTGTCCCGCAGAATTTCGTTCCTGCAAGCGAGGAGAGGTAAACCGATGACAACACATGCTGCCGGCAGCGAGACCCAGTTCGTCAAGGAATGGCGCTCCTGGCGGGCCGGCTGGGAACAGTTTCTGTCACAACCCCACGGCTGGCTTGCTGTCACATCTCTCAACTGGGTCGACACGACGCCACGCGAATACACCGGTCAGCCCGGACTGTGGTGGCAGGAAGGCAACATTCTCTACGTCGACCCGCAGGGGCAGACGATGTCGTACGGCGACGAATCCTTCACCGAGGTCCGCGGTTTGGATCTGAGTGCTACGCCGGATGACGTCCGGATAAGCGCCGGCGATATCCAGATCGGAGTCACCTACCGGGGCCAGTATCTGCTGGTGACGTACGATCCCCAAGCCCCAGCGCGTGCGAAGTTCCGCGGAGTGCCAACCTACGAACCAGATCCCCGCTGGCTGCTGAACGCACGCTTCGAACCCTACGCCGAGACGTCTGCCGCGATCGACTCGTTGGGAACCGACAGTCACACATACCGCATACCCGGTGTCGTCAGGTTCAGCCACGCCGGGGACGAGTACACCCTGCTCCTCACCAGTGGGGACCACGGCATGAACGCCGTGTTCACCGACGCGACCAGTGGGGTCACCACCTACGGCGCGTGTCGCACGGTCTCGGTTCCCGAGCCTGACGAGGACGGCGTCGTCATGCTGGACTTCAACCGCGCGCTCAACCTGCCGTGTGCGTTCAACGACATGCCCGTCTGCCCGGTGGCTCCGCCGGAAAACCGACTGCCATTCGCTGTCGAAGCGGGCGAGAAGACCCCGTACGAATACTCGAACTGATGCGGTGTCGAATCGGCTGTGGGCTCAAGCTGTGAGAGAGCCTCCAGCCGTCGTGCTGTGGTCACCTCGATTGGTCTCATGTGCCGCATCAGCGCTGGGCGGCTCCCCGAACCGGCGCCGGTACTCGCGGCTGAACCGGGGCGGATTGTCGTATCCGACAGGTTGGCCGGCGCCGGTGATGTCGCTCGGACGGCTCGCCAGTAGAGTCGCTCGGCAAACCGAGCGGGAGGTACGCGCACCTTGAACCCGGGGATGTTGGCCAAGCTGGACCGGTTCCGAGCGAGGGCACTCGGGCGAGGAATCCCTTCGGCGGACGTGGAGCGCTGGATGGGGCTGGCACGCCCGTGCGCAGTGCTGTCGTCAAAGGTGGACGGGCCGGTCGTGGGCCGTGGCGGGGGGCCGGTGATGCTTCCGCCCGACGTACCTCTTCTCTGGAGCTCGGAGGAGCCCGAATACCTCATCGCCACTCTTGACCTTGCGGCCCTGCCCGAGGACGCGACAGGGCTCTCGCTACCGCCCGATGGTCACCTCCTGTTGTTCGCCGTTGTCGACCTGGGCGAAGCCGACGGCCTCTGCGGTCACGTGGTATACGTCCCTGCCGGCACGGTCGTCGAGGCGCGCGAGCTGGACTATTCCGATTCCGATTCCAGCCTGTACGCGTTCAGTACGTCCGAAGACCTCTTGGCTGAGCTGCGAGACCTGGGCGAGCTGCGCCTGAAGTACGACGTATCCCTGCCCGATCATGATTTCTTCCCCGACGACGTGATCGTCGACCGTGCAGAGCATCCCCACGCCAATGAGCTGCGCGAGGCGTGGCGGGAGGTAGAGCGCGACGATGAGGAGTCGAGCGGATGGCCTCCGCTGCGGATCGGTGGGTACGCATCGGAACAGGACGGCTGGGGGGATCCGGTCACACAGTCCACCCAGACGTTGGCCCATCTGGACGAGCTGGGTATAGAAGGAGGCCCCGTGTTCGAAGAACGGCCCCGGCCCGACGACTGGGTACTGCTGGCACAGTGGGACGGCATACCGATGGGCTCCATGTACTGGTCGATCACCAAGCAGGACATGGCGGCGCGGCGCTTCGACCGGCCGCTCGTCAAGCTGTGGGCCAACCCCTGATCAGCTCTGCCGACCGCGCTGCCCCCGGATCGTCGTCTTCGGCGCCGTCGGTTTCGCCGCTGCGCTTGCCCGGATCGGCGCCCTTCCCGGATGTCACGTGACGGTGCGCCGCGCTGCCCGCTCTTCGCTACAAGCCGCAGGTTCCCGGACGCCGAGAGGCGGTGGCCGAGTGGCCGCACCGGTACCTGCAACGGGAAGCCGAGGCGGGCCGGGGGCGACGAAGGGATGATCATCTGGCTGCTGACCCGCGATCCCAGGTTCGACGGGCCACTGCTGAAGGTGGTGCTACGCCTACGACCTGGGCACGTGGGGTCCGGGACGCGAGCCCGGACACGCTCGTCGTGGCTGACGGGTTCTCCCGCAAGACCCAGATCGCCGACGCCGGCACCGGTCGCTGAGTCCTGCACATCGCGGAGGTGATGGCACTGGCCCGAGTGTGCGACCCGGACGGCGTCCCCGATGGCCGTCCGGAGGAGTCGACAGCATTGCCCCGGCCGCCGGCGGCGCCGTGGTGGCGCCGCGCCCTGCGCGTCGCCGTCCCGGTCGCGGCGCTCGCGGCCGCCATGTCGCGGGGAAGGTCGTGGGGTCGAGGCCAGCGACCTGCCGGCGGCCGTCGGTGAGGAACCCGACCCGGTGGCCGACGTCGCCCATCGCCGGTCCGGCCTCCGTCCCGAGATCTGGTACGGGAACAGCACTCAAACCGGTGCGGAGGTGGGTCGTGCCGGGCTGACCGGGCGGAGAACGCGAAGGAGCATCTGGCCCGGCTGCACGACAGCGGTCTGGACGACCCTGAGTTGATCGTCGCGGTGCGTGGCCTGGTCCTCGCTCACGCCACGTACGAGGACCGGTACGGTCTGCTCAGCCGCGCAAGCGGGTCACCCGTGGCACGGCTTCGGGCTGCGGTCATCGCGCGCCTGCCGCACCGAGTCCTCCCCGAGCGGCGGTTATTCGAGGTCAACCGGGGTAGATCCAGTACCTGGGTGAACAGCGTGGAGGCGGGTACCTGGCATGGGGAGTTCGACGACGTACCGGAACCGCCGGCCCGAGGTGGCGGTGGTAACTGGAGCCACCGCCGGGGTCGGCCGGGCCACGGTGCGTGAGTTGGCCGGCTCCGGCACCCGGAAGATCGCCCTCCTTGCCCGGGGGTCGGCGGGACCGGCCGCGGCGGCCGAGGATGTTCGGGCCGCCGGTGCCGTGGCCCTGCCCATCGAGACCGACGTCGCCGACTACGACCAGGTGGAGGCGGCGGCTGACCGGGTCACGGCCCAGCCGGGTCCGATCGACCTGTGGATCAACGACGGATTCTCCGCCGTCTTCGCCCCGTTCACCGAGATCGAGTCGGCCGAGTTCCGCCGAGCCACCGAGGTGACCTACCTCGGTTTCGTGTACGGCACGCGAGCCGTGCTCGACCGTATGCTGTCGCGCGACCACGACACCATCGTGCAGGTCGGATCCGCGCTCGCCCACCGGTCGATCCCGCTGCAGTCCGCATACTGCGGTGCCAAGCACGCCATCGTCGGCTTCACCGAGTCGCTACGGTGCGAACTGCTGCGCTGCGGTACCCGGGTACGGGTCACCCAGGTCCACCTGCCGGCGCTCAACACGCCGCAGTTCGGCTGGGTGTTGTCCCGGTTGGAACGGCAGCCGCAGCCCGTGCCGCCGATCTACCAACCGGAGGTGGCCGCCAGGGCCATCTTCCACGCTGCCCATCAGCCGCGCCGGGAGTACTGGGTGGGTACCTCCACCGTCGCCACCATCCTCGCCAACCGGATCGTTCCCGGTCTGCTCGACCACTACCTCGCCCGGACCGGCTACTGCTCCCAGCAGACCAGCAAGCCTACGGGTCCGCACCGCTCGGCCAACCCGTGGCACCCCGTCGGCTCGGCCGAGGGCCACGACTTCGGCGCGCATGGCTCGTTCGACCGCCGATCCCACCGCCGTAGTCCACAGGTGTGGGCCTCCCAGCATCGAATTCTGCTCGTGGCGGCCGCCGGCGTGCTCGGCGCGGCCGGCGCGGCAGCCCGGCTGCTGACCCGCCCATGAGCTCACTGTGGCCGGCCGGGGACGGTCCGGCGGTCGGGTGGCGCCGCGCCGGTGGGCGCCGCGGGCGGCGGCTGGGCGGCGAGGCCGAGGATGTCAGGTAACGGCTTCAAAGCCGACCTCTACCGTGGTGTCCGTGCCTCCATCCGCAACAACGGCCAGGCGTACGGGTTCTCGGTGTCGGTCACGGGCGGGTTCGCCCTCCTCAACTCGCAGGTGGGCGCTCCGACCGGCCTTGACGCCGTGCTCTTCGGCCTCGGCGCGGCCGCCTCGTTCGGCACCATGGAGATGCTCGCCACGAGAGGCTTCCGTACGCCGTTGGAGCAGGAGTCAATCACCGTTACCGCCTTCGGTGTGTCCCTGAGCTTCCTCTCCGTCGGTCTGACCATCGGCGTCGCCTGGGTGGTCGGAGCTCTACTGGCCGGTACAGCGGCGTGGCCGCTCGCTGGCGCCTTGTTGTCAGGAACATATCTGCTCCTCTCCGGAGCACAGATGGCGATCGCCGAGTCAGCCCAGCAACGGCGGAACGTGGCAGGCGACTCGTGACCCCGGCACCCTGCGGCTTACCGTTGCCGATCGTCACCTCTGGGCGGCAGGCCGTGGGCGGGCATCGGCAACGCCCTGGCGTCGAATTCGCCGCTACTGTGAGTGGCGGGTATGCGAGTAGCAAATCGCGTTTCTGGCGATGACCGCGTGGGACGACATGAAGTCTTTCCTGGGCCGTCAGCGCCGTCACCAACAGCTTGACACCCATCCTGGTGCTGCGCCCTGTGCACCTCGAAATTCAGGTGTTTGCTGTTTTTCTGAGTGGGTAGCTGCCGGGGATGGTTCGATCGCGTAGCTGAATACACGGAAGGCGAGCGCAGTCATGAAGAACCGCATCGAGGAGATGGTGACTGGTGCGGTGGGTGACGCCGCCGGCGTCACGGCCGACCCCCGGCAGGGGGTCCAGCGGCTCAAGTCCACGCTGGTCCGGCCAACGGTGATTGCCGTCGGACTGGCGCTGGTCGCCGGCTACCTGTTGGGCCGATGGCGGCGCTGACTGGTCGATGGGTTCTGGTCCGGTGAGTCGGGGCACCGTCGATCGAGGATTGAGCGCGTGAGGTGCGGTGAGCCGTGACGACGCCGTGCGGATCGGCGGGGGTGACCCGAACCCATCAGGGAGCGTCGCCCCGCTGGTGGCACCCGCGTCCGCGCTGCGGAGGCTCTGTGGGCAGGTGATTGCCCGGCGGGGGTGACTCTGCGGATTCTCGGCGTCCGGCACCTGCTGATGGTCCGGTGCGGCACGCTCCGGGACATAGTTGAGCCATCATGGTCGATGCCGGGATCGGGGGGATCCCTGCTGGTCGTCGGTCTGATCGCCGGGCTCGGACGCGGTGCGGACCGGATCGGAAGCGTTATCGGGGGCGCGCTCCTCGTCGAGGAAGAACGCGCCGATGCTCCCGGCCAAGGTGGCGAAGACAAGCACCGAGTAAGCGGCCAGGACCACCTCGACGATCTGCCCGACTCCACTCTTGGCGTTGAGCGGTTGGCCCGCGATCGTGGTGAGGGCGACGTCGTGCAGCGCTTGTAGATAGGACGGGGGGCCGCCGGCGAGGTAGGTCAGGTGGGTGGCGACCAGGATGACGATGGCGGTGAAGATGCCCAGGCGCAGCAGCCGTCCGGAGAGCAGGCGGGCGGCGGAACGTGAGCCGCGTACGGCGGAGCCGACGAGTTGGGCGAGGGCGGCGATCCGGAGTACCCGTAGCAGGGCAAAGAGCCGCAGGAACGGTATGGCGAGGATGAGGAGCCGCCACCAGTTCTGTTTGAGGAACCGCCGGCGATCCGGGGCGAGCCACAGCCGGAAGACGAATTCGGCGATGAAGACCGCCCACAGTACGTATCCGGTAATTGTCAAGGCGAGTGACAGGGTCGGGTTCCGGTTGAGCGGCTCGACCAGGACGACGGCCAGAAACAGTACCGCCAGGCCGCCCATGACCCAGTCCAGCCGCCGGAGGAAGGACTTGCTGACTGACCGAGCAGGAGGGCGGTCTGGCACGGAAGTCGGTTATGCCTCGGTGCCCAGCCGCGAGGCCGGGCTGTGCGCCGTCGATCGCGAGGGCGCCGGCACGAGCGGGTGACCGCCCCACTGATCCACACCGTGAGCCCGATGGTCACGAAGGATGAACACCTGACGTCCTCCCGACCATGAGTCGTACATGTGCCTTCCTCGAGTCTCACGCGTCGGCGGTCCGATTTCGTGTTTTCCGGCCAGGATCCGCCGATCGGAAGACATCCTCAGCCGCCCTGGGCCCGCCGCTGGTCCTCGAGGGTTCGGTCAACGCCGCAGTTGGCGGTCGGGAGAAGTTGGCCGTGGCGACATCTACGGGATAGCTGGATCAGGCCAGCGGTACGATCATCCCGTTCGCCAGCAGCGGGACGATCATGACGAGGAACGCGCCGGGCACCCGCTGGCGCGGCTGTCCGTTCCAGAGTCGGTGTCGAAAGTTCGGCGGCCAGGCCGAAGATCGGCGGTACGACCGCCTCTGCGGCACAATGCGGCCAGGATGCGCAGGACCCGCTCGGGCTCTCCAAGTACGGCGACGGCTGCTCCAACCTCGCGTGCTACCACATCGTCTTGACGAGGCGGGGGAGCAGCGCATCCACACCTGAGGTGTTACGCCAGCTCGACCTCGCAAATCCTGCGCTACAACAGTTGCCGCCGTTGCCGGTGCTCAACCCGCCAACGATTCAAGGCAGTCTCCACCACCTGCTCCTCCTGGAACGCGGACTGGCGGACGCGTTGACGGAAGGCCGCCTGTCGCAGGCGTTGGTCCAGAGCCAGCATGACGCACGCTGTGGTGAGGAACCCGAGCGCAGCGAGGGCCGGCGCCCGGTCAGCGGCGGCGGCCACAGCGGTGAGTGCGGCGGCAGCGAAGAGGGCCGGCCGGGGCACGACCCCGAAGGTACGTAGGGCAATGCTGATCTCGGCGAGGAGGAAGACGACTACCCCCAGGTAGAGGATGCGAGCCTCGGTGGGGTTCAGCGGACGTCCAGCTTCGCCGGCCACGGTCCTGACCACGAGCTTGAGCCCGAGAGCAGTGCCGATTATCCCCATTATCAACAGCAGGTGCAGGTAGGTGTAGACGTCCCGTGTCAGCGGGATACGTCGCTTATCCCGCACGCCATGTATGACCTGTTCGACGGCTAAAGCAAACGTATCGTAATGCAGCCACCACAGCGTGGCGACCAAGGCTATCCCCAGCACGGCCGCAACGATGATGGGTACAGTCAGAGTAAGTTCGGCCAGGGTTCCGGCGCCGAGGCCCAGTGAGATCACTGACTCGCCAATCGCCACCAGCACGATCAGGGCATGGCGTTCCGCCCAATGCCCAGCGGAGAGTCCCGCCCACCCGGAATAGGGTGGGGTCCGAGCGGCAACCGCCTCCATGACCATTGCCACGCACCACAGGATGATTCGTATCCACACCGTGGACCTCGGATCAGGCGCCCACAGGGACGCGAGAGCCGCGGTCAGGACGAGGACTGCCGCAAGCCCCGCGGCAGCCGTCAGCAGCCACAGTCGCCGCCGTGATGGCGTTCCGGGCGTGGTGACGAACCAGAATGCGCCGACGGTCAACGCCCGTACCATCAGATAAGCGACGGCGAATACCACCGGTCCGCGCAACTCACCCGGTTGGTCCATGAAGGCCTGGGGGATGGTCAGTGCCAGTATGAAGGCGGCCGCCATCGTCGCGAACCCGATCAACGGCAGGGCGCCCCGATTGGCGCGGGTGATGTTTCCGAGCGCGGCAAGGCCGCTCCAGCACCACCACAAGAGCGCCAACACGACAATGCCGGCAATGATTGCCCGGGGTCGCAGGGTGTTGCCGACCAGGACTGTGACGTTAAGAAACGCGAACACAAAGATCAGGTCGTATAGAAGTTCCAGTCGTGTGACACGACTTCCGGGGGCGCCAGGCATGATCCAGCGAGAAGCCCGGACGCCCGGTGTCATGCTCACGAGGCTAGTGTTTCAGGCAATCCAGTCGGCCGATGCCGAAACTCGAAGCCACTGTAGTCATCCGCAACACCGGCCGGCAGGCCGGCCCCGGTGGGTGAAGTCCGCGACCCATTTGATCTGCTCGTAGGCGGGCGGCCGATCGGCGAATCTGGTGAGCTCCGGCGACGCATTTCCAGCGGCGCATAGCTGGACGGTGTCCCGGAGGGAACACGGTGACGAACCTCGCCTACACGCTGACGGGTTCGGTGACCGTGCTGTGCCGGCGGATCCGTCGCATCCAGGCCCATCCTTCGTTCGCCGGGATCTTGAGCGGTGGCCCGGTCGTCCTGCTGTTGCCGGTCGTCTCCGTTCTTCGGCGAGACACTCGGTGTCGACGTGCAGGCGTGCATCAAGGCGGCTCAGCGTGCCTTCCCGGCTCCGCGCCGCCCGCTGGTGATCATGCGGTTCGCGCTTCGGTCAGTGGCGCGGGGACGGTGTGGACGAGGTCGGTGGTGGCGGCACGGTCGCGGAGGAGGACGGGAAGACGAGCAGGTCCGCGGCACGCAGGACGGGGGTGGTGAGGCCGAGTCGGTCGGCGAGTTGCATGACCACCAGCGCGTACAGGCGTCGCAGCAGGACCGTGTCCAGGTGAAAGAAGTCGATCGCCAGCAGGCCGGCGGCCTGGTTGCGCAGGAAGGTACGCCAGCTGGTGTCCCGCTTGTGGCGCGGTGGGCCGACACGGCGGCGGGCCAGGATTCGTCGGATCGTGCCGGCACCGATCCGATAGTCGGGCCGCTGTAGTCCGCCTTGGATTCTGTGGTGCCCCCACCGCGGGTTCTCGCGGGCCAGCCGCAGCACCAGGGCACGGATGTCGTCGCCGACGGGTGGCCGGCCGGGTCGGTTCGGGTAGGGTCCAGCGTCTGGTGTTTTCGCTGGGTGGTTCTGGCCCCACCTCTCCAGATAGTTCGGGCCCCATTCCCGCGATCTGAGCAAATGTGTCGATGCTTGGTCCGGGTTGAGCTGCGGCAGCCGAGGACGGCGAGATCGACGACGAGTACACCACCGTGATCTCATTGCCCACGCGCCGACCGGTGGCCCGAGCTTGCGCACCCCGCGAAATACGAAGGTCGTGACCTGTCCAGCGCAACGCAGGTCAGCCGCGGGGTAGCACGCCCAGGAGGGTTGCGGTCAGGGCCTGGTTCAAGTAGTCCTTCAGCTCCAAGTGGAAGCGGGCAAGATCGGGCTCGGCCTGGTAGGCCGCCTGCAGGCTGGGTGGGGGTGTGCTGTACGCCGACAGCGCGCCGGCCATGACCATGGTTTGCAGGCTGAACAGTGTTGCGTTTTCGTCCAGCTCCGGCAGGTACTTCTGTAGCAGGGTGGTCATGGTTGTCAGGCGGTCCAGGGAGGCGCGCTTGTAGCGTGCTACGACCTCGACGGAGACGTTGTGTTCCAGAACGCTGCCTTGTGCGCCGAAGAGGTCGCACAGCACCACTCGGCCGGAGAGTGAGCGGCTGAGGATTTCGGCCACCGCTGTCGCTCGCTCGGCCATGGGTAAATCTTCGTCGATGCCGGCGGCCAACTCGCCGGCAAGTTCCGTCAGCCACTCCTGCAGGTAGCGGTCCAGCAGTTCCAGCAGCACCGCCTCGCGAGACTCGAAGTAGCGCAGCACGTTCGGCTTCGCCAGGCCTACCCGGCGGCTGAGCTCGTTCAGGGTGACCGCGGCCACAGGCATCTCGTCGAGCATCGCCGCCGCCACGTCGAGGATCGCCCGCCGGCGGATCTCCCGCTGCTCTTGGGTTCGCGCCCGCTGGAAAGTCACGATCACCAGCCTAACTTAGGTACCTTCGGTACGTTGACAACGTACCGAAAGTACCTTACCGTCGTCGACACAAGATACCTCCGGTACGTTAGTGGTGGGGAGCCTGACATGAGCGAGAAGTGGACGACGGCGAACATTCCGGACCAGCGCGGGCGGGTGGCCGTGGTGACCGGGGCCAACACCGGATTGGGGTACGAGACCGCCAAGGCGCTCGCCGAGCGCGGGGCGTCCGTGGTGCTCGCCGTGCGCAACGTCGAGAAGGGCGAGCAGGCGGCGGCCCGCATGATCGGCGACGTGACCGTGCAGGCGCTGGACCTGACCTCGCTCGACTCCGTTCGGACCGCGGCGGCGGGGCTGCGGTCCCGGCTCGACCGGCTCGACCTGCTGATCAACAACGCCGGCGTGATGTACACCCCGAAGCAGACCACCCGGGACGGCTTCGAGATGCAGTTCGGCACCAACCACCTCGGCCACTTCGCGCTCACCGGTCTGCTGCTGGACCTGATGCTGCCGGTGCCCGGCTCGCGGGTGGTCACGGTCAGCAGCACCGGCCACCGCATCCGCGCCGCGATCCACTTCGACGACCTGCAGTGGGAGCGGTCGTACAGCCGGGCCGCCGCCTATGGGCAGTCCAAGCTGGCCAACCTGATGTTCACGTACGAGCTGCAGCGCAGGCTCGCCACGCACGGCACCACCGTCGCCGTGGCCGCGCACCCCGGCATGTCCAGCACCGAGCTCGCCCGCAACACCCCCGCGGCCCTCCGGCTTCCGCTCACCTGGCTCGCGCCGCTGATCACCCAAACGCCGGCGATGGGCGCGCTGCCGACCCTGCGCGCCGCCACCGACCCCGCCGTGCTCGGCGGCCAGTACTACGGTCCCGGCGGACGCAACGAAATCATGGGCAACCCCCGGCTGGTCACCTCCAGCCCGGAGTCGTACGAGATAGCCGTCCAGCAGCGGCTGTGGGCCGTCTCCGAAGACCTCACCGGGGTGAAGTTCCCCGCCGTTCGGTCCAAGCAGAACTCGTTTCCCTCCGGATCGGCCATCACGATGTAGCCCGCGCCGACAGGAGGCGTCCGGCTCGTCGTGGCGCAAGCGGGTGGCGCCGAGACCGACGAGGCGCTCGCACTCCGCTTCGAGGGCGGCCATCCGGCGAGCATCGGGAACAGGCACACGGGCGGCGGCGACAGGGCCGGTCGGACCATCGGGTCAGTAGCCGTCCAGGGCCCGGACCACGTGCGGCCCCAGGACCGGTCGCCGCACGTGGGCAAGACTCAAAAGCATCATGTTGTAAGGGTGGAGCGCGCGTTCCGTCCGCAGGCGCTCCCGGAGTCTGCGCCGAAACGCGGCTAGTTCCGGCTGGATGCCGAGGTCGTCCCGCAGCGGCTCGGGCCGGATCGTGAGCAGCAGTGACTGGACGAATCCGAGGCAGTAGGCGTCCGTCTCGTCGAACACGTAGATCGATGTGGTCCGCAGGTACCCGTGTTCGGCGGGCTCGACGATCGGGTCGCACGCGTACTGACGGCCGGCGAACGTCCTGTGGACGTCTCGGCGCTCGGTCACGGTCTCGCGGTAGTCGCGCATAGTCCGTGCTGTGCCGGCGTCGTCGGCGGTGAGCCGGGTGGCCGGGTCGACGAGGATGTACCGCAGCAGCGGCCGCGTCAGGACGTGCAGGCTGATCCGGTACTGCGGGGCGGGCCCGCCGGCCCGGAGCAGCGGGTCGGGGGCGCCGTCCGCCCGGACGGTCACCTTGTGGCTGAACGAGGTGGTGCCGTCGTCGTACTGTCCGGCAAAGATCCGGGCGCGCCGGGGCTGCCGTACGGCACCTGGAAACGCACCATCGAAGCCCTCGCACACCAGGACGTCCACGTGTTCACCAGCGCGATCGACGTCAGCGTCCGCGAAGGCTCTGACGAGGCCGCGGCGTACATCCGTAAGCTGGTCGGAGAGCTCTGCCTCCGAGACGGCCGGGTGGAGGCGATGCTGCGGAACGCCACGACGCGAAGGCAACGCGTCACCGGTGGCATCAGTACCTGGGCAGAGCTGCTACACCTTTGGCAAGCCCGAGAGCCTCATCGACCCTAGACACCTGAGGCCCTCGCCTCCAAGGTATTGGGGGTAGGCAGCCCTTGAACGTGCCGCCAGGAACGTCGCCAACACATCCTCGGCGGCCCGGTCGACCCGGACTGCGGCGTCAGTCACGTCGAGCCTGAGCCCGGCCGACGATGGCCGACGGGATGGGCAACGACACCAGATTTGAACCGCCCCCCGAAAACCCCCAATTACCCGGGGAGGCAACCAGGTTTACCATGCGTGAGCATCGTTGTGTGCTACAGGTGTGGATGTCTGTTCCGGTCAGCGCCGAGGCGCTCAAGGAACTCGGAGACGTCCGGGGGTTGGATGGGCTTGGCGATGTAGTAGTCGGTCACCTCTTCGCTGGAGTGCCCAAGCTGTGCTGCGGCGCTCTTGGTGTCGTTAATCCTCCTTGCTGGGGGTGGCCACGGTCTTGCGGAAGGTGTGCGGGGTGACCCAGGCGAGTCGGTGTCGCGCGGACCTGCGCCACTGACGGCGGACGTTGCTGGGTGACAGCCGGATGCCGCGTCGGAGGCGAAGATCGCGTCGTGGGGGTTCTCGGCGGCGATGAGTTTGCGGGCCAGCACCATCCCGACCGCGAACCGAGGCAGCACGATCATTCGGTAGCCGCGTCGCTCTTGGTCCATGGCTGCCGGAAGGACCTGTCGGCCTCGGTCTGCGTCGTTTCGCAGTATGACCTGGTGGCTCCGTCAGGACCCCACGCATTGGTGTCAATGGGCACTGCTCGGTCCGCCGGCGCTCGGCGCCATAGCCATATTGACTTCGGTCCTTGAGGTCCATTGGCATCGGCTTCCCACGAGTACCTACTGGACCAGCCAACCGAGTGTGACTGACAGACAGGGGGATGCGAGCCCGCTCCAGTTAAACGTCAACGTCAACGGCCGGAGACCGCAACGAGACAGCTCAGGAAGTCCATTTGCTGGCACAGCAATGAGGCCAACAGCACCGAGGTCACCGGCTCCACTGACGCCTCCCAGCCACTCGGGACGACCGTTCGCCTGCATGTCGCTTCCTCGCCGGCCCCCGCCACAGGACCAGCCATACCGTGACGGCACCGAAGCAGCCAACCCACCCCTGCGGCCGAATTGCGACAGTCCGGTTCGGAAATCTGAGCGTGGCATCCCGGTACACCATGCCTATCTTGTTCACCTCGTTCAATCTTGGGTACGAACACGTTGACGTGCGTTTCGTGCCCCGTTCCTGGTTGCACCTGCACTTGCATTCGGGCGCCGGCCGCCCCGTGTGCAGACCTCGTCTTTCGCTTCGATCGTCGACGGTTTCTTGCGCCGTTCCTTCGATACAGGTAAATGCATCCTTGCCAAGGCTGACAGATCTGGTAATCTCTGGCAAGACCCTCAGTAGTGCTCACACACCATTTTGGAGTGTTCAGCATGGGCAAGCCGACCTTCAGTGTGGCGATCCCCTACCGGCAGCGGCTGCCTAACCTCCGGCGGGCGCTGACGTCACTCGCGGAGCAGACGATGGACAGCTCGCGCTTCGAGGTCGTGGTCGGCGCGATCGACTACTCACCGGAGTATGTCGCCGTCTGTCAGGACTACGCCGATCGGCTTACCATCGTGACGGTCATGGTCAACGGTGGGTGGAACTGCAGCCGCGCTAGAAACCTGGCCTTGCGGCAGGTGTCCGGGCGGATCCTGCTCCTCATGGACGCGGACATGGTGCTGCCGTCCAGCTTTCTTCAGAACTTGCACGAGAAGTACTACTCCGGCGAGGCGGACGTTTGCTTGGTGGGTCAGATGATCGACTACCGGCCGGACGGTGTCTACACCGTCCCCGACGGCGACGTGCCCGGCAGCGGGCTGCCGTACGAGCACTATCGCGCGGCCTTGGCGGAGCTACAGGCCAGCCCCGGTGTGCGGCTGGATCGGCGGCTGGACCGGGATCCGGCGGTGGCCTGGACAGGGGTGTGGGCCGGTCTGGTGGCGATACCCGTAGCGACGGTACAACGACACGGCCTCTCGTTCGACGAAAACTTCCACGGGTGGGGGTTTGAGGATGTGGAATGGGGCTATCGGGTCTGGCGGAGCGGGACCCCGATCATCATGCGGGAGGATGTGTACGGCGTGCACCAGCCACATTTCCGGTCCGGCCGCCTGGGGGACGACGAGTACCGTGCCAACGGGAGATACTTCCTGGCGAAGTGGCCGAACCTTGAGGTGGAACTGTTGCGTGCCTTCGGCCCTGCCGACGCGGCGCGATGGCTCGGCGACGCCAGGCGGGAGATGACAGCGGTTACCGGCGGTGGCCGGCTGGGGGTCATCACAGGTTCGGCCGGCGGGGGCAGCGTCCTGGTCGTGGGCGTCACCCTCGACGACCGCCAGCAGCCCGCGGACGCGACCGCCCAGAGTCTGCTTGACCAGGGACCGCCGGACGAGGTCCTTTCGTTGATCGGATGTGCGCTTCCCCATCCGGACCAAAGCATCGAACGGTGTTTCATCCTGCCGCGCGTCCAGCAGTTGAGCCCTCGGTATCGGGACGCGGTGCTCAACGAGGTTGGACGGGTCGCGCGGGTGGTTACGCCAGTCGTGGCTCCAGCATAGACGGGGGTTCTGCAAGCGTGACTTAACCCGTACGGCGTGGCCGGGGGTTGGTCGATTTCCTCGGTTTCCTGGTGCCGCTGGCCGGTTTGGTGCTGGTGACTGACGTCTGGTGCCACATCTCGGGTGCCGGCGGTGCTATGTGGACGTCGTGGCGGGTTGCGGGGTGCGACTGCCGGGTGCCGTCCCGGGCCTGGTTGGGATGTTTTCCGTGCGGCGGCGGGATTGCCGGCTTCGCCGCTGAACCTGGCGAAACCGCAAATCGCATAACACACAAAACACGTGAATCAGATGCCCTCGTGTAGTCCCGTGCCTTGGTCAGGTCGACTCGACCGGTGCTCAAGATAGAGCATGTAGGTTGACGCACGCCGGTTCCAGTTGCGTCGTAGCGGGTCATGGACAATCCGGATCAACAGGCCCACTGGCGTGATTATGAAGTAATAGGCGAGGGCAAGTAGCACGGTGGACATGGGATCCTTCTAATAGTCTGGGTGGCGCTAGTCCATCGGGATCAGCACACGCCAGTCGTCGTCCTGGTACGGAGGTTGTGCCGTCTTCTCTAGCAGATGACCACCCAACGCGAGCAAGTCGATCTTGGTACGCATGAAGCACGTATACGCGTCGTCAGGGGAGCAAACAATCGGTTCGCCACGGACGTTGAAGGATGTGTTCACGAGTACGGAGCATTTGGTCGCCTCCTTGAACGCGGTCAACAGCCGGTGGTATACAGGATTGTTCTCCGAGTGAACCGTCTGGACTCGTGCAGAGAAATCCACATGAGTCACTGCGGGGATCGCGGAGCGCGCGATCCGAAGCAGGTCGAGTCCGGTGGCAAGACTGGTGGAATCGCCGCAGATTCTGAGCGCGGGGGAAACTTTCGCCACCAAGAGCATATATGGGCTGTCCTGAGCTAGCTCGAAGTAGTCCTTGGCGTCCTCAGCTAAGACTGACGGTGCGAAAGGCCGAAATGACTCGCGGAACTTGATCTTAAGGTTCAGTGCGGATTGCATGCCAGGGTCCCGTGGGTCTGCAAGGATCGAGCGCGCTCCGAGTGCGCGCGGTCCGAATTCCATCCGCCCCTGGAACCATCCCACCACTTTACCCGCGGCGAGTGCGGTGACAACTTGGTCGATCAACGTCGCCTCATCCACCGCCCGGTAGACTGCCCCCCGGCGGTCGAGCGCGGACCGGATGTCTGCGTCGTCATAGGCGGGTCCTAGCAGCGCACCGGACATCGCGTCCTGGCCGGTTCCAACGTGTACGCGGTGCGCGCCTCGAGACATGGCGACAGCGAAAGCGGCGCCTAACGAGCCCCCGGCGTCACCAGCCGCTGGCTGGACCCAGACTTCCTCGAAGGTGCCCTCGTTGACCAACTTGCCATTCGCGACGCAGTTGAGCGCCACGCCGCCGGCGAGGCATAGCCGGGGCTCACCGGTCAGCCGACGCGCGGTGCGCGCCAGCCGGAGCACCACTTCCTCGGTGATCCATTGCACCGATGCCGCCAGGTCGAACTCCCGTTCGGTGAGCGGTGCTTCCGGGACGCGGCGTGGTCCGCCAAAGAGCCGTTCGAAGCCGCGGCCGGTCATCGCCTGACCGCGCAAAAACTCGAACCAGCGCAAGTTGAGCCTGAAGGACCCGTCTTGTTTGATGTCGATCAATCGCTCTCGGATTAGGTCCGTGTATCTTGGCGTACCGTACGGCGCCAGTCCCATCAGTTTGTACTCGCCGGAATCAACTTTGAAGCCGCAGTAGTAGGTGAACGCCGAGTACAGCAGACCGAGTGAGTGTGGGAAGCGCAGCTCGGCGAGCTGGCGCAACTGGTTGCCCATGCCGTGCCATATCGTCGTTGTGGCCCATTCGCCGACGCCGTCGATCGCCAGTACGGCGGCGGACTTGTGAGGGCTTGGGAAAAACGCAGAAGCGGCGTGCGATTCGTGGTGCCGCCGGACTACGATCTGAGGAGGGGCGCCTAGATCCAGCCGGGCGAGCTGTCGGCCGAGGTGGTGGGTCATGGCGAGCTTCCACGACAGCCAGGGCGGCAGCGTGTGGTGGAACGTTCTGAAGGCATGTGGTGCGGCGCCTAGGTACGTCGCTAGCACCCTCCTGAACTTCAAGGCCGGATCCTCGTAGTAGGCCACAGCGGACAGATCTGGCAGTTTCGCCCCTACCTCGTTGAGACAGTACCGGATAGCGTTGGCCGGGAATGCCGAATCATGCCGGGACCGACTGAAACGCTCCTCTTGGGCTGCGGCGATCGGGACGCCATCGGCGAGCAGCGTTGCCGCGCTGTCGTGGTAGTGGGCGGACAACCCGAGGATTAGTTCAGACATTGTGGCCTCGCGAAGCGATCGGCTCAGAACATGGGATATATGGAGTCGTCGTTGCCCCGCCGACCCTTGCCGCGTCGACGCTTGCGCCGAAATAGCCAGTCGAGAAGTTGCCGTAGGTAGGCCAAAGCATCGACCGCCCTCTCTCCTGAGGCAATTGGATATTGCGTTCGCTAACGTAGGTCGAGGTGGCGCGCGAGTAGGGCGGCAACGAAGTCGTGCCCCAGGTCAGTTAGGTGGGCGCGGTCGACGAAGAGCCAGTCGTCAGGGGCGGCGGCGTCGGCGATTAGCGGACTGAGATCCATGAATGGGATGCCCAGCCTTTCGCAGCCTGCTCGGAGCGCAGTCGCGTAGGACCGGCCCACCTGTCGTGGCACGATGTCACCATACGCCTGCCTAAAGCTGAACACCTCGTCTAGCTCATCGAATAACAGCTGCTCCTGCGGGGCGGGGCGGTCCCGCACCCAGGTGGCAAGGGGCTGGAAGGCGAAGGACAGGGTCGCCCCCAGGGCGTCTGCAAGCAGCTGCCAACTGCCGAGGTGCCGCAGGGTTAGATCTGTGGCAATCTCTATCTGCTCAGCAGCTGGCGGCACCGGAGGTGCGACGTGCTTCGATGGAGGTGCCTTTTGGTCCCGACGCAGGATCTGCGACAACGCGGACGGTCGAGGCGGCCTGTGTCGTTCGTACATGATTTCGTTGAACTCGGAGCAATGGTAAAAGGCGCCGTGCTCTCCGCGTACGGGCAACGGCAGTCGGGCCAGGCCGAGGTTATTGAGCCCGGAGAGCAGCACGATATTTCGGATCTCGGGCAGCAGGTGCCGGTGCAATAGGAAGTTGACCAGCTCCTGAGCCGAGTTGTGGGCCCGCCCACCGAAGTTCACCCATACATGCTCGGGCGAATATTTGGACCACAGTCGGGAGGGCACTGTTGAATCATCCGTCGTGGCGCCAACTCCGAACACTGTGGAGCCGCCGACGAGTACATTCGCTGAACCGGCCGGCCTCGAGCCGGCGACGGATGACTCGCGAGTGCCGTTGCTGGAGACGCGGAATCCCAGTCGGTCGGTGTTGACGATATCGGAGCGGTGATTCTCCGGTTGGAAATACATCACGTAGGGCAGCCAGCGTAGCTTGCCATCCTCGTACAGTTGTTCTGTATAGTACAGCATCTGCGGTGTAAGCCTGGCAATGTGTGATTGCATCACAGCACCCACTCGTTCATGGTGAGAATAGATATCCGGTTTTGCCGCCAAGCCCGCCCGGACAGATTGAGCGACTGGGCAAGCGCGGTCAACGGCCGATGTGGAGCCGCTGAATGAATGCAACCGAATGATCGACATATGTCGCTGTTGACAAACCTACGGGATGCGTGGAGCGATCGCAATGCTGTTCGTCAACCACTCGACCCGACCGGCCTCAAACTCCTCAGCATCACCTTTACGTCGGCGTCACCTGGTGTCGGCGTACGGGTTCGCGTGGCCAGCCGCGTCGAGACCAGGCAGGCCCGCACCGGGGCCGCGCAGCGGGCGAGGAGCGGAAGCGGCGCGGTAGTCGGGGTTGCCCCGACTACCCTCATGGCAACGAAGTGGCAGGCGGCGTCTGGAGTGGAGGACGACCATCGTGAAGGTCCTTTGAGAGGGCTAAGTCAAGATCAAAAGGAGAAACCACGACAGCACCGTCGCCGGGCCGAACAGGCCCTGGTGAGCGGGGTCGCTACCTCCTACCTGCTGGGGGCGTCGGCCCGGCGGGTGGAGAAACTGGTCGAGCAACCCGGCCTCAAGTAGCTGTCCAAGTCCCGGGGCTCGGAGACGGCGGCGCATCTGGATGCCCAGGTCGGGGCTTTCCGCAACCGCCCCTGGATGCCTCCCCACTACACCTTCGTGTGGGCCGACGCCCTTGCCGTCAAGGTCCGCGAAGCCCGCCGGACGGTGAACGTCCACGCCCCGATCGCGGCCGGTGTGAAGGCCGGCGGCGCCCGGGGGGTCCTCGGCCTGGACATCGCATCCGACGGGGGCAGCGCCGGCTGGCTGGCCTTCCTCCGTCCACTGACCGCAAAGGGCCTGTCCGGGGTCAGACTCGTCATCTCCGACGCCCACCGCGGCCTCGTCGCCGCGATCGGCGCCGCCCTGCCGGGCGCTGGAGGGCGATGCTGCCGCACCCACTGTGTGGTCCGGGTGCGTTGCTGCCGTGATCGCCTGTGACTTCATCTGCTGGTCGCGGATCCACATCCTCGACGGTGAACTTGCCACCGCCGAGCCGAAACGCCTGCGGCACCCCGCGGTCCGCCTAACCCGCAAGCAATGCCGTCGCCGGTCAGCCGTCCACCGGGATCGTCGTGATCAGGGTGAACGCGAGGGTGATCTGAGTGACCCGGGGCAGATGGCCGAGATGAGTAGCCTATGTCCATCCATGGGCGCGGTCCGGGCCTCTACTGTACCGCACCATCAACAAGGCGACAAGCACCGGCGGATCTCATTGTCAATAATCAGACGCTCAATTACACTAATAGACGTCCGTCAGTCGCAAGAGCCCTTCGAGCCTCTATTAGAGAACGTTACGGGGGAGGGTCCCTGCCGTGGGGGAAGATAATGTTTCGGTCATCGCCGCCTGCGGGGCAGATTGCCTACCGGCGCCTTTCAGTGTTCTAGCCTGCACGGCTGCACCGTGGCGTCGTGGCTTGTAGAGAATCGTCACGCTGTGCTGCGGCGCCCAGGTGAGGGCCTACGCTCGGTTGCTAGTGGCGACATCGCGGTAGACAAGAGCGTGATGCCGTGCCTTCGTCCTAGTGAGAGCGCTGCCAACCAAAGCCGTGTGTTTTTGTCGCAAGAAATGCAGCTTATGGAAAGGGGACACGCATGGCGGATCAGGTCGGATCGGAGGGCGAACGGGAATCGGACGTGGATGCAGAGGCGGATCCGGACACGGGAAGCCGGTTCGACACAGACGGTGCCGTGATCTCTGTGCGGATCGCCGACCTCCGGACGATTGACTCCCCGCGCCTACGAGGTGTTAACGGTGATCACGTCCGGGTCCTGGCAGAGGTGCAGGAGCAACTGCCACCGATCCTGGTGCATCGTGCCACCCTGAGCATCATCGATGGCGTGCACCGATGCCGAGCAGCCCAACTGCGCGGGCGCGCGGAGATTACAGCACGATTTTTCGACGGCTCGCCGGAGGATGCGTTTCGCGTCGCGGTCGAGGCGAACGTTCGGCACGGTCTGGGGCTGAGCCTGGCCGAGCGGCGGGCGGCCGCAGCGCGGATAATCCGCTCCAACCCCGGGATGTCCGATCGCCGCATCGCCGCCATCTCCGGCCTCGCGGCCCGCACCGTCGCGTCGATTCGGGCACGCACGGTCGGTGCTGAGGCCCACGTGCGGGTGGGAAGGGACGGAGTGGTGCGGCCTCTCAGCACGGCCGACGGGCGGCAGATCGCCCGCCGCACCATGATGGAGCAGCCTCAGCTCTCCCTTCGGCAGGTCGCAAAGCAGGCCGGCATTTCCGTCGCCACTGTCCGCGACGTGCGGGCCCGGATCCAAGCCGGTGAGGCACTATTGCCTGCGCGCACTTACCGGAACCAGTCCGAGGGCGTGCCGCAGCGGCCCTTCGGCGCTGTTGAACAAGGGGCAGACGGCGGTACTGCGCGCTCCCGGCAGCGCCGGGTACGTGCGGGACATTCCGACGTCCTACCGGTACTTGAGGGGCTGCGCCGCGACCCTTCCCTCCGTTACACCGATTCAGGGCGGCGGCTGTTGCAGTGGCTCAACTCGTCGGCGCTCGTGGCAGTCAGGTGGCGAGACGTGTTGAAGAGCGTCCCACCCCACTGCGCTGTGCTGATCGGGAAGATCGCGCGTCAGTACGGCAACGAGTTGATCGATTTCGCCACCGAGTTGGAGCATCGCGGCAGCGAGCAGCGTACCGGCTGCGATGTGCCAGACACGGGGTGACTGCGCCAAGCGCATGTCGTGCGACTGCGGATTTCCTCACTCGCACAACCGGCGAGGATTCTCCGCCCGCCACGGCTGTGGACCGCTGGCCTCACTATGCGTACCACCCACCGTCTTAAGACTGCCGGCGCTGGGATGAACACTTCGCGTCACACCGAATCCACACTGTGGTGTCACCGCGAAGATCGGGAGCACCCCCCGGTCGGGACGCCGCCTTGTACATCTCAGCGCACTGAGCTCACCTCCGGCGAACACCGGGCCGAACCGGTCCAACGGTCGGCCGGACCACCGTCAGGTCGCGATTGTACTCGAACCGGCACTCCAGCCTTGGCTACCTCAGCCCCGCCGCCTACGAAACCGGCACCAACGTCCGGCAGTTACCCGCCCTGGAGGTAATTCGAGGATCAACACATCGACCCTGTCCGTCAGATCGGCCAAGCCCAAACGCCTTGGCTAGTGTCCTCTCAGGGCTTAGGTTAAAAGTACAAGCGCTGTCCTGAAACATGTCGTTTGATAGACAGCTTGAGGACCCGGTCAGTTACCTGGAGCGTTGGTGTATGAAGCCAAACATGGCCTTTGTCATGCTCGCACACGCTCGTAGCGGAAGCGAGAGCCTTTTGGCGACGTTGAACCTGCACGAAGAGATTTATGCGGTGTCGGAGCCGTTCAATCCGAATTATAAGGATTGGGACGTTGATAATGACGACTACCGGTCTAAGATAATCGACGTCCGGAGTCTGTACGAACAACTAGAGGCCGTGGGCAGGAAATTCAACGGTATCAAGACCACGGACGAGGACCTGCCGCGAGAGCTGAACGAAGTGCTGGTTGGCGACACTCGGTTCAAGCTCATCTTCCTGCGTCGGTCCAATCTACTTCAGGCAGTCGTTTCGCAGGCGATTGCTGATCGGACGGGTCTCTGGCAGAAATGGGATGCAGCGGGTCGTATCGCGGACTACTATGGCAGCCTCGGAAAGCTCGACGTGCATCAGCTAAGCGATAGGCTCGCTCAGCTCGACGACGATGTCAGCCATTACGGGAACCTCGTTGCGTCACGGCGGTACGAAAGTAGTGTGATGTTGACGTACGAGGACCTCTACTTCGCGCCGCGCGATGCCCGTGCCGGCATGGTTAACCGACTGCTCCGATTCCTCGACTGCTCTCCGCTCGCACTCGACGAGGTCGATCGGTACATGGCACCCAGGAATGGGCAGCTCAACTCTCAGGAGCTGTACCGGCTAATAACGAACTGCGACAGTATCGAGGCTCGGCTCGGCAGTGACAGGACGGGATGGCTGTTTGCTCCACACTGACCGCACGGGCTATCTGGAGCTGCGCTCACGGCATGAGCCGTCCGAGTTCCTCGGTCCATCCTGCACGGTCACGACCCCGGTCCCGAACCTCTCGCCAACCGGAGGCTCACGCTTCCACACCGGGTAAACCTACTCTCGCGGACAACGACGACTGGACTTCGCGCATTCGCCTGGGACCGGGTCGCCTCCCGAAGGCGTCACACCCGGTACACCCGGAAGCCCGGGGCGGCCGCGGATGCCTGCTCCGTACGGTCGCGGAGCCAGTCAGGGACCTCGCCTTCCTCCCACAGGTCGAGCAGCGCCGCCTTGGTCATCTTGCTGGCGAAGTGCAGCTGAGCGGCCGAGCTCGGCGTCGTTAGCTGCGCTTTGAGTCGGGCGCGGTCCCGCCGATAGCTGGCCGCCCTCCTGCCCTGTTCCCGAAACTCCTGCACCTCGCGCATTATCTCCGCCTTACTAAGACCGGGCATCGACGGCCCGAAGTATTCGAAGATCTGGGCATCGCTGTCGAGCCCGACTCGGTCCGGCTCAAGGTGCTGGACCAGTGTCCAGTAATACTGGTCGCTCGAACCGAACAGCTGGTCGGTGTCATAACCGTGTGAGCGTAGGCGTTCCAGAAGGTCGAACCGTCCACTCGGGGGTTCGGGATATTTGGTGCAGAGGTCGAGGAGGTCCCCCGCCGGTCCGACGATGCCGCCGCTGTTGAGGTAGGGATAGCGGCCGATCGGCGTGCCGGGACACAGTGCCAAACCGACGACCCCGAGCGGCCAACAGTTCAGCTCGGCGCTGAACACGACCGGTTGTGGAAAGCCGGCGTAGGCATGCTGGATATACCGCTCTCCCTGGATAAACAGCGTGTCATAGGCGTCGGTGAAGAAGATGAGCTCATCGCGATCGGCTACCTGGGACAGGTACCGAGTCAGGCAAGCGCGCTTGTCGGCGAATCTGAACTTCCGTCGGGCCTGAACATGCAAAACGGTCAGCTCTAGGTCGGCCACCCGGCACGACGGGATGAGAAGCCGGCTGAGGAAGGGATTTTCCAGATCGGTCGCGACGGTGACAACCTTCATGCGACAGAGTTTAGCGGGGTCGGGTAGCCCGGTACTACAGTCCGCGTTTCTGATTCGGCCTGGTGGATACGGGCCGGGAGAAGCGCATACCCGCCATCCTGAGGGTGGTTGGGGAACTTCCGGAGGTCGTGAAGCCGGTAATCGGGAGGCTGCGAGAAAGGCCTGCGGCGTACCCGTGGCGAGGCTGTTGGGCAGAGTCCGGCTCCTCCTTCGTTGAGCGAGCGGCAGTGGACACGGGAACCGTCCCGATCCTGCCCGGCGGCCTGGTTGCCAACGAGTCCGGCGGGCCGCCACAGCCGGCCGGCGGTTGAACTCGCCCGCGAGCCGCTCGGCTGCCTCCTTACACCGGCCCTGCGGTGGTGCGGCCCCGCTGTCGACCCCGCTCGGCTACCACCGCCGGTTTTCCTGGCGGGCCTTCTGGTCCCCTTATAGGCTCACTCGATATGCGCGTGACCCACTCGCTCCTTCACGCCGAGGACCTCGCCCAGCTTGTGGAACGGGAGTACGCCATTGCAGCGCCCGTCAAGGTGAGCTTGTTGAACCGCGGCTTCAACGACACCTACCTCGTCACCGACGTCGAGGGCGGTCGTCGCGTGCTGCGGGTCTACAACCGAGAAAAGTACTGGATCCGTTCGGAATCCGACCTCCGCTTCGAGCTCGACCTGCTTGAGCACCTGGCCGCGGCCGGGCTGGGCGTCATCCGCCCGTACCAGCGGACCCTCGGCGACCGGCTCGGCCGGCTGATGGCGCCCGAAGGCGAACGATGCTTCGCCCTGTTCACCCACGCACCTGGCACTCCCTTGTACGAAGGCACGCTGACCGCCGAGCAATGGCGCGAGTACGGCTCCGGCATCGCCCGGATGCACCTGGAGATGGACGCCTTCCTCACCAGCCACGACCGTTACCACCTCGACGAACGCATCCTCGTCGAACGGCCGCTGGCCAGCCTGGCACCCTATGCCGGCTCGGGCCGGGCCGCGGCGGACCTCGCCGAACTCGGCAAGCTCGGCAAGCGACTGACCGGCGAGATCCCGCGGCTCCGAGCGATCGGCGGCGCATACGGGATCATCCATGCAGACCTGCACCGGGGCAACACCAACATCGACGGGGACGGACGGTTCGTCACGTTCGACTTCGACCACTGCGGGTTCGGGTTACGCGCGTACGACCTGGTCACTCTCTATCGCGGGCCCGACTCGCCGGAGGAGGATCGCGAACGCTGGGCAGCGGTCCTCGCCGGCTACCAGCAGGTCCGTCCGCTGAGCCAGAGCGAGGTGGCCGGCTTTCCCGTACTGGCTGCCTGCCGTGCGATGTGGGACATCGGTGATTGGCTGGGTGCCGCCGCCCGTACCGGCGACGCCTGGGTGACCGAAGCGGTGATCGCCAAGCTGCTGGCGGACGTCCGCAAAGCAGCATCCGATCCCACACCCCGGCTGGCCGCCGAGGCGACATTGGAGCAACATCCACCACACGTCGACTCGAACCCACGCGATCCCCACGCCGCCGACGAGCAACCGCATAACGGATCAGGCGACGCGTAACGCCACAGGAGCTCTCTGAACGACGCCTCCAACCCGTGGGTGACCGTCCACGGCGTGATCATGATGGTGGCCGGCGTCTGCCTGGGGCTGGCGACCGCTCGCGCCGCCGTGCTGCCCGCCTGGACGGCTACCCGCTCGCGGCCGGCGTGGCCCCGGTCGCCGTGACCTCCGCCGCCCCGACCTGGCCCGCACGGTAGCCGCGATCGTCCGCGCGGCGGCCTTCATCGCGATGGGCGTCGCCCTCCTGTGCACAACCGGCGACCGGCAGCCGGCGCCGGCGGGGTGACGGCGGCCGCCGCCTCGGCGCGGCGGGTGCCGGGGACCGTGCGGTTTGGGGTACGGCGGGTGGCAGCCGCCGTCGGGCGGCAGGGGGTCTGGGCGTGACGGGCTGCTGGATGGCAGTGTCGCGGGGTGAAGGGCGCGTCGGGTGGCGGGGCTTCGTGTGGGAACGGGCGGTGAGCCGCGGGATGAGGGCGGCGTGTCCTGGGCGGCGGGAGAACCGGATAACGGGTACGGGGGGATTGGGGCAGCATGGCCTTTGTGGACGTACGGGGACCGGCTGGGTATCTGTGGTGGTTGGCGCTGGAGTTCAAGGGCCGGGTGGCGCTCGGGGCGTTCTTCGGGTCGGCGTGGTTCATGAGTTTGGCGTTCACGCCGTACCTGATCTCGCAAGCAGTTGATCGTGGGTTGGGCGACAGGCGCCGGGAGACACTGCTCTGGTGGGGCGCGGTCGTGCTGCTCGTCGGCGTGGCGGGGGCCGGGCTCGGGATCATGCGGCACCGGACCATGACGAAACTGCGGCTGGCGGCGGCGCTGAAGACGGCCGACCTGGTGATGACGCATGCCACGAAACTGGGGGCGGCGCTGCCTCGGCGGGTCACGGCGGGCGAGGTGGTCACGATCGGCATCGCGGACGTGTGGACCATCGGCCGGGCCATGAACGTCGGCGGGTTGGGGGTGGCCGCGACCCTGACGTGCGTCGTGATCGCGGTGCTGCTGTTTCAGACGTCGCCGGTGCTGGCGGCCGTCGTGCTGATCGGGGTGCCGGCGCTCGCGCTGGTCGTGGGGCCGCTGCTGCGGCGCACGCAGCGGGCGGGCTTGAACTATCGGCAGAAGCAGGGGGAGCTGAACGCACGCCTCGTCGACGTGCTCGGCGGCCTGCGGGTGCTGAACGGGCTCGGGGGCAAACCGGGGCACGAGGCACGTTACGCGAGGGAGTCGGCGCGGCTGCTTGAGCAGGGCTACCGGGTGGGTGGGCCGTCCAGCTGGATCGGGGCGTTCGGGGACGGGCTGCCGGTGGTCTTCCTCGGCGTGGTGATCTGGGTGGCGGCGCGCATGGCAGCTTCCGGCGAGATCACGGCGGGGCAGCTGATCGCCGTGTACGGGTACACGGCCATGCTGGTCATCCCGGTGAACATGCTGATCTTCTGTGGATTCGACACCACGCACGGGCTGGTGGCGGCGCGCCGGGTCGTCGACTTCCTGCACCTTCCGCTGGACGATCCGGAAGGCGAACCGGCACCGAGCGGGCCGGCGGTCCTGTTCGACCCCGACTCGGGAGTGTTGGCCGAACCGGGGCGGCTCACCGCGCTGGCGGGAGACCGGCCGGCCGACGCGGTGGCGGTGCTCGACCGGCTCGGTGCCTACGGGCCGACCTCGGCGACCTGGGGTGGGCGGCCGCTCGCCGAGATCGCCCAGCCGGAGATCCGGTCCCGCATCCTGGTCGCCGAGAACGACGCCGCCCTGTTCGCGGGGCCGCTGCGCGAGGTGGTGGCGGGCCGCGACGTGCCGGGACGTGCGGCGCCGGCCAGCGGTGACGGGTCGCGGGATGGGCCCGCGCGCGGTGACGGGTCGCGGGGGGGTGGGGCTGTTGGCGGCGACGGGTCGCTGCGCGAAGTGGCCGCGAATCGTGAGGGGCCGCCGCGTGGGGTGGCGGCGCGCGATGACGGGTCGCGGGGTGAGGTGGTGGCCGGGAGGGGCGAGCCGGGGGATGAGCGGGTGCGAAGAGCGATTGAGATTGCCGTCGCCCACGACGTCGCCACCGGTCTGGGGCGGATGGTGGAATCGGGTGGGCGGAACCTGTCGGGTGGGCAGCGGCAACGGGTGCGGCTGGCCCGGGCGGTCCACGCCGACCCGGAGGTGTTGCTCGCCGTCGAGCCCACGTCGGCTGTGGACGCGCATACCGAGGCGGCCATCGCGGAGCGGCTCACGGCGGCGCGACGGGGGCGGGGGACGGTGGTGGCCACGACGTCGCCGGTGTTGCTGGATCGGGCCGATGTGGTGCATTACCTGGTTGGCGGGCGGGTGCGGGCGTCGGGAACCCATCGGGAGCTGCTGGGGGGCGAGCCGGGGTATCGGGAGCTGGTCAACCGGGCGTTCGGGGATGACGCATGAGTGCCGTGCTGCCGGTGGCGGACCAGCGTGCGGTGGGGCGCGAAGCGCTGCGCCTGGTCGGTCGGGACCGGGGTGCGGTGGCGGCGATGATCGGCATCAACGCGCTGGCCGCGGTCGCCAGTCTCGGCGGGCCCTGGCTGCTGGGACGGATCATCGACGCCGTCGCGGGCGGGGGCGGTGTCAAGGCCGTGGACCGGCTGGCGATCGCGGTGCTGGGGTGTGCGGTCGCGCAGATGGTGCTCTCACGGTATGCGCTGTTCATCGCGTACCGTTTCGGTGAGCGGACGGCGGCACGGATCCGCGAAGGGTATCTCCAGCGGGCGCTCGGGCTGCCCGCCGCGGTGGTGGAGAGGGTTCCGGCCGGTGATCTGGCGGCGCGTGGCACCACCGACGTGGATGCGGTCGCGACCACGTTGCGTGACATCCTGCCGAACGTCTTCATCGGCGTGGTGCAGATAGTCTTCATCGGGGTGGCGGTCGTGCTGCTCAGTCCAGTGCTCGGGGTGCTGGGTCTGCTGGGGCTGACCGGGATCTGGTTCATCACGCGGTGGTATCTGCGGCGGGCGCGTGACGCCTACCTCACCGAGGGTGCGGCCAACTCGCGGCTCGCCGAGGAGCTCGCGGCGACCACGGAGGGTGCGCGCACGGTGGAGGCGTTCGGCCTGCGCGAGCGCCGGCTCGACGCCGGGCGCCGGGCCATCGCCGAGACGCGGCGCACGCGGCTGGCGACGCTGCGGGTGCGCACCGTCTTCTTCCCTCTGGCGGAGATCTCGTACGCGCTGCCGTCCGTGCTCGTGCTCGTGGTGGGCGGGCTGCTGTACCTGGACGGGCAGGCCAGCCTCGGCACGGTCGGGGCGGCGGTGCTCTACCTGCGGCAGCTCGTCGGACCGCTGGACACGATCCTCGTCTACATCGAGCAGATGCAGAGCAGCAGCGCGTCGTTCGCCCGGGTCGAGGGCCTGGCTGCGGTGCCGGCGCCGCCGCCCGCCACGACACGGTCGCCGCGGGACGACCGGATCGAGGTCGTCGGGGTGCGTTACGCGTACGAGAAGGGTCTGGATGTCCTTGATGATATTGATCTGGATATCAGGCCGGGCGAGCGGCTGGCGATCGTCGGGCTCTCCGGCGCGGGCAAGTCGACGCTGGGCCGGCTGATCGCCGGCGTCGACCGGCCGGCCGCGGGCCAGGTGACCGTGGGCGGCGTGCCGATCGCCGACCTGCCGCCCGATCAGCTCCGCCGCCAGGTCGTCCTCGTGACGCAGGAGCACCACGTCTTCCGGGACACGCTGCGCGCCAACCTGATGGTCGCCGCGCCGGACGCGCAGCTGCGGCGTGCGCTGGACACGGTGGGCGCGACCTGGGCGGACGACCTCGACCGTGACCTGGGTGAGCACCCGCTCGGTGGCGCCGAGGCGCAGCAGCTGGCACTGGCCCGGGTGCTGCTGGCCGACCCGCACACGGTGATCCTCGACGAGGCGACCGCCCTGCTCGACCCGACGGCCGCGCGGGCGGCGGAGCGTGCGCTGGCGGCGGTGCTGCACGAGCGTACGGTGATCGCGATCGCCCACCGCCTGCAGACCGCCCACGACGCCGACCGTGTCGTGGTGATGGAGGACGGCCGCATCATCGAGAGCGGAACCCACGATGACCTGGTCGCGGCCGGTGGTCCGTACGCGGCGCTCTGGGTGTCCTGGCACGGAGAACCGGCAAGGTTCAACTCATGATCAACATCGTGGTGGTCGGGTATGGGGGGCGGGTGCGGCGCCCGCCATCACCGCGCGTGACGCGGCGCCCGGGTCGTCGTGGGTCGAGGGGGCCGGGCGGGGTGGCGGTATGCCCCCTATAGCAATGAGCCATTTTCAACCTGATGGTGCAGGTCAGCCGTCTGTCGGTAGGTCGATGGCTGGCTGAGGCGAGGATCCCGGTAAGACAAGCAATCGACCAAGAAAGATGCCCCTACCGGGAGCCGCGTTGCTGTCTTACCCTGCCTCCATCCCGCTGTCCACCCGATCGCTGAACCGCCCCGTCGACCTGATCCGTACCCACCACCACCACCAGCAGCGGCGGTCCCGCTGGCGGCGCCTCGACCCCGGCCGGCAAGCGCTACTGGCCCTGGCTCACCTTCGCACCGGCGATACCCTCGCCCGGTTGGCCGCCGGGTCCGAGGTCGGGTTCGCCACCGCCCGGCGGTACGTCCGCGAGGCGATCGGCCTGCTCGCCGCGACAGCCGACGACCTGCGGCCGGCCGGTACTGGCCGGCGGACGAACGGCGTGGCATTCGCGCCGACGCTACGAACGGACCGGGTGTCCCGTCAAGGCAGGGGATCGCGGTCGATTTCCGCCGATGGCGTAGGTAGTTGGCGGCGGACCTCAGCCGACAGCACGCCCGGCCGGTCGGCCGGCGTCGGCTGCCACCGCGCGAACGAGGTCCAGGAATGCTTCGACCCGGGCGGCCATCCGGGTGTCGTCGTAGAACGACCGGTTGTAGTTCAACGCGCCGCCCTGCCGCTGCCCGCCCACCACGATCCACGGCGCCGCCTGCTTCTGCCAGGCCGGCAAGGCCGCCGGCCGGATCTCGCCGACCTTCGGATAGGCGCCCTCTCCCGGTCGCGGTCTCGGAACGATGTCGGGCGTCTCGCCCACCTGTACGGGCCCGTGTGCAGGCGGGCCGGTCCCCGGCACCACGGACTGGAAGTAGGAGTCGTAGAGGTGAAGGTCCGACCAGGGCCGTGGGTACTGGTCGGCGCCGATCAGCCGGACCAGATTGCGGTACCCGGTCCGGGCCAGGCGAGCGGTGACAAGTTCCCGGTGTACTCGGGCGATCAACGCCTCGACGGGCTCCCGCCAGTCGATGTCGACAGGCACGAAGACATCCTGCCCGAATTGGCCGACGATCTCGCGTTCCGCTCGACTCTGCCGACCCAAGGTCACCGTGCTCAGCACCGTTCGGGAGGAACGCGTGTCGGACGCCATGAACATCGCGTACGCGGTCATCAGCACGACGTAGGTCGTCGTCCGCAGCCGCAGCGCACAGTTCTCCAGCCCGGCGGTGGTTTCGGCGGAGAACTCGAACTCCACCGTGGCGGGATCCAGCAGGAGGTCGCCGGCGGACGCCCGGCGCGGCTCGACAGGCAGCATCGGTGGCAGGCGACGCAGGCGACCGGCCTGTGCCACGACGTGCGCCGGCATCCGGCCGTACTGCCGCTCGTGCAGGGCGACCAGCTCCCGGTACCCGGGCGGCATCGCATCGGGCGCCGGAGCGAGGCCGAGGGTGGCTGCGTAGCAACGCAGCAGATCCTGCACGAGGATGCGGTCAGACCAGGCGTCGAACAGCAGGTCGGGAAAGCTGAGACAGAGCAGACTCCGGTCGTCGGTCAGCCGGATCAGGTAGGCCCGCCACAGCGGCGCGACCATCAGGTCGAACCTGCGGACACTTTCGCCGTACAGGTGATACTCGAGCTCGGCGCGGCGCTGCGATTCCGGATAGTCACGTAAGTCGACGACGGACAGTGGCGCGTCGACCTCCGCATCGATCGACACGGCGGGGTCCGGCGCGATGTCGGCGAAACGCATCCGCAGCATGTCGTGTCGGCGCGTCACCTCCCGCAGGGCGGTACCGAGCACGGCCGCGTCGACCGGACCGTGCAGATCGCGGGTGAGTAGGGCGGTGAACCGGGAGCCGCCGGGATCGCCCGGAGAAAGTTCGTGCATCCGCTCCCATAGCAGTTCGTAGCCCTTGGGCAGCGGCCCGGTGATCAGAGCAGCCGGGGTCATCGGCCGACCGACCGGGGCAGGCGGATGCCGTCCGGACCGATCGGGCCGGCGAAGGGTGAATGCGGTCGGGAACCCTCAGCGTGTGGCAGGCGCCCGAAAGTCCACCGGGTGTCGAACGGTAGTCCCCCGGCGTCCACGGTGAGGGCACCGGCCCGGTATCCCCGGCGCAGCAGCATTCCCGCTGTCCGGCGGGCGCCGTCCGAGTCCGGGCCGATGCCGGCCGCGACGGTGGCGGCGTGCAGGGTGCGCCCGTCGTCCAGAGCACCCAGCAGCGCGGCCTCGTCCTCGGTCACGCCGAGTGCACCTCCGGTCCCGATGTGTCGCAGCGTGGCGCCGCCGGCGGCCTCCGCCAGCGACCAGCCGTCGGCGAGGCGCACGTACAGGCTGGCGTGCGGGGGATATACCACGCGGATGTTGTGCAGGTAGAGGGCATCCAGATCGGAGGAGAGCAGGCACTGCAGGGCGTCCGCCGGGGTCTCGACGAGCGGCATACCGCGGACGTTCAACGAGGTGTTGAGCACCAGCGGAACCCCTGTCAGCCGGTGAAAATGGCTGATCAGACCGTGGTAGAGCTCGTCCGTGCTGGCGTCGACGACCTGGACGCGGGCGGTGCCGTCCACGTGGCACACGGCGGGAATGCGCTTCTGCCACTCCTCGCGAACTCCGCAGCACGACAGCATGAAGCGCAGATCAGCCGCCGCACTGGTGTCGAACACCTCGGATGCGAGGTCGCTCAGGACACTGGGCGCGAACGGGCGGAACATTTCGCGCATCTTCACCCGCTCGTTGATCCGATCCTTCATGTCCTCGGGCCGAGGGTCGGCGAGAATGCTGCGGTGGCCGAGGGCGCGCGGTCCGAACTCGCTTCCGCCCTGGAACCAGCCGAGCACCTCGCCGCCGGCGAGTTCGGTGGCGACGTGCTCCGCGAGGTCGCCGTCGATCACCTCGGCCGAGATGTTCAGGACCTGTAGGTGCGCGAGGATCTCCTCCGTCGGGTATGCCGTCCCGGTGTACGAATCCCGGATCGGGGTGAGCATGCGCGCCTTTCCAGCGGTCACGTAGCCGTGATACGCGAGCCCGATCGCCTGCCCGTTGTCCCCTGCGGCTGGCTGCACGAACACCCGGTCGAAGATCCCCGCCCGGGCCAGTACGCCGTTGGCCACCGCGTTCAAGCCCACTCCACCGGCGAAGCAGAGGTAGCGCTGACCCGTGCGCCGACGCACCTCGGTGGCCAGCGCGAGCAATCCGCGTTCCAGCTCACTCTGCGCCTTCCAGGCGAGATCCATCGCGTACGCGCTGATCCGGTCCGGGTCCTCGATGATCTTGAAGCTCCGGTCGTCCAAGTAATCCACGTATCCAGCCGCAACGATCCAGTCGAGGAACGGCCGGAAGTCGAAGCGGCCCGCACGCTCGTGGAACCACTCTCCCGCGAGCAACGAGCTCGGGCCGCCGTACGGCGCCAAGCCCATGGTCTTGCCGGCGTCCGGGACGCCGGCGCGCACGTTCGAGAAGCCCAGGAGGCCGGTCACGTATTCATACATCCAGCCCAGGCCGGAGTGGAACAGGTTGGGCACACGATCGCCGGCGGGGAGCGGCACATACCGGTTTTTCTGGACCGTCGTGTGTCGTCCGTCCCGATCGAAGACGTACGCCGATTCGGCCTCGTAGCCGGTGTCCGTCCAGGTACCGTCCCCGTCAACCACGAGGACCGCGGCTTCGTTGAACTCACTGGCGTAGAAAGCGGACAGGGCGTGCATGTGGTGGTGAGCGCAGCCGGCGGGGTCGCGCGCGACCAGGATGCGCTCCGGATCCCGCACGGGGATATTCAGCGCCGCCATCGGCGCGAGGTAGTCGTCGGCGAGCACGATGCGGTCGACGTCGTCGAGGCCGATGCCCGCCGCCTGCAGGCAGTAGGCGGTCGCCGACCAGGGAAAGTAGCCGAACCGGTCGCCGTAGTCCTCCCACAGCCCGAGATTCGCCCGGATGGTCCCGTACTTGACGCGTGTCAGCCGCTCCTCCTCGATTGCTGCGACGACGCGGCCGTCCGCGACGAGGCAGGCGGCCGGGTCGTGTGGTCCGGTGTAGATTCCGAGGCTGAACACGCGGCACCCTCCGGCTCAGGATCAACATGGTCTTCCCGCGGCAGCGGGCGGAAGCGAGATTCGCAAACGGGGGGCTACCGCGGCATCGCTTATTGACCCGATGTCGGCACCGGCCGAAAACAACATGCCGAACATGGGTATCGGCAAGGTAGCAGCCGACCCGCGCGCGGCGGAAGACCCTCGATCAATAACCGGTCACTGATTGATTATGATCAATCAAAGATTCTGGCGGACCTGGCGAGCTGGTACTCCCCGCCACGCACGAACCCGACGAACGCTGGCGGAAATACGCCAGCTTCCGGACTGGACATCACTTGCACGGTACCGCCGACCTTGCCTATGGTTGACCCCATCCGACGGGGATACCATTATCGATGCACCTTCCCGAGCATTACATCAATAACCGGGAAGAAGGCTCTCTGACCTCGTTCGACAATGCATCGAAGGGCCTTTGATGGACGCGCTGTACTCGCCTATCCAGGAGATAAGAAACATCCTGGAACAGGAGTTCGCCTGCGATCTGGCAGGCCTCTCCCTCGAGCCGTCGCTCACCTTGGGACACGACGGCCTGGGCCTCGACTCGCTGATGGTCACGGACCTACTGGTCCGCTGGTGCGGCCGGCACGCCGCCGAGCCCGCCCCGGAACTGTTCGAGAACCTCGACCGGGTCACCATCGGCGACCTGCTTCGGGTCGGATCTTCCCCGCCGCAGGCTTGAGGCCGGCCCGCGAACGCCTGCCTCCCACGACGACAAGGACTCGCCATGCCCGACGGCACTCACCTCGCTCTCCTGGGCGGCACTCCCGTGCACACTGCAGGATGGCCGGCCTGGCCCAGCCTCGACGCCGACACGAAGGCAACCGTGGCCGAAGCACTGGAGTCCGGCCGTTGGGCCATCAGCGAGGACCACAACGGACACGAGCTCTACGAGCGCAGATTCGCCCGGGCCTGGGCCGGCTACCACGGTGTACCGTACGGCGTCGCTACCAGCAGCGGTACGGCGGCCCTGACGATCGCCATCGAGGCCCTCGGCCTCACACACGGTGCCGAGGTGTTAGTACCCGGGCTGACCTGGGTGGCGTGTGCGTCCGCAGTCGCCAACGCCGGTCTCGTCCCCGTTCTCGTGGACATCGATCCGGCGACGCTGTGCATGTCTCCGGCCGCCGCCGAGGCGTCGATCAGCGAACGAACAGAGGCGGTACTGCTGGTGCACTACGGGTCGAGCCTCGCCGACCTCGACGCGTTCGTGGATCTCTGCGGCCGCCGTCGCCTGGCCCTGATCGAGGATTGCGCCCAGGCCCACGGCGCCGCCTATCGGGACGCGCGAGTCGGTACCTACGGAGCCGTCGGCACGTTCAGCATGCAGGAGTCCAAGCTTCTGACCTCCGGTGAGGGTGGCGCCTGCGTGACCCGCGATGCGGCACTGCACGAGCGGATGGAGGAGTACCGCGCGGACGGCCGTCGCTACGCCGAGTTCCCGCAGCTGCGGGAGCCCAACCTTCGCGACGTCGGTACCGTACAGGGCCGCAACCTGTGCCTTACCGAGATCCAAGCTGCGATGCTGCTCGGCGGCCTGGCCCGGCTGGACGCCGAGAACGAGCGGCGTGCGGCGAGCGCCACCCGTCTGGACGAGCTCATCGCCGGCCTCGGTTACGCGCACCCGATCGCCGCTCCGCCACAGGTGACGCGACGGACGTATTACCGGTATTGCTTTCGGGTCGATCCGGACGCGCTCGACGGCATACCGGTCGAATCGGTCCTGCCGGCCCTCGGCGCGGAACTCGGGCTGCATTGCGAGGCTCTGCATGAGCCCCTGAACGCGTGCCGACTCTACGATCCGCGACGATCCCCGCACAAGTACGACCCGATGTTGCTGTCCCGACTCGACCCGACACGGTTCGATCTGCCGGAAGCGCACGCCGCGAGGGCCACCGTCCTGACCGTCCCGCATCGGGCTCTGCTCGCCCCGGCAACCGACATGGACGACATCGCGCGGGCCGTGGACAAGGTCGTTACGAACAGCGCCGCGCTGCGGCCGGATGCCGTGGCGGTCCCGTGAGGTCGCCCGGAACCATCACCATTGGGGTCATCGGCTGTGGCGAGATCGCTCAGATCATGCACCTGCCGCACTTGCGCGAACTGGACGGGCGTATCCGTCTAGTGGCGGTCTGTGACACCGACCCGGACGTGCTCAAGACGGTTTCGCAGCGGTTCGCGGTCGACCGTGTCGCCACCGACGCGACCGCTCTACTCCAGGATCCCGCCATCGACGCGGTGGTCATCGCCACGCCGGGCGACCACGCTCATCTCGTGCAGCGTGCGGTGGCGGCGGGTAAGCACGTCCTGGTCGAGAAGCCGTTGTGTTACCGCGTCGAGGATGCCGTCCGCATCGCGGATAGGGCCGAGTCAGCCGGCCTAACCGTGATGGTCGGATACAGCAGGCTGTTCGACACTGCGTACGACCGGTTCCGCGAACTGGCCGCGGAACAGCCGCCGGGACGGCTCATCACGGCGACGGCCGTGCTCCCTGACGACTACTTCTTCCGGGCGCACCACGTCGTCGCCCGGTGCGCCGCGCCGGCCGCGGACAGCACCACCCGGGCGGAACCGACCTGGGCGTATTTCTTCGAAGAGGTGCTGCACAACCTGGCCACGCATGAGCTGTACTGCCTGCGCGGGCTCTTTCGTGCCGGGTTTCGCCTCACCGCCGCTCGCGCCGTGCTCGGCCGGCGCGGCGTGCACGCCCTGTGGGAGACCGACGACGGCGACGCGGCCTCGCTCACGCTGGCGGTGATGGCCGGATTGTCCGGCGGCTATCGCGAGGACTTCCTGGTCGCCGGGCCGACGGCGCACACGACCCTGGAGTATCCGTCCGTCTACCTCAAGAACACTCCGGCGACGGTGCGCCACACGTTCTCGGCCTCGGCGCGAGGCCCGCTGCGGAGCCGGATGGAGGAGGGCTCGTACGCAGACCCCTTCAAGCGCGAGCTCGAGCATTTCGCCGACGTGGTGACGAAGGGGGCGGCGTGTCGCGCGGACGCCCGGGACGCCGTTCACGACGTCCGCGCCGTCGCCGACATCTTCACCCGATGCCAACGGGCGTGACGAACGAACTCGTGGAGGCGTGGATAAGGTGAGTGAGCATCCGACGAAACCGCCCGAGCCGCCGTTCCCGGAGCGGCTGCAATCGGCGACCCTTGGCGCGGACGATCGCGCGGACCTGGTGGCTGGCTGCCGGGACATCATCGACCGGTGCCCCACACTCGACGTCATCGACAACCACGTCGTGGCGGCGACGGTGGCCGGCAGCCGGTACCTCCCCGCCGACCTGGTCACGTCCCTCGCCCGGTTCCGCTGGGAGAGCACGGACCACGGCGCGCTACTGATTCGCGGAGTGCCACTCGACGACGAGTTGCCACCGACGCCGTCACACCGGACGTCGCTGCCTTTGCGTGACCTGCCGATCAGCACGCTGGCTCAGCTGGTCGTCCTCGCCCAACTGGGCGACCTGATCGCCTACGCCGGTGAGAAAGACGGCGCGCTCGTGCAAGACATCGTGGCGCTACGGGGCTTGGAAACCCGGCAAGAAAACGTTGGCAGCGCCCTTCTCGAACTGCACACGGAAAACGGCTTCCACCCCACCAAGCCCGACGTCGTCACGCTGCTCTGCCTGCGGCCGGATCAGGACGGCAATTCACAGACCGTGGTCGCGGGCGTCGGTGACGCGCTGCCTCTGCTGGGGCCCGACGTGCTGCGGTGCCTGCGCGAACCGGTCTTCCGAATCGCCTACAGCACCTCCTTCGTCGGCACCGACCGAATCATGTACTCGCCCTTGATGGCAGCGATTACCGAACATGCCGGCAACGTCACCGTGCTGGCGGATCTGCACGCGATGGAGGCGACCACGGACGATGGAAAGTCCGCCTTGTCGCGGCTCTTCGAGGCGCTGCGGCAGGTCGCGGTCGGTGTCCGGCTCACTCCCGGAGACCTGCTGGTCATCGACAATCGGACCGCCGTGCACGGCCGGACGCCGTTCGTACCCCGCTTCGACGGCCGCGATCGCTGGCTGCGGCGGGCATTCGCCATCGCGGACCTCCGCCGGTGCGAGGCGGGTCACCCACCCTTCTCCCGCGTGGTTCGCCCCTGACCCGCCGCCCGCCGGTCTCGCTCATCTGGTCGTCCGCGGAGGAGTCTGATGCAATTCGTGTCTAGTCTGCACAGCCTGGAACGGCACCTGCCCCGTCGGCCGCTGGTCCTCTACTCCGGCGGCGTGGACGGGTCGTACCTGCTCAAATGGTTCGTCACCCGGGGGGCCGAGCCTGTCGCACTCACGGTCGACCTCGGCACCGGCACCGAAGAGGACGCCGCCGAGCGGGCGCGTACCCTCGGCGCAAAGCCGGTCCAACTTTCCGCGGAGGAGGAGTTCTTCCGTGACTTCCTACCCGCCGCGATCCACGCCGACGCGTTCTACCAGGGCCTCTACCCGATAGGGTCGAGTATCTCGCGGCCGTTGTACGGAATGGTGGCTGCCCGGGTCGCCGTCGAACGCGGCTGCGACGCCATCTGCCACAGCGCGACAGCCCTGCAGAACAGCGGGATCCGGTTGTCTACCGCGATTGCGCACGAGGCGCCGGGCCTGCCACTCGCCGCGCCGTTCCTGGAATCGACGACGCCGCGACCAACGATGGTGGCAGAGCTCGCCGCTGCCGGTGTCGAGTTCCGCCACGGCGAACACAGCATCGACACCAACCCCTGGGCGCGGGTGATCGAGTGCGGCAGCCTGGACAGTCCCGAGAACATCCTCGACACCGAGGTCTTCGAGTGGACCTGTTCGCCGGACGCACCGGAGGCGGCACGTCCGGTCACCCTCAGCCTCGCTTTCGAACGCGGCCTGCCGGTAGCAGTCGACGGACAGCGGATGCCGCTCGGCCCGCTGGTGCGGCGCCTCAACAAACTGGCCGGTGCGCGCGGCGTGGGCCGGTTCTCCGGACTGGAGGACACGCACCTGTGGGGCAAAAACCACGAGATTCGGGAAGCGCCTGCCGCCGCTGTGATCACCGCTGCCCGCCGCGCATTGTCGAACGCGGTCTTCGATGCGCGGGAACACGGTATTCGGCAGACGCTCGCGACGGCCTGGACGGACTCCGCCGTTGCCGGTGGATGGTTCGACCACACCACCGGATGCATCCGGGAGGCACTGGCCCGGCTGGATCGCATCGTCACCGGCGCAGTCACGCTACGCCTGGTGGCCGGCTCCGTCACGGTGCAGCGGCTGGAGTCGCCGCACGGTCTGTACCGCCATCGTGCCACCGAGTCGGCCTGGCCCGGTCCGCCACCGGGCGGACACGCCGGGCTAATCATCACGCTGGCACACGTCGACCGGCTCAGACGAGCGGTACCCGGAACGGGCACGGAACAGGAGCGAGCAACATGATCATCGATCTCAGTCACCCCATCCACGAGGGGATGCGCACGTATCCCGGTCTGCCTGGACCGAAGATCACCACACATCTGTCCCGCGCTGAATCACGCTCGCGGTATACCGACGGCGTGGAGTTCCACATAGGACGAATCAACATGGTCGCCAACACCGGCACCTATCTGGATGCGCCGTTCCACCGCTACCCCGACGGCGCGGACACCGCCGGAATTCCGTTGGAACAGGTCGTGGATGTCGCCGGTGTGGTCTGCACCGCGGAGCCGGAGGGCGAAATCGGACCGGAGATTCTCGACGGCACCGAGGTGGCCGGCAAGGCCGTGCTCTTCCGGACAGGTTGGGACGGACGCTGGGGGACCGACGACTACTTCGGAGAATCTCATCCATACCTGGGGCGAGAACTCGTCGACCGGCTCACCACGCTCGCCCCGGCGGTGGTCGGCATTGACTCCGTCAACATCGACGCGATGTCGGACAAGGCACGACCGGCGCACTCTCTGCTGCTGGCGGCCGGCATTCCTCTTGTGGAACACCTGCGCGGCCTCGATCGTCTGCCGGCGCGGGGCTTCCGGTTCTTCGCTCCACCCCTGGCCGTACACGCTTTCGGCACCTGCTCGGTACGGGCCTTCGCGATCGTCGACTAAGACGGAGGAGGCGATGGTGATCACTGTGATTGAATCCGTGCGCCGGCTGGCCCGGGTGGACCCGGGTCGGATCGCCGTGGCGACGCCCCTAAGAACCATCGACTACGCGCAGCTGTACCGAGCCGCCGCTGCTCACGCCGGCACGCTGAAGTCTGCGGACGGCTCCGTCGGCGCCATCGCGGTCGTCTGCGAGGCCGGCGACGGCGGCATCCCGCTGATGCTCGGCGCCATGATCGCCGGCCGCCCGGTAGTCCTATTGCCCAGCACGGCGACGCCGGCGACGCGGGCCGCGGCCCAGCGGCAAACCGGATTCGCCCTGGTCGCCTGGCCGGGTGCCGGTCCGGAACAAGCCCGGATAGAACGGGCCGAAGTCGATCCGGATGTGCCAACACCGGCCGCATCCTTGGTCTTCTGCACGTCCGGGTCGACCGGCAACCCCAAGCTCGTCCCGCTGCGGGAGAATGCCGTCGCGCGCTTCGCCGCCTGGGCCGCCGAGCGCTTTCGGATCGGTGCGGGCAGCCGAGTCCTCAGCTACGCCCCCCTCAACTTCGACCTGTCCCTACTCGAGGTGTGGACCACCCTGGCGTACGGCGGCACAGTGGTGGCCGCCACCGGACCGGCTCTGCGCGACAGTCGGCACCTCGCTGCGCTCGTCCGAACCTGGGAACCGGACCTCGTCGAGGGCGTGCCGGTGCTATACGAGCGGCTCGCCCGGGGGCTCGCGGAGTCCGGCGACCTCGATGCGCTGCCGTCCGGCCACGTCATCATGACCGGCGACAATACGCCCCTGCCGACTCGGCGGGTAATCCGACAAATGTTTCCTGCGGCTAGCTACTACAACATCTACGGCAGCACCGAGACCAACGACTCGCTGATCGCCCAACTCGACTATGACGAGGTGGTCGCCGAACGGATCCCGCTCGGTGAGCCGCTGCCCGGCGTCGATGTCCGGCTGATCGACGGCGGCGGTACCGAGCTACGCGGCCCAGGCTCCGGTGAGCTGGTCGTCACCACGCCATTCCAGGCGGAGGGCTATCTCGGCACGAGCGGGGGTGGCAACTTCGTCCGGGCCTCGCCCGGCTGGCCCGGCGATACCTACTTCCGCACCGGCGACATGGTTGAACGACGACCCGACGGTGCGTTGCAGTTCCTCGGCCGCCGCGACTTCCGGATCAAGGTCAACGGGGTGAGTGTCGATTTGGAGGACGTCGAGGACGTCATCTCGGTGCTCGACGGAGTCACGGAGGCGGTGACGGCGCCGTGGACGGCGCCGAGCGGCGAAACCCGGGTCGCGGCGCTGATCCGAACCGCTCCGGAACAAACGTTGTCGGCGGTGCAGGTACGGAAATTCTGCGCCAAGCGGGTCGAGTCCGCTGCGGTGCCGTTCCGCATCTCGTTCGTAACCGACCCACTGCCCCGGACTTCCACCGGAAAGGTCGATCGGAACATGGCCGCACGCTTGTTGAACGATCCGGCTGCGGGCCGAGTGGGACGGCGACTCGATGGCTAAGGACCCGATCAGTAGGGACGACCGGCCGCGGGTGGCGGTGATCGGCGCCGGGCGGATCGGCGCCGTGCACGCCGGCAATCTGGTCGCGAGCGGTGCACAGGTTGTCGTCGTCGAACCCGACGAGCGGCGCGGTGCACAGCTCGCCGGCCGTCCAGGTCTGGCCGTGGTCGCCGACCTGTCCGAGGTCGGCACGGTCGGCGGGTACGTCGTCTGCTCTCCCACCGACACCCATGCGCGGGTGGTCTCCCAGGTGCTCGATCGCCGCGTACCGGTGCTGGTCGAGAAGCCGTGCTGTGCGGACCCGGTGACCACCCGGTCGCTCGGCGCGGCCGCCGATCGGTGGGAGGTTCCGCTGTACATCGGGTTCCAGCGCAGATTCGCCCCCGAGTACTTGGCCCTGCGCGACCGGGTGCAGCAGGGCAGTGACCGTTTTACGTACGCGGCCTTCACCAGCTTCGACGGCGCTGCGCCGCCAACGGGGTATCAGGTCGCCGGTGGAAGCCTTGCGTACGACCTGCAGATCCATGACGTTGACCTGATGTTGTGGATTTTCGGCGGACCGGTCGTCCAGGTGACCGGCATGCAGGCGGAGCTCGACGAGGTGCCGGACACGCTGCTCACCTCGGTCCGACTGGCCAATGGCGTGGTCTGCGCGATTATCAGCAAGCGGATGAGCGGCCACGGTTGTGAGGTCTATGCCGAACTGGTTGGTGCGCAGACGACCGTGCGCACCGCTGACCCGGCGCGTGCCGGAGGGTATGCCGACTTCCGGGAGCGCTTCGCCGAGGCCTACGCCGCCGAAATACGCGCCTTCCTCGCCGTCGTCGAGGGACGCACCACCGCAACGCAGTTGGCGACGTGGGAGGACGCGGCGCAAGCCGAAGGGGTGTGCCGGGCGATCGAGTCAAGCCTGCACCGCGCCAGCGCGCCGACGCCCGCGACCACGCCGCGGGCCGCAAGGGGAGGTTGAAAAGGTTCGTTGCACGGGTCACTCCGGCGCGACGGATCGCATGACGATCAAGTCGTGGCGCCGCTGCCACCTGGCCGGTCAGGCGTCGGGTCGGTCGAACGCCGGGCGCCGGCGTCCAACTCCTCGAGGAGTCCGGCGCGGGTCACCGCGACGCCCGCCTCGAATCGGCTCTGCACCCGCAGGAGCTGCATGATCGTGGACACATGGCGCTGCACGGTTCGCAGGCCCAGGCCGAGCCGGTGAGCGATGTGCCTGTCGCTGGCTCCCCGAGCGAGCATGCGCACGATCTCGTGCTGAAGGGCGGTCAGCACGGGCCGGGAGACCGCGAATTTGTCGCCGGTCGGATGCCGCGGCGGCGAAGGGTAGCTGGACACAGAATTAATCCCAGTGTGAGTAATGGGTGCATCCTGCACCGGAGCCCGACCAGTAGCGGTGCGGCCCGGCAGTGTGGACGCGCGGCCCGGACAGATGCTATGTGCGCATGAACGAAAGTATTCCTGGCCGGGATGCCGGCGTACGGGACCATGCACGTCTCCGTGCCCCTCGGCAGTGCGGAGAGGCCGAACGGACAAACCCGGCAGGTAATTCTGACAATGACGCTCAGTTTGCTGCCTGCATCATCACAATGGTGGGGCGCTACCTGGCGGATATGGCTAGAATGCTCGTCCAATACAAGGTTCCATAGAATATCCCCGTGGTGGACTGTGTATCGGTACGTGAGCCTTACGGTATCAGGATGAAGGTGGGTCCGCAACACGCAATCTGATCGCACGCGTTAGTGCCAAGTGGTCGCGATCCGTCGCTTCCAGGACTCAGGAAAACGTCTCCACCTGCGAATTTGTTTCCACGCCATAACGACGTCCGAAAATCTCGTTACATCAGGTAATAATGCAGCGACCGGGTATCGGCATCCCCGCCGGCCCGCCGAAGTGACGTCCGGCGCTGCGCGGTCGGCCGTGTCGACCTCCGAGGCGCTTCGGGGCGGAGTGCTCGCCTCTGCGTTACGCTCATTCGGACGGCCCGACCAAGGTCAGCTCTCGGCGAGCTGAACTGTGCTGGCGCCGTCGCCGAAACGAGTGCACGCCCCGCGGGGCCCGGGCGGGCACCCGACTCGGATGCCCACGAGGCTTTCCAGCCGTGGGTGTGGGGGCCACCGGCGCGTCGTCCCAGGTCCGGCACAGGGCAGACGGCGGCCGGCTGAGAGCTGGGGTCGGGCTGCGCGAGATAGGCGTCGCCCTTACCAGTCGGCCGGCTCGTTTTGCTCCGGTGCGGTCGAATAGCCTCCGAGATAATAACGTAGCGTCGCCAGTTCGGTGGAACGCGCGCGTATCCCCTCGGCGACGAGGTTCAGATTGAAGACGTCGTCCTCCGCGAGCCCTTCCTCGCGATTCGGCCGCATCGGCATGTTGCTGAACGTGATGCGTTTGACGAGCTCCGTCTCCAGCAACCAGGCGCTTTGATCGACGGACCGGACCGCGTCCTCGCCGTCGAACGGGTCCAGCCGGTCCCGGTAAATGTGGGAACCGGCTGTCACTACACCGGCTCTTCGCAGACGCGCGTATTCGGCGAGTCCGGAGTCGAGGTCGTGGCTCCACGGGTTCACCTCATCGAGGTATGGTGTTCCGTCCCGATGAAACACCTGTGTCCAGGAATACACCGCAGGGCAGGCCGACTCTATCGCCTCGCTGAGCAGGCTATGCAAATGATTGCTCTCCCACTCGTTGTCATCGTCCAGGTAGGCCACCCATCTGGTCCGAGCGATACTAGTGCCGATATCGCGCAGCTTGGCCGCCCGGGTCGGCCCGCCGACCTCCCGTGGGCCCCGTGCGACGAATCGGGGACGGACGAACGGCGGCAGCTCTCGTCCCAACCATGACCAGGTGCTCGGGCAATCATCGACGACCACGACGTGCTCGTCTACGTGACGACAGCACTGATTTGCCACCGACTCGATAGCTCGTCCGATGAGGTGCGGCCGGCGTCGTGTTGGCGTGATCACCGTGATCACGCCCTCAGGAGCATGGTTGGCGTCCACTGTTGCCCTTCTTCCCGTCGGCGGCATCCGGCTTTGCCTGTCACGGAGGACCGTCGCACCGTGGTCTTTTGGCGCTGTCAGAACGCGATTGACTCCGGCTGGTCCGACATATATGCGCCGTCCGGACTGGATTGAGCACCGAAGTGATCTCGACGCGAATAACGTAGCAGTGGATGGCGAATCCGGGAAGGCGCCCTCCGGGCACCGGCTGTCAATCTCCTTGATCGTGAGCAGAGTGTTCGCCCGCACCGGGCGGCTGACCAGCAAATTTTCGTGAACAGGTCGGCAGGGCGGCCGCGATCCTGGCGCAAACACGCCAATATCGACGATGGCTTGCGGGTGCTGAGTTGTCAGCTTATATTCTGAGGCGGAATGCAAGTCCGGTTGGCTGAGTACGGTGTCCGGTTTTCGAGCCGAAAGGGTCGAGGCAATTCCTGTCTGTCCAGCGGTGCCCGATGCGCCCCCCGCCTGCCCGAGGAGTTGCGGCAAAGAAAGCACCAAAGCACCTCTGTCAGCTTTCGTCGCTGTCCGGCCCCATTCGCATATGGAATTCTGATGTCGCACCACGGGAGCCCCGATGCTTGTCGAATCTGCTGACTCGTTTCGACTCTCGCCGGCGGATCGTCCTGGCAGCCTCCGATCCATGTTCGACGGCACGCGCCGGGAGTATGCGTCAACGACATCGGCGGCTTCCTGGCCTATGACACACGGCACTTCACGTTTTCCCGGGTCGACACATTGGCGGACCTGTACGTGCGCCTCATTCGCGGCGTGGTCGCCGATCCGCATTGCCAGTTGGCGGCCATCGAGCTGAGTGACCGACTTAGGAGCAGCTGTGACCATACGGTCGAACGTCGACAGATGCCCATGGGACACCGATGACGTGCCAACCCTACTTCACGCAGCAGTCTCCGCAAGCCATCGAGCCGGCGACTATGTGCTCCGGCAGTTCCGCAAGCAGGTTCGGGTGCGGCACAAGATCACGCCCGGCGTAGCCGGCTCGCCCGCCACCGACCTGGTGAGCGAGTGCGACGTCTACGCCGAGGAGATCATCAGGAAGACCCTCAACTCGGCATTCCCGAACTGCGGGGTGATCGGTGAGGAAAGTGGCCCCCATGGGAATGGTGACCTTCGCTGGTATGTCGACCCGATCGACGGCACCTACAATTTCCTTCGTGGCCTGCCCCTGTTCTGCATCTCCATCGGGTACGAAGTTGGCGGCGTGCCTCTAGGCGGATGTGTCTACGACCCGGTCGGCGGCGAGACCTTTGCGGCACACTGTGACGAGTTCCGGCTCGACGGCTGGCGCCTTCCCCTGGCCGGGCGTTCGCCGGTCGGCCCGCCACTGGTCCTCACCGACGTGCCGAACGGCGGCCCGGCGTTCCACCCGGGGGACGGCCGTCTGATCGGTGACGTGCTTCACCATGCCGAGCTGCGTCGCATCGGCTCCTCGGCACTAGCGTTGGCCTGGACCGCCGCCGGTCGAGCGGACATGGCCCTGAACACCAATGTGTATGCCTGGGACGTCGCCGCAGGCCGGGCATTGGTGACCGCGGCCGGCGGCCGGTTCGCGGCCTTTCCCGACCCGGTGCCAACTGACTGCCGCGGCAGCTTCGTGGCGTGGCTACCCTCGGCCGACCGCCTTGCCGAACGGGTGCTCGAGTGGATGGACGTAGCCACGGAACGCGGCAGATCCTGACCTGCTACCCCAAGCGCCGGCTACGCACCAAGACCCACACGATCAAACGCTCAAACTCCAAATACCAAGCCCGCGGCCCGAACATCGACCGACACAGCTACAAAGCCACCACCAGCAGTAATTTGACCGATGCAACGGCGGCGGGAACCGGACAACCTCAGGGGACATTGCCAGACCTGGGGGAGCCATGAGGCCAACGTCCTCGTGCACGGTGCCTTCGTCGACACGGGCAGCTGGGGCGGGGTGATCCAGGGCCTGCTCGCCGCCGATTCACCCGCAGCCGCCGCAGCGCCCACCGGTTCGTCGTGGAATGACAGGTGCGGGCTGCCTGCACCGCGTCGTGGTGTTCGTGGTCGTCGCGCATGATCGCGCTGCGGGCGCGTCCGGTGTCGAGTGCCTCGGTCAGCACATCGGAACCGACGGTGGCACAGGCGTCGGCGATGTCGAGGATCTCGTGCCGTAGGCAGAGGCACCGGCTGTCGCGGATGAACACGAGCCGGAGTCCCATTGAACCTTTTTCAACCTGTACCGCGTGGCGCGCACGCACCGCGTCCGACCTTGCGGTCCGCCGGACCGCAGGGGGAGGTTGAAAGAGGTTCATTGCATGTGTTCCAGGCCGGCGAGGTGTAGGACGCGTTCGGTGATGCCGTGTGGGCGACGTGCGGTGAGGCGGGATCCGGTCTGGATTGCGCGGTTGTGTACGACGAGTAGGGCGGTGACTCCGGCCGCGCTGAAGAAGGTGACCTTGCTGAGGTCGCAGCATACCCGGGGATGACGGTCGACGGCGATCAGCAACGCCCTCTGCAGCAGCGGTGCGGTGGCCAGGTCGACCTCTCCGGCTGGGAGGACGATCAGTTGTTCATCCTGGGGCGGATTCGCAGGCGTTGCCGACTCGGTGTGCCAGGAAAAGGTGAACGGCGGTGTCCCACCCGTGCCGGCCATCACCGGAGGGACCTGGACCGGTGGGCGGACGGGACGGCGCCGCCTCTTCGCGCCCCGTCGATGGTCAGCGAGCCGTGGCGCGGCATTGAGAAGAAGCCTGGAGAGAAGTAGGGGCTTGGGGATCCATCGCGTGGCCATGAATGACCTCTCTCTCTTGCAAAGGAGAGCGGGATGGGCGCGTGGCTTGACCCGTGAGCATTCTAACGAGGTACCGCCGGAGGCGGCCACTGGAACGGCCAGCCTTCGGGGTGGCGGCCTCACGGGTTCGGCGTGGGGCGGCGTATGGTGGGAGCCTGTGGCCGATGCCCGGCTTTCGGGGGAATTGGCGAGCCAGCGTCCAGCAACCGGCGCGGTCCCGGGTCCAGCTCCGGCTTGGTCCGTGCGGCGGTCCGCGACCGCGGACCGCCACCGCGTCCGTACCGCCGGTGAACCATGGCGGCGGCGCCTTTCCGAGGATCCCCTGCCATGTCTGACCCGCTGGCCGGACTGGGCCGCCCGCGCCCGCACCGAAGGAGTATCCAGCTCCTTGTCGATCGGGCTGCCGGTCCAGGAAAAGGTCGTCGGGGCACTCAATATCTACGGCAGGAAGCCTGACGCTTTCGACGACGATGCGATCACCCTCGCTCAGACGTTCGCCGGCTACGCCGCCGTCGCCCCGGCGAACGCACACCTCTTCGACAGCACCGCCACCCTGGCCCAGCAATTGGAAACCGCGATGCGCAGCCGCGCCGTCATCGAGCAGGCCAAGGGAATCATCATGGCAGAACGTCGCTGCACCTCCGACGAGGCGTTCGCGATCCTCGCGAAAGTCTCCCAGGACTCGAACCGGTAACTCCGCGACGTCGCCGCCGCACTCGTCGACCGCGCCACGCGACCTCCCCGGCCGTAATTCCACCTGGTCCAGGCCCGGCTGTTCGTGGGCGAAGCTACCGGCGGCGATGTTCGGCGTCAGCCTCCACGGTGCACCGTCGCTTCACCGAATGGACCAGTGACGGCCTGTGGATACGACTGCGCCAACGGTTCCTGCACCGCCTCGGAATCCTCTCCGAGGATCGACTGGTCCCGGACGATGATCGACTCGATCAGCGTACGAGCACAAAAAAAGGGAGTGAGGTGACCGGACCAAACCCGGTCGATCGCGGCAAGCCCGGCTCGAAGATCCACATTTGTGTCACCGGATTTGTCCTGGCTACAGCACAACCGCCGACTGGTACGCCGCTACGACCGCAAGGCCGACCACTGCCAATACCACCGGCGTCACCGCCAGCTGGTCGACAGCGTCGGATCGGGCCCACCATGGCCTCATCCGGTAGGCGAGCTGCCTTGCCGCCTCGGGCCCCGCCCCGACGCGCTCGCGCCGATCTGGTCGTTTCGGCGGCGCGAGGCTCGACCTGCTGTCAGGGTGGCGGAAGGACTGGTTCGGGAGAGGACGGAGAGCTGGGCGGATGGACGGCGCAACGCAGGGCGGCGCGTCGCGACGCGTTGACCGCATCGCGGAACCGTGGGGGAGCCGGACGCCGTACGGGCCGGGGGAGTCGTGGCCGGTCCGGGTGGACACGTTCCTGGCTGACGGGGTACGCCCGGACGAGGTCGACCGGTGGGTGCAGTCCGCGTCGATCCTGCACTCGAACGGTGACGGCCTCGACATCGCGGTCAAGGGCGGCCGGATCGTCGGGGTGCGGGGCCGGGCGGTGGACCGGGTCAACCGGGGCCGGCTCGGGCCGAAGGACCTGTACGGGTGGCAGGCCAACCGCGCCGCCGACCGGTTGACCCGGCCGCTGGTCCGCCGGGGCGGGCGGCTGGTGGAGACCGACTGGGACACCGCGATGGGTCTGGTGGTCGACCGGACCCGGGAACTGCTCGACGAGCAGGGGCCGAGCGCGATCGGCTTTTACACCACGGGGCAGCTCTTTCTGGAGGAGTACTACACGCTCGCGTTGATCGCGCACGCCGGGATCGGCACCAACCACATCGACGGCAACACCCGGCTCTGCACGGCCACCGCGGCGGAGGCGTTGAAGGAGTCCTTCGGCTGCGATGGGCAGCCCGGCTCGTACACCGACATCGACCACGCCGACGTGCTCGTCCTGTACGGGCACAACATGGCCGAGACGCAGAGCGTGCTCTGGGCCCGGGTCCTGGACCGGCTCGCCGGCCCGAATCCGCCGAAGATCGTCTGCGTCGACCCGCGTGAGACGCCGGTGGCCCGGGCCGCCACCGTGCACCTGGCACCCCTGCCGAGCACCAACGTGATGCTGATGAACGCCCTGCTGCACGAGATCGTCGCGCAGGGCTGGGTGGACGAGGAGTACGTCGCGGCGCACGCCGTCGGCTTCGACGAACTGCGCCGGCGGGTGGCCGAGTACCCGCCGGAGCGGGCGGCCCGGGCCTGCGACGTACCGGAGGAGAAGATCCGGGAGGCAGCCCGGTTGATCGGCACCGCCCGCCGGCTGCTCTCCACCGTGCTGCAGGGCTTCTACCAGTCGCACCAGGCCACCGCCGCTGCCGTACAGGTCAACAACGTGCACATCGTCCGGGGCATGTTGGGCCGGCCGGGCTGCGGCGTGCTACAGATGAACGGCCAGCCGACCGCGGAGAACACCCGGGAGTGCGGCGCCGACGGTGACCTGCCGGCGTTCCGGAACTGGACGAACGAGGAACATGTCAAGGACCTCGCCCGGATCTGGAACGTCGACCCGATGCGGATCCCGCACTACTCCGCCCCGACGAACCTGATGCAGATGATGCGGTACGCCGAGGAGGGGTCGATCCGTTTCCTGTGGGTGAGCTGTACCAATCCGGCGGTGTCGCTGCCGGAACTGGCCCGGATCCGGGACATCCTCCGCCAGGAGCGGCTGTTCCTGGTGGTGCAGGACATCTTCTGCTCCGAGACCGCGCAGCTCGCGGACGTGGTCCTGCCCGCCGCGACCTGGGGCGAGAAGACCGGTACCTTCACCAACGCCGACCGCACGGTGCACCTGTCGGAGAAGGCGGTCGACCCGCCCGGTGAGGCCCGGCCCGACCTGGACATCTTCGTCGACTACGCCCGGCGGCTGGACCTGCGGGACGACGACGGGCAGCCGCTGGTGAAGTGGGCGGACCCGGAGGGCGCGTTCGAGGCGTGGCAGGAGTGCAGCGCCGGCCGGCCGTGCGACTACACCGGACTGAGCTACGCCAAGCTGCGTGGTGGCAGCGGCATCCAGTGGCCGTGCGACGCCGAGCACCCGGACGGCACCGAGCGCCTCTACGCCGACGGGAGGTTCTGGGCCGGCCCGGACTACTGCGAGAGCTACGGCCGGGACCTGGTCACCGGGGCGCCGCTGGAGCCGACCGAGTACAAGGCGATGAACCCTGCCGGCAAGGCGATCATCAAGGCGGCCGAGTACCTTCCCCCGCACGAGATGCCGCGTGAGGAGTACCCGTTCCAGCTGATCACCGGCCGTACCCTGTACCACTTCCACACCCGGACCAAGACGGGCCGGGCACCGCAATTGCAGGCGGCGGCGCCGGAGGTCTGGGTGGAGATGGCGGCCACCGACGCGGCGGACCGCGGCTACGCCGAGGGCGACCTACTGGAGGTCACGACCCCGCGCGGTTCGGTGCGGGCGCGGCTACGGGTCAGCGGGATCCGGCCCGGGGTGCTCTTCCTGCCGTTCCACTACGGCTACTGGGATGCGCCCGGCGGGTCCGGTCCGGACGGCCGGGAGCAGGGCCGGGCGGCCAACGAGCTGACGATCACCGACTGGGACCCGGTGTCGAAGCAGCCGCTGTTCAAGTCGGCGGTTGCCCAGGTGAGCCGGGTGGGCAGCGGCGACGGAGCCCCGGCGGGCGCGCCGACGACCACCGGGTCCCGACCCGTGGCGGACGGCGTTCCGGGCACGGTGGGCGGCTCCGCCGCTCTGGCGGACGAGCGGGTGCCGGAAGCCCCGAGAGTGGAACCGGCGTCCGTCCCGGCGGGCGGAGGCCACCGATGAGCAGGATCGACATGGCCATCCGGGAGCTGCACCGGTCGGAGAACAAGCTCGCCGTCGACCTGCTGCGGATGGCGGACCGGCACAAGGCCGACCACGAGATCTACTACGTCGGACGGGACCTGTCGCGCTGGTCCCAGCAGCACGTGACCGAACTCGCCCGGGTCGGAGGCGACTACGGCCTGCGCCTCGACGAGGAGGCCAGGAACGAGTCAGGGCTGTTCGCGACGATGGAGCAGAAGGCGTCCGAACTGGTCGGGCGGCACCGCGAGCCCGGGCTGCTCCTCCTCGCCGACCTGCGCCACCTCTACCGGGACGCCTCCGGCGTCTCGCTGGACTGGGAGGTCCTGGCCCAGGCCGCCCAGGCCACCCAGGACCGCGAACTGCTGGCGCTCGCCAAGCGCTGCCACCCGCAGACCCTGCGACAGGCCCGGTGGGCGAACGCCAAACTCAAGGAGACCTCCGCCCAGGTCCTGGTGAGCTGATGGACGACCACGACCGCGAACATCTGGCCGTCACCCGGATCATCCTCCGCCCGACCGGTACGCCGCTTCCGCTGGGGTTTATCGGTCTGGTCGTCGCTACTACCGCGTTCGCCTGCCTGCAACTCGGCTGGCTGCCGGCCGACCAGCACCGGCAGGTGGCACTCGGCGCGCTCGTCTTCACCGTGCCGGTCCAGCTCATCGCCGCCGTGTTCGGGTTCCTCGCCCGCGACCCGGTCGCCGGAACGGGCATGGGGGTGTTGGCCGGTGCCTGGGCCACCGCCGGTGCCGTGACGTTGACCAGCCCGGCCGGAACCACCAGTTCCGGCCTCGGAGTTGTCCTGCTCGCAGGTGCGGCCGCACTGCTCGTACCGACCGTCGCGGCCACCGGCAAACTCGTCGCGGCCGCCGTCATGGGTCTGAGCGCGCTTCGTTTCGCCGTCACCGGCATCGCCGAGATCACCGCAGCACCGGACTGGAGTACCGCGGCCGGCTGGTGCGGCCTGGTACTGGCGGTGGTCGCACTTTACGCCGCGGCCGGCTTCGAACTCGAAGACGTGCACCGACGCACCGTGCTGCCCCTGCTGCGCGTGGGATCCGGCAGGTCCATGCTGAACGACCCGATCGCCGGTCAACTACGGGGCGTCGCCCGTGAGGCCGGCGTACGCGAACAGCTCTAAGCGGATCTTCGCTCGGCCCACCGACGGGGCTGCGGATGCCGTCGGCACATGCTTTCCTGAAGTGCGGGTCGTCCGGCTCGACCACAACGTGGGTGCCGCGGCTCGCAATGTGGGCGTCGAGTTGGCCCGCACACCGTTCGTCGCCTTCGCCGCCGACGACTCCTACCGGGCGCCCGGATCACTGGAAAATGCGGTGCGGCTGTTCCGGATCCATCCCCGGTTGGGTTTGCTGGCCGGGCAGGTGCGAGTCGGCCGCGAGCAGCGCCTCGACCCAGTGTCAGCGGCGATGGCCGAGCAGCCGCTCGGAACGCCGCCGGACCTACCCGGCCCGACGGTGCTGGGTTTCCTGGCCTGCGCGGCGGTCGTCCGCCGCCGAGCCTCCCGCCAGATCGGCGGTTTCCAACCAGAACTGCAGGTGTACGGCGAGGAGGCGCTGCTGGCGCTGGACCTCGCGGCATCGGGCTGGGTCTCGCGTACGTCCCCGAGTTGGTGACGCACCACTTCCCCACCGCTGCCGGTCGGGACCAGGGTGCGCGGCACCGGATGGAGGCGCGCAATCGGGTGCTGCCCGCTGCGCTCCGGCGGCCTGTCCCGGTGATCCTTCGTGCGATCATCGATGCCTGGCGCACTCCGCACGGCCGGCGCGGTCTCGTCGATGCCGGCCGCGAGCTGGGCTGGGTGTCGCGGCACCGGCACCGGCACCGGCTGCCGGCCGAGGTCGAATCGGCCCGAACCCTGCAGCGATGGTTCCGATGCCGGTGGCGGTGTTACGAGATCCACCACGACGTCGAGGTACCACTGAAGCTACCTGCACGCCCACGGGACGTCGGCGCCGTGCGGCGGCTATCGGCCGGTCGCGTGACCGGGCCGCCCTGCTTATGGTCAGCGCCATGAGGGTCATGACCTGGAACGTGTGGTGGCGGTTCGGCGGCGCCTGGCAGGAACGTGCAACGGGCATAGCGGCAACGCTGGAACAGGCCAAGCCCGACGTCGTCGGGCTGGTGGAAGCCTGGGCCGACGACGACACCACGCAGCCACGGCGCCTGGCGGACCGGTTAGGGATGGCGGCTGCGGCATTCGCGCCGACCTCGCTACCTCCGGTGCCGGACCCGCCGGAAGAGCCGACACAGGCTGGGATCGAGATGGGAGTCGGCCTGCTCAGTAGCTGGTCGATTCTCGCGACAGAGATCCACCGTTTGCCGAGCGCCCAACGGCCCGGCCCGCCCCCGAGCGCGCTCTCGAACACCCGCGGGGCCCGCTGCACGTGATCGTGTCCTGCATCGAGTGGGAGCCCGCGTACGCCGCCGACCAACTCGCGCAGAGCCGAGCGCTCGCGGAACTCGCCACCGACCCGCGGCTCGACGGAGACCTGCCGGTACTGCTCATCGGCGACCTCAATGCCGCAGTTGACCAACCCGATCTCACGCCGCTGCTCGACGTCATGGTCGACGCCTGGGCAGCAGGCGGCGGCGACCCGGACGCGGCGACGCTCAGCTCCGCCGTTCCCGACGTGCCGCAGAAGGCGACCAAAGGCAACGAAAGCATGGGGTGCTCGTCAGTCTGGAGACGGATCGTAGGACCGGTAGCGGTACTCCTCCTCTGACCTGAAGGCAACAAGACGGCGGGTTGGATATTGTCGCGAGTCGATGTACTGTGGGAACGCTCCCAGATCGCGTCCTCCACTCCACTTGCTTGAGGAGCTGAAACATGTCGCGACGGCGTCGTCGCCCGGCCACCATGCTGGCCGGGCTGCTCGTTCTGGCCCTGTCTGCGGTCCTGTCGCCACCGGTGTCGGTGGCCAGCACCGCCGCGGCCGGCGGATCCCACACCCGCGCGGTGCCACTCGCCGAGCTGACCGTGGTATCCGAACAGGTGGCTTCCGGTCTGCAACGTCCGATCGCGCTCACCGGGCTGCCGGACGGCCGGATGCTGATCGCGGAGAAGAACGGCACCGTCCGCGCCTACCACCCCGACACCGGCTTGGTGGCTGAGCCGGTGCTCGACCTGACCGCCCGGATCGACACCTCGGACAACGAGCGCGGCCTCCTCGGCATCACGCCTGCGCCGAACTTCGCGTGGACCGGGATCCTCTACGTGGCCTACACGAGCCTGCCGGCCGGCGCGCTGACCCTGGCGCGAGTGCCCATCGGTGCTCCTGAGCGGGTGCAGGTGCTGCTCACCCAGGAGCACGCCGAGTACGGCAACCACAACGGCGGACAGGTGGCGTTCGGCCGCGACGGCTATCTCTACTGGTCCCTGGGCGACGGCGGCCACGCGAACGACCCGTTCAAGTCCGGTCAGGACCTCGGCACCCTGCTCGGCAAGATCGTGCGGATCGACGTCAACCGCGCCTGCGGGGCGAAGCTCTACTGCGTACCCTCCGACAACCCGTTCGTCCGCACGCGCGGCGCGCGGCCGGAGATCTGGCTCTACGGGCTGCGCAACCCGTGGCGGTTCTCCGTCGACCCGGTCGACGGCTCGCTGTGGATCGGTGACGTCGGCCAGGGCCTGGTCGAGGAGATCAACCACATCCGCCCGTGGCAGCGTGGGGCGAACCTCGGCTGGTCCTGCCGGGAGGGCACCCCGGTGTTCGACCCGGAGCAATGCCGGCCGGGCGTGCGGTACACCGACCCGGTCTTCGAGTACGAACACTTCATGACGGAGAGTTGCTCGGTGACCGGCGGCGTGGTTTACCGAGGGTCCGCCACCCCGGAGGCATGGGGGACCTACGTCGCGAGCGACTACTGCTCGACCCTCGCGTTCGCCGTGCGTCCCAAACCCACGGGCGGCTACGAGTCCGCTACGATCGGCAACTTCCCCATCCAGCCGACCGCGATCGACACCGACGTGCACGGCGAGCTGTACGTGCTCAGTGACCTCCCGGGATGGCTGAGCCGGGTGCGGTTCGAGCGGGTCCAGCCAACCTCTGACGGCGGGGTGGCGAACCGCTGAACCCCGGGGCAATCCCTCCGCATCCGCAATACCCTGGGGGACGGCCGCGTCCGGGCGGCCGTCCCCGGCTCACTCCGATGCAGGCCCCGTGCACTTGAACATCCGTGGCGCCCGCAGAGCCGGGCAGTGAACCTTCTCAGCCTGAACCGCGCGGCGCGCACGCACCGCGTCCGACCCTGCGGTCCGACGGGTCGCAAAGGGAGGTTGAAAGAGGCTCAGTAGACGGCTGTCGGTGAAGGACTCGCTCGGCTGCCTCATGCTCGGGCATATCGAACTGTCCGCGAACAAGCTCAACGTGGAGTTCACGTTTCGACGGGCGTTGAGCGCGGCAACACCACCGTCGCCGATCCGGTGCCGCGCCGGCCCCGGATCGGCCGGTTCAGGGCTGGTCGTCGTAGAGGCGGGTGAGGGCAGCCGCGCCGAGCCCGGCCGGCCGGAGCCGGTTCTCCACGACGGCCGCGGGCACGCCGAAACCGAGCAGGTAGAGGACGGTCTCGTCGGTCCCGTCGATGCCGAGCGCCCGCTCGACGTCGCTGTCGCGGAAGGCGGCGGTCTGGTACGGCCCGAGGCCGTGGGCCGTGGCGACGAGCGCGAAGGTCTGGCCGAGGTGCCCGGCGTCGAGGTACATCACCCGCAGCGCCCGGGCGTTGTGGTACTTGTGTGCCAGCCGCTCCACCACTCCGGTGACGAAGAGCGTCACCGGCGCGCGCGCACACATCACCTGCTGGTGCGACAGGTGTGTGAGCTGGGCCTGGTCCAGCCGCTCGCGAAGGAATTCGAGGCAGTGCGCGACCGGCTCGTAGTGGTACAGGCCGTCGTCCAGGCCGGCGACGCCCCGGACGTTCAGGTAGATCTCGAGCTCCGATCGGGCTCCTCCGTTGGCGTACGGCCGCAATGGCAGCGCGCCGAGCCCGTCGATGTCGACAAAGGATTGCGGGGCGAAGGAATAGAACAGTACGGCGGAGAGCTGCTCGACCTCGACCGCCCGCTCGTCGAATTCGCGCACGGTACGTCGGTTCAACAGGACGTCGACGAATCGGCGCGACTCCACGGGACGGGGCCGGGGCAGCACGACGGTCGGCGCTCTGGGATAGCGCTTGAACAGCGGCGGCTGCGCGTGGGCGGAGACGTCGGCGTAGAGCCGCTCGGCCTCCTCGGCGGAGGCGGCGAACGGAACGTCCTTGGTACCGAAGTGGAACAGCATCGCCTCCGGTCCCCAGCGCCGCCACGCAGCGTTCGCGTCCGGATTCCCGCCGCCGGCCGCGGCTCGGCGTACCAGCCCGGCGGCCTGGAGCTCGGTCAGCGTGGAGTGGACCTCGGCGGGGTCGACGTCGTAACCGTCGGCACGCAGGTCCTCGGTGACCTGCTGCACCGTCGCCCCACCGGCGCAGCGGTCGAGAATCAGCAGGGTGTCCCGGCTGACCTCGCAGACCTGACCGGTCATCGCGTCCAACGCGGTCGCCCTGCCGTCGTACCAGGAAATCGTGAGGGTTGATCTGGTGACGAACTCCATCGCGTGCCGACCTTTCCCGCCGCGCCGGTGTGTGCCCCGTGGGAGGCACACACCGGCGCACCGCAACGCGTCCTACTTCGCTGACGGGGCGTACGCGACGCTGACCGACGGCGAGTACGCGACGCTCGCGGCCGGCGAGTACGCGACGTCCACCCGGGACTTCACCACCCGCGTCACCGTGGCCTGCAGCTTCTTCTTCAAATCAGACACCTCCATCTGATGGCCGTGGGCATCTGCCCTGGAATTGCTCGTCAGTACAGTTGCCGGCCGAATGACCGTCAAGGTCCGGCAAAACGAGTCGTGAACGACCGGCGGCATGCCGCAGCGCCGCACGGCACCGGCCCGAGTCAGGGCGGCGGCCAGCATCACGCGTCGAAGGAGAGGCGCGGAAACGCGCGCGGAGAGAAGACGCGCGAGGAAGAGCGCGTGAGAGATGACGCGCGGAAGGTCGATCGGGCGGGGGAGCGGACTCAGCTCAGGTAGTCCTCCTTCCCGCCGTCGCGGACGATGTCGAGGGTGACGCAGTGGAACCCGCCGCCGAGGACCCGCGCGTGCCGCAGCCGCCGTGGGATCACCGTGATCCCCTTGCTCTCCAGAGCCCGGAGCAGCGCCGGCTGGGTCGCGTCGACGATCGCGGTGTCGGGGTTGACCATCAGGAGGTTCATGCTGATCCACCGCTCACTGAGGGTGTGCGGCAGCGCCGTCGGTACGGTGGCCATCTCCGGGCACCACAGGATGTCCCACGTGTCGAACGGCTCCGGAACGGCGTCCGGCGTGATCCGTTCCGGGTTCAGCAGAACCAGGCCGGGACGTAGCAGGGCGATGGTGCTGTCGATGTGGGTGTAGCCGTAGACCCCGCGCAGCGGATGCAGCCGCAGCTCGGGATCGATCAGGTGCAGCGTCGAGGCGAGCCACCGCATTCCCAGCTCGTTGCCGCTGCGGGAGATCTGGTAGAACAGGTCCCGGCCGAGCCGGAGCACGTTCGCGGCGTCGAACACCGGTTCCGCCTCGCCGAGCAGCGGACGGCCGAGGTCGTCCCACTCGTACAGCTCGTCGCGGAGCTGCGGCCGGGGCCCGGCGATCCAGCCGGCTCCCTCCCGCAGGTAGTCCTGGAACATCGGCCGGAGGTTGAAGATTTCGAAGTAGCGGGAGCGCATCGGGCTGGGTACCTCGATGATGGTGGATCCCACGATGAGCGTGATATCTCGCGGACAGTAGGAGATATAGCCGTCGGCGGACCAGTCCGGGCTGGTGAACTCCCGGCGGTGATCGACGGCGGGCGGGCGGTGCGTCTTCACCCCCAACTCGCGGAGCGTCTCCACCAGTTCGGCCAGGTCCTCGTTCGACTCCTCGATCACCTGGCGGGGGAACTCGCCCTGGTGCACGGCCCCGAGCTCGGCCGGGGTGAGGGTCGGATAGCAGGCGAGCCACGCGGAGGGGTCGGTCATCCGGGGCACCCGGGCATGGGTGGCGTCGCCCACGACGATCTCACGGAGCTGGGTGAACTCGTCCCACGAGTTGACGGCGGCGGTACGGGACATCTCTGATCCTTTCGACGGGTCACCGACGCCTCCGGCTGGAGGCGTCGTTCTCCACGTATCGGCGGGCCGCGCGCAGGCCGGCGCGCCCGAGCCCGATCAGGTAGCGGGTCTCGTCGCTGCGGTTGCCCTTGAGCACCCACTCCCGGGCCGCACCGAGCAGCTCCATGGCGGCGGTCGCGTGCACGTACCGGGGCAGCGCGTGGTGTTCGGCGGGAGTGAGCGGGGCGGCGGGGTACATCCCGAGCAGGGTGTCGACCCGCTCCCGGAGCGGCCGGGGGTCGCCGTGCATGAGGTTGACCGCGACCATCGCCAGCTCGTGCACCCGCGGATAGCGGTTGGCCACCGCGAAGTCGAGGATCGCGACCTGGTGCGGCGAGGTGGGCAGCACGTTGGCCTTGGTGAGGTCGCCGTGCACCAGCGCGTGCGGCAGGACGGCCCGGTCGACCTCGTCGAACGACGCCACGGCCCGCTCCACCTGGACCCGGTCGTCGGCCGGCAGCAGCGGCAGCATCTCGCGGGCGAGCGCGCCGATCTCGTGCACCGCCCACCAGTCCGGCACCGGCGCGAAGTCCCGCTGGATCCGATGGATGCGGCTCACCTGCGCCATCAGGTCGGCGAGTTGGCCGGCGTTGGGATGTCCGTCGCGATCGAGGAAGGTGCCGCCGTCCAGGTGGTCCATGACGATCAGGCGGTTGCCGGACGGCGGATGGCACAGCAGCGCCTCGCCGGCGGTGGGGTGGAGGCGGGGGTGCCGCACCCCGGCCGCGAGCGCGGTACGGATCACCTCGACGTACCGGGTGGTCAGGGGCTCCGGCCGATGGATCGTGAAGATCTTGAAGACGTACCGGCCGGTCCCGGTCTCCACCAGGAGATTGCAGTCGTCGTAGCCGACCGTGCAGACGCGGTGCCGGTACACCGGGCCGAGGTCACAGCGGGCCGCCGCCCACGACACGAGGTCGGGCAGGAACTCGGGCCGGTGGATGCGCCGGAGCGGGTCCGGATCGTTGTCGATCAGCATGCCGACCCGGCCCTCGACGGGGACCCGGCACCGGTGTCGGCACGCCATGCGCCGGCCTGCACCCCCGCGGCGACGACCGTGACGGCCCCGGCGAGGGCGAACATCGCGGTCAACGAGATCGCGCTGGTGACCCAACCTCCGGCCAGCGCGCCGAGCGTCGAGCCGCCGCACAGGGCCACCCGGTGTACCGAGGTGACGCGGCCGAACAGGTGGGCCGGGGTGCGGCGCTGCCGGGTGGCGAACGCGATCACGTTCCACACCGCGAACCCGGCGCTGCTGAGCGCCAGCAACGCAAGCACGACCGGCAGCGGTGGCGCGACGGCCAGCGCCAGCGCGGGCAGGCCGGCGACGAGCACTGCCCCGGTCAGCAGCGGCACCGGCCCGGCGTACCGGGCGAGCCGCTCGGCGGCCAGCCCCCCACCGGCGCCGCCGGCCGCCCCGGCCGCGAGCAGCAGACCGTACCCGGCCGGCGGGAGGTGCAGGACGTCGGCCGCGAAGACGACCAGGACCGCCCACCACGCCGCGTCGGCGAACGCGAGCAGGGCGCCGGAGGCGGTGACGGTACGGAGCTGCCGGTGCCGGGCCAGCCACCGGATCCCCACTCCGAGCTGGGTATGCAGCCGTGAACCGGCCACCGCCGGTTTCGGCACCCCCGGCTCCGGCGCGGCCGGCACTGTCGTGGCACGTTCCGGCGCCGCCGCCGATCGGATGCTCCGGGGCAGGGTGAGCAGCAGTGTCACGGCGAGGGCGAGTACCAGGCCGTCGGCGGCCAGGGGCAGCGCCATCGCGACCGCGAACAGCGCCGCGCCCAGCAGCGGTCCCAGGAACTCGTTGCCGAGCACCTCGCTGCTGAGCAGGCGGCCGGCCGCCCGTTCGAGAAGCCGGTCGCCGACCAGCCGGGGCAGCAGGCTCGGTGCCGCCGTGTCGCGGAAGGTCTCGGCCGTGCCGATCACGAAGGCGACGGCGACCAGCAGTGCGATGGTGGCCACCCCGACGGCGACGCAGCCGAGCAGCACCGCCAGCACGGCCACCCGGCACACGTCGGCGACCAGCAGGATCCGGGCCGGCGGATGGCGGTCGGTGAGCACCCCGGCGTAGAGCCCGAAGGCGAGCCACGCGGCGTGCTGCGCGGCGAAGACGGCGGCCACCCCGACGGGCTCTCCGGTGAGCGCCGCCGCGAGCAGCGGAAACGCGCCCGCCCGGATGCCGTCGGCGAGGTTGGTCGAGGTGGTGGCGGCCCAGTACCGCCAGTAGGCACCGCCCAGCCGGTCCCCGGCCGCCGTTGTCGGCACCACCTGGCACTCAGGCAAGGACGTCTCCAATCGGCGGCAGCCCCGACGACGGGTACCGGGAGGCGGTCCACCGGTCGTTGTAGACCGTCTCCAGGTACCGGTCGCCGAGATCCGGGCTGACCGCGACGATCCGGGAGCCCGGTGGGATGGTGGGGATCAGCCTGCGGACGGCCGCGAGGACGCTGCCGGTGGAGGCACCGACCAGCAGGCCATAGCGTCGGGCAGTCTCCCGACAGGTGGCGATGCTGTCGACCTCGCTGACGTGGCAGGTCTCGTAGCCACCGCCGTCGTCGCGCAGGATCGCGGGCCGGACGCTGGTGCCCAGTCCCGGAAGGTGTCGTACGCCTGGCGGGGCGCCGAAGGTGACGGATCCCTCGGCGTCCACCGCGACGATCCGGGTCTGCGGGCTGTGCTCGCGGAAGTAGTCCACGCATCCGATCAGGGTTCCGGTGGTGCCGGCGCCGACGAACAGGACGTCGACGGTGCCGAATTCCTTGTGGATGCTGCTCGCGGTGTGCGTACGGTGCGCCCGCGGGTTGGCCGGGTTCGCGTACTGGTTGAGCCAGACCAGGCTCGGGTCGGCGGCGAGCGCCCGGTGGATGTACGCGATCCGGCTGCGTAGGAACCCGCCGCCGGCGTCGGGGGTGGCGATGACGGTGACCGTCGCGCCGAGGCAGCGCATCGTGTCCACTGCGGCCCGGTTGGCGTTGAGGTCCGTCACGATGGTGAGCGGGTAGCCCTTCGCCGCGCAGACCATCGCGAGTGCCGTCCCGAGATTGCCGGAGGAGGACTCGATGATCCGGGATGCCGGGACGAGGAGCCCGTCGCGTTCGGCGTCCTCGATCATGGATACCGCCGGCTTGAGCTTGATCGAGCCCGCCGGATTCAGCGCCTCGATCTTGAGGTACAGCTCGACGTCCGCCCGGTCGGCGAAGCGGGGGAGTACCAGGAAGATGTCGTCGGTGACGATCTCGTGGACACCCTGGTAGATCATCGTGGCGCCTCGCACCAGGTACTGCCGCGCGCCGCACCGTGCAGGGCGTTCGCGACGGCCGGCGTCGAGTCGGGCAGCAGCCGGCACCACCACCCGGACGGGCGGCCGGCCACGGTGAACAGGCCGGGTTGGGTCTGGGCGATGTCGATGACGACGTCCTCGTCGGCGGCGGGCCCGGCCGGCCGCAGCCACGGGAACGGCACCGGCATCGGTGAGACCAGCCGTTGGAGCACGGACGGCGCCGCCGTGGCCGCGTCCCGGACCGCGGCCCGGAACTCCTCGGCCGACCGCAGCGCGCCGATCACCACGCCCGCGCCGAGGCTGCCGATGCAGGGCTTGACGATCAGCGCCTCCGGGACGAGGGGCAGCGGATCGGCGCGGCCCAGCCCGGCGAACCGCCAGTGCTCCGGACCGGCTCCGGTCAGCATCCAGGTCGGCGGGACGTACCGGTCGACCATGTCCCGTTCCGCCGCGGAGAGCAGGCCGCGGCCGGCGGCCTCGTGCAGCATGGCGAACGAACCCTTGTGCGCCAGCCACTCGTGGCGGAATCCGGACACCAGCACGACGTCGCCGTTCTCGGCCGCGGCGAGGATCTGGTGGGCCGACCCGGCGTCTTCGGTCAGGTCCTCGATGACGAAGTCCCGATGGACCGCGTGCACCGGAAGCCGCCCGTGCCACAGCCGCCCGTTCGCGTACCGCAGCTCGGTCTGCGCGCACACCACCGGGTCCAGGCCGCCGGCCCGGTACCGGGCGGCGAGCTGCGGGTACTCGAGGGGGAAGTCCTCCAGGTACCCCGCCCAGTCGACGATCGCGACCCGGGGCCGGTCCTCGACCGGCAGGTCGGCGCAGCGGGTCAGCACCTCGGCGACCAGTACGTCGACCGGCGCGACGTTGCCGGCCCGGTGCGCGTCCAGGAACTCGGCGAGGAACGGTTCGGCGCGCACGTGCCGGTCGTAGTCCCCCACCAGCAGGCCACCGACCGAGGCACCGTTGTTGATCTCAAGGAGCCGCCAGCCCTCGTCGCCGAGCAGGAAGTCGGTCCGCGCCACGGGTATCTCCCGGGGCACCTCGGCACGGATGAACGGCCGCATGCCGGCCGGTACGCCGAAAGCGTCCAGTGCCCCGTCGAGATCGCCGAAGAGCAGCTGGGGCAGCCGGGGCAGCAGGTCGCCGACGACCCGTCCCACCTCGGCGAGGACGCTGTGGTCTGCGGCGTCCAGCAGCAGCGGCACCGCGCCGAGCGGGGCCCGCAGCCGCGGCGACCACTGCATCACCTGGTCGGCGGCGAGCCCGTCGGCCAGCGTACGGAGTGCGGTCGCCGCCCGGTCCCGGTGCCGGTCGAGGTGGGCGACGAACTCGGTGTGCAGCCGCATTCAGCCTCCTTCCGGACGGGCCGGTACGGTTGCTCGGGCCCGCCACCACAGCGTTCGCAGCTCGGATGTCAGGGTTCCGTCCGGCGTACTCAGCCACAGTCGCGGCGGCTCGGGAAGCATCTCGGTCAGGGTGAGGGTGCTCGCCGTGCCGACGGTGCGGCCGAAGCTGCGCACCGACAGCACCGACCCGAAGTCCAGGAACATCGGCTTGGCCTCGGCGTCCACCAGGTAGAAGACGTGCCGGGGTAGGCCGAGCCGGCGCCGCCAGTCGTGCAGCCGGCGCCAGTCCCGGGCGGTCGGCTCCGGCCCGCCGAACGCCGGCACGTCGGCGGGGCGCGGATCCCAGCGGCGGCGTTGCAGTACGACCCCGTCCACCACGATGCGCGGGGTACGTTCGCCGACGCTGATCCGCGGGAGTTCGAGGGCGGGCGTCGCGCAGCGCACCAGCCCGCCGACCGGTACGTCGGTGTCGTCGTACTCGGGCAGCAGCCACAGGTCCCGGCGGGTGTGCGGGTCGTGGAGTCCGATGAACCCGTTCGCCCAGCGCCGTACCCGCAGGGCGTCCACGGGTACGGCGCCCGGCACCGGCGACGCGGTGTCGAGGCAGAGCAGCCGGTGCCCGGCCGGCGAGTTGTCGGTCCCCTTCTGTACCCGCCGGACCTCCTGCACCGTCGGCATGGCGGGGGCGAGCTGCTCGGCGAGCAACCGCCCGAGCTGTGGTACGCCGAGTTGCTCGTCGGAGTAGAGGCCGCGCACCGGCCGGGCCAACTGCGGCCAGATGTGGTGCAGTTCGCTCAGCACGACGAGCGGCTCACCGCCGCCGCCCCCTGCACCGCCGCCGACCGCCTCCGGGGCGGCCGCGGGCTGGCCGACGAGCATGAGGTCGGCGGCACCGAAGAGGGGCCAACGGTCGAGATCGGTGCGGATGAGCCCGGCGGCCTCCAGGTCGGCACGGGTCAGCCGGACCGTCGCCACCGCCGGGTCGACGAGTCGGGCCAGCCGTTCGGTCGCGCCGGCCGGGAAAGACGGGGACCACCGCCGTACCTCCGTGGCGGGCAGGTCGGCACAGCTCCGCCCGGACAGCAGTTGGTCCAGCTCCCGCTGCCCCGCGACGCGCTCGTCGATCGCGAGCGAGGCGAGGAGGTCCAGCACGGTGCCGAGCCGGTCCGCCAGCCGCCGTGCCCCGGCGCCGCCGATCCGCAGTTCGCGGACGTTGTCGAGGGCGTCCTCGTACAGGATCGCTCGGTCAGCCGAGATGCGCCCGCCGCCGCGCCAGGCGGCCCGGCCGGTCAGCGCGGTGAACCGGTCGGCGAGCGCCGACAGCGCGGCGGGCCGGCCCGGATACCGGAGGTCGGCAAACCGGGTTATGTCGTCGAGCAGGGTTGCCACCTCGGCCGCCGGAGGGGCGCCCGTTCCGGCGAGCAGTCCGCGCAGGTCGGCCCCGGGGTCGGCGGTGTGGTCGCGGAGGTGTCGGTCGAGTCGCAGGAGACCGCGTCCGGCGAGTTCGGTGGCGATCGCGACGGTCTCGCCCAGCCCGGTCTCGGCTGCGATGCCAGCCAGGGTCCGGCTGCCGTCGGCGCGGTCCAGCACGGCCCGCTCGGCGCGGCTCAGCCCCGTCTGCCCGACGCCGATGACCCGGCGCGGCCGGCGCAGGCGCACCCCGAGGACGGGATCGCTCAGCACGGCCTCCGCCAACGCCTCCGCAGCCCAGAAGCTGATCGAGGTACGGCGCCGTCCCCGGCGGCCGTCGCCCAGGCACCAGTAGGCGAGTTCGCCCAGCACCGGGTCGCGGTACGCGGCACGGACGCCCGAGCCGGCAGCGGTCGGGGACGCGTCGCCGACCCGTACCAGGCTGAGCGGTCCGACGTGCCCGGTCGTCTCGGCCTTGGCGCAGAAGCGCTGCAGGTACCGGTAGGCGGTGGTTTCGACCCGCGGGCTCATCCGGCCGCGTTCCACCGACCGGACCAGCTCGTCGTGGGCGTGCGGGCTGGCCATCAGCACGCCCTCGAGGAAGGCCTCGTCGTACGCGCGTTTCCGCAGCAGCTCGCCCTCGGTGGCGAGGGCGGTGCCGAGCGACGCGGCCAGGGCTGCCTCGGCCGCGTGGTGTGCCGTCAAGGCGGTGTGCCACCAGTGCGTGACCTGGGCGGCGACCGGCGGGACGGCCGGAGCGGGTCGATAGTGGATCACGGCCTTGAGCGTGCGGTTCAGGGCCGGCCGCTGCTCGTGGTCGCACTCCGCTTGCGCCCGCTTCAACGCCGCGATCACCTCGGTACGCACCCGGCCCAACTCCGCCGCGCTGGCCGCCGCCGCGTCGGCCCGGGGTTCCAGCTCCGCCTGCCCGAGGTCGTCGAGCCACTCGAACGGCAACCCCGCCGAGCGCAGCAGCCCGACCGGAAAGAGCTGCCACGGGGCGCGGCTAGCCATCGGCGGACAGCCTCTCGCAGGCGGCGGAGAGCCGGGCGAGCCCTTCCTGCCAGCGGGCGGGCGGAAGCGCGAACGAGAGCCGGAGGAAGTATCCGCGCCGGCGCCACCAGGAGGTGGAGTGTCCGAAGGCCGGACCGGGCAGGGTCTGCACGCCGTACTCGCGGAACAGCCGGTGGGTCGTGGTCAGGACGTCGCGTCCGTCCAGGGCCGGAAGCCGTACGAAGGTGTTGAAGTCCCCGCACCAGGGTGGGGCATCCACGATCGTCTCTGCCCAGCCGGCCAGCGAGGCCACGTTCCCGGCCAGGGTCTTGCGCAGCGAGTCCCGCCACCCGGTGAGTCCGTTCGCGATTCTGGGCGTGCCGAGCCGGGTCCCGGCCCGGTCGAGGAAGCCCCGGAGCCCGGGCGACACGGCGTGGTACGGCCGTAGCAGCTCCTCGAGGCGGTCCCAGGGGTCGTCCGGCGCGGACCGGGCACTGTCCGCCGCCACCGCCAGCATGCGGTCCATCAGCAGCGCGGGAGCGGCCAGCCCCGGCGAGGAGGGCGCGATCAGCTCGTTGAAGCCGGCCAGCCGGGCGATCAGGTCGGCGTCGCCGATCAGCCAACCGATCCGGAAGCCGGGTACGGCCCGCGACTTGGACAGGCTGCCGACGGTGACCACGCCCCGGGCGTAGTCCTCCTCGGCGGCGATCGACAGCAGGTGCGGCAGCCCGCCGACCGCGGCGACGTCGGACGAGACGGTGTCGTGCAGCACCGTCACCCGGTGCTCTCGCGCCCAGCCGACCAGCTTGCGCAGCTCGGCCTCGTCGTACCGCTCGCCGGTCGGGTTGTTGAACGTGTTGACGTACACCACCCGGGTGTCGGCGGTGGTGGCGGCGGTCAGCTCGTCGACGGTCGGCAGCCACCGGTCCGGCTCCTCGGACGTCACCTCGGTGATCCGGAATCCCGCGTCGGCGAGGGCGGCGCCGGCGAGCGGGAACGTCGGTGCCGGCAGCACGGCGTGCGCCCCGATGCCACCACCGGGATGCAGCCCTCGGGCGAGGAGGGCGAGGGCCGCGCTGGCACCCGCGGTGACCAGGACGTTCTCCACCCCGACCGCGACCTCGGCCCGGGTCGCCTCGTACGCCGCCACGGCGGCCCGGCCGACGAGGTGGCCGTCGGGCCCGTCGTAGTCGTGCCAGAACAGCGGGTCGCGGGCCGCACCGAGCGCGAAGTCGACCAGTTCCCAGGGCGGCTCGGTGAGGTTGACCCCCGAGGAGAGGTTGATGATCGCGTCACCCGGGCGGCGCGCCCGATAGCCGACCTGCTCGTCGAGGGCGTAGTTCACGGCGTCGACGGCCAGCATGAACCGCCACGGCGCGAACGGAATCTCCAGGGTCGGCATGGCTAGCGCTCCTCGGCCGGGCGGTAGACCGAGACGTGCGCGGTGCTCTCGGCGGTGAACGGGGTGCCGGCCCAGTCGGCGTACCGGGCCGCGAGCCGCAGCCCGGCGAGCCGGGCCATCAGGTCCAGCTCGCTCGGCCAGACGTACCGCTGCATCAGAGGGCGCAGCTCGGCTCCGCCCTCCCTGATGATCATCTGCTGGGTACGGAGCTGCTGCCGGACCGGATCGTGCAGGGTGATGTTCAGGTCCACGTACGCCGTCTCCACCTCGAAGATCCGTACCCGCTGGCCGTCCCGGAGGCGCCCGACGTCCGGCACGTTCACCTGCACGACGAACGCGCCACCGGGGCTGAGCTGCGCCGCCGAGTTGGCGAACGCGGCCACCTGTTCCTCCTGGGTCAGCAGGTGCAGCAGCGTGTTGAAGGCCGCGTAGACGACGTGGAACGGTGCCCCGTCGACCCGTACCGCGGTCATGTCGCCGATCGACAGCCGCAGCCGCCCGTCGGTGTCGGCGGTACGGCAGCGCGTCAGCATGGCCCCCGAGATGTCCACCCCGGAGACGTCGCAGCCGAGCGCGGCCAGCGGTATCGCCACCCGACCGGTGCCGACGCCCCATTCCAGTGCCCGGGGTGGCTCGACGCCCTCGGCCGCCGCCGCGGCCCGGGCCGCGAGGTCGTGCAGGAACGCCGCGGCCCGGTCGGCGTCCGGCGGCGTCTGCCCCGGCTGGTCGTAGATGTCGGCGATCCGGTTGCCGTACGTCGACGAGGTGTATCCGTGCACTCAGTTCCCCGCTTCCCAGTCGTCGGCGCCAGTGCCGTCGGTCGGTGCCACGCCGGTGCCGTCGGGCGGTGCGACCCCCGGTGTCAGGCCGGCGGCGATCCGTGGCGTCAGGCCGGCGGCGATCCGGTCGGCCCGGTCCCGGGCCTGCCGCCAGTCCGCCCCGTCGGCGATGACCCAGCCGAGCCGGTCCTCGCCGCCCCGAGGGCGCCGGACGGGCGTACCGGGTCGTCGGTCGACTCCGATCCGGTGGAATCCGGGGAGGGTGAGGGCGGCGTCGACCCCCGCGATGCCGGCGAGCCGGCCCGCGCGGTCGGCCACGAGGAACCGGATCGCCGCCGCGCCGCGCCAGGTCGGGTGCCAGCTAGGCGCCCGGCCCAGGCTCAGGTCGTAGACGATGTCGTACGGGTTGGCGCCGCTGCAGCGGGCGACCAGGTCCATGATGTAGTCGCCGCCGGAGCGCGCGTTCACCTCGACCACCCTCGGTCCGGTGGCGGTGAGGAAGACCTCGACGTGCACGAGGGTGTGGTCGGCACCGACCGCGCGGGCCGCGTCGAGCGCCGTCGCCGCCACCGGATCGGCGTCCGTGCCCTGGTAGGGCAGCGCGTGTCCGAGCTCGACGGGATACCCGCCCCCGGTCGTGGTCTTGTGGGTGACGCAGATCGGGGTCGGCCGGCCGCGCCATACGAACGCCTCGACGCTGTACTCCTGGCCGTGCATCAGCTCCTCGACCAGCAGCGGTGGTTCGTTCCGGGACCGGGGGCCGGCGAGCTGGGCGTGGGCCGCCGCCAACTCGTCCGGGCCGGCGACGCGGATCTTGCCGGCCCCGGTCTGGTCGGCCACCTTGAGGATGGCCGGGTAGCCGACCCGGGCGGCGGCCTCCCGCGCCGAGGTCAGGTCGGTGCAGGTCGCCCACTCCGGAATGGATACTCCCGCCTTTTCCAGGGCCGTGCGTTGCTCGATCTTGTTGGCGTTGCGCAGCGCCGCACCAGGGGCGACGAACGGCAGCCCGAGGTCGGCAGCCACCTCTGCCACGAGCGGGAACAGCTCGTCGTACAGGGTGAGGACGGCGTCGGGGCGGGCGAGCCCGACCGCCCGGTCGATCCCGGCCCGGACGCCTCGGGCGTCCAGGATGTCCGGCACCGGCACCGCCAGGTGCGCCCAGGACAGCAACGGCGAGGTGGCCTCCTCCACCAGGACGATCCGGTAGCCCCGCTCCAGCCCGGTGCGCAGGGCCAGCTCGCGGTGCTCGACCGCGCCGACGATGAGCACAACCTTCGACACCAGCGGATTCCTTCTAGATGATGCGGCGGCCGTGGGCCCGGAACCGCGGCAGCGAGGCGCAGACCATCGTGCGCAGCAGCCACCGGTCGGTGCCGTCGTGCCGGGCGGCGAACGGGGTACGGGAATGCACGACCCGCCGGTTGTCGATGACCAGCAGATCGCCGGGACGCAGTACGTGTCCGTGGTGCACGGCGTCGAGTTGCGTACGCAGTTCGCGCAGCGCCTCCTTGCCCTCCCCGTCCAGCGCCGTGAGGTAGTGGTCGTCGTAGCAGATCTCCGGGGCGTGGGGCGCGCCGAACAGCACCGGCGTACGGCAGGGGGAACCGTCGTCGAGAACGTGCGCCGAATCGGGCGCCATCTCGAAGCGCGGCTCGGAGAGAATCCGTCGGGTCCGGTCGTCGAGTACGACATCCCGAGCGGCGGCGTACCGGGTGACCGCGGCCTCGGCTCCACGTAGGCACAGCAGGCCGAAATAGTCGCAGCGGTCGGGGCTGAAACCGTCCTCCACGTGCCAGTCGAGCATTCCGCTGCTGCTCTCGCTGGTCTGGGTGAATTCCATGTTCGGCGCCGGTACGACGTGCTGCACGAGCTTTCCCTCGTACAACGTCCGGAAATTGAACGGCTCGCCGAGCAGCATCGTGATCCCGAGGAGTTGCAGCGCCGCGCGCTGGACGGCGTGGCCCGCCAGCGGTGCCGCCGACGCCGACGGGTTGGTGCCGAAGTTCGTCTCCGGCAACACCCCGCGGACCAGGAGCACGTCACCGTGCTCGGCCCGGCTCCGGTAGGCGTGGACCGCCCGGACCAGCGCCGACGGGATCGCGGCGGCCACGGCGGTGGCGGCGGCCATCATCTCGTCCGGGTCGGACCGGACAAGGTCGGTCGCCCGCAGGACCTCGTCACCGGCCCGCCACATCGGGGCGGACTCGGCGGGGCGCAGACTCACCACGTGGCCTGCGGCCGTTGGCAACGTCGTCAAGGCATCCTCCCCCGTTTGCGTCGACGCTGTTATGTACTCAGCCGGATCGACCCCGGTCAAGGTGGGCGATTTGGTCGCACACGAACGGCACGGAATTGCCGGCCCAGGCGTCCGGACACGGGATTGCCGGCACCCAGGAACGGGTCCGGCTCAGCCCACCGGAATGGTAGGAAATTGCCGTCCGACACCGATCCGGGCGCCCGTCGCACGGTGTGGGCGCGCCTCTCCTCGGGGCCGATCGGTGGTCGGGTGGAATCGGTGTCGGCGGCTACCCTTCGCCGCGGCGGGACGTCCCGTCGCGGATCCGCAGCGGACAGTCCCAGTCCGGGCCGACCTGCGCACCGGAGAATCCCGGCGCCTGCGGGTCGTCCAGCGTATCCGGCAGCGACGGGTTGACGGATCCCTGCAACCGGGCGTCACGCTCGCGGATCTTGTCCTGGAACCGCAGGAATTCCTCGTCGGAGGGAAACTTCGCCCGGTCCTGCTCCGGCGGATTGAATATCAGCGTCGGCCACGCGAAGCGGCGGGCGTACCGGGACGCGCCGGGATAGAGCGTCACCACCAGATGGCCGAGCCCGGCAAACGAGAACGCGAAGCCGGCGTGACCGGGGTCGGTCGAGTACCGGGCATCCCATGGCTCGTCGTCCAGGTCGTGCAGGTCCTGGAGCACGCCCCACACCAGCCGGTCCCAGTCCCGCTCGTCGGTGACCATGCGGGGCTCCAGGAAGCTCCCCACGTACGTGTAGAGGTCGCCCATCCGGCGCCGCACCGTCCGGAAGTGGCGGAGATCGGCGGCCAGGCTTCGGGTGCTTCCCGCCGTGCCCAGCTCGTGGTGGACGTTGAACAGGTAACTTCCCACCCGGAACGCGGACCGCGCACCCAGGCAGGGAAAGGGACCGTCCAGCACGAGGGCCCGGAGCTGCGCCTCGACCAGGCGTTTCACGTCGTCGGGCACCGGGCCGGCGGCCATCGCCGACCCAGGCTGCGGCGGTTCCCCGGACAGCCGGTTCACCTGCCCGCCCTCACGGTCGTCTCCGGTGCGCCGCCGGCATCGCCCCGGTCGACCTCGCCCGTGGCCTGGATCCGGCGTTCGAGCGCCCCGGCCAGTTCCCGCCAGGCCGCCGCGCAGTCGAGCGCCATCTCCGCGATGAGGTACGCGCAGTGTGGCGGCACCGCGTCCAGCAGGTCCGCCCAGTCCTCGGTGCCGATCAGGTGGACGTCGAGCCAGCGGATCACCTCGCGCCCCACAGCGGTGTGCCGCAGCGCCGGATCCCGGGCGAGGTTGCGCAACCGCTCCCGCTGCGACTCCGGCGCGACCCGATCCGGCAGCCGACGGGGCGCGCTGGCTGCCCGTACCGACCCGCCCGGGTTTCGGGCGCCGGCCGGGACCGGATCGAGTCCCTTGCGGAGCCGTTCCCGAACGTCGCGTACGGTGCCCGGCGAGACGCCGACCACCTTCGCGACCTGGCGCAGCGACGCGTCCGGGTTGGCTCTGATGAACTCGGCCGCCCGCCGCCGGCCGGTGCTGATGTCGACGGGCCGCACCCGACCGTCCCGGCCCAGCCGGGCGTGGGGCCGCGGGCCCGCCCCCGGGGGCCGCCCCCCCCCGCCGCCGGGGCGCCCCCACGGCTCCGGATCCCGGCGACCGTCCTGGCGGCCAGCCCGGTAGCCGCCGCGATGGCCCGGTCCGACCAGTGCGGATGGGACGCGACGATACGTGCTGCGGCCGCCTCCCGATCGGGCAGCGACAGCGGCAGGCCGTGCGCGTTGTTCTCCTCGACCGCGCGGACGAACGCCGCCTCGGCGTCGCCGTCGAAGAAGACGGCCTTGATCCGCTCGTCACCGCGGAGCTGGGCGGCCCGCAGCCGGTGCACCCCGTCGACCACCCGCATCGTCGGCAGATGCACCAGGATCGGCGGCAACGACGCCTCGATGCCGGCGAGCAGGCGGACATGTTCCGGATCCTCCCCGGCCAGCCGGGGCGAGTCGGCGATGCCGAGCCCGGCCACCTCCAGCAGCGCCGTCGGCCGTTGGTCCGCGGCCGGCCGGTGCGTCGACAGCGCGCCGCCGGAGCCGGAGGTACGGCCCCAGCCGGCGGGGCGGCTCACCGTCGCGGTACGGGGCAGTTCCCCCTCCCCTCGACCCGGCGCGGCGACCGGTACGAGCACCGGACGCCCGTGGTGGTGCGGCCGCACGGTGGCGACGGCGTGCGTACCCCTGGCCTCGGACATGACAGGCGTCCCTCCCGTTCGAGAGCCGACGTGCGCGTACCGACAGGGTGCTGCCGGTCGGTCGCGGCGGACCTCACCAGGCGGGGTGGGCAGATGCCGGGCCGACCGGGGCCGGCCCGGACCGGTGCGAGGCACGGCGCCATCACCGGCGAGCACGCCCGGGTCGCGTGATGACCCGTGACCTTCGTCGGGTCACCCCGGTGCCGTGCGCTGGCATCTCGGCCGGGCCGGGCCCGGCGGCCGTACAGTTCGTCGTCCTCCCCGCCGACGACTGCCGACAGTCAACCGGAAGGCGTCTTCAGATCGACTTCACGCCGGTTTACCAGCGCCGGGACGAGGCACGGGCAGACCTGTCCCGAGCACGGCCGGCCCGCCGGCACCTCCCCGACCCGCGATGGCGAACCTCGGCCGGCTGGTGACCCCTGCTGTCGGATCACTGTCAGTAACTCCATCATCACCGTGCGCTGTCCGTAAGCTCCGGGCGTCCCTCTCCCAGCACAGATCGGATCACGAACGGAGCCCCTATGTGGAGAAGACGTCTCGCCGCCGCCATCCTCTCCGTGGTCCTCACCGGAACACTCGGAATCGCCGTAGCTCCAGCCCATGCCGGTGGCACAGAGGATCCCATCTGGGGCGACCTGAACAACGACGGCAAACTCGACCGGATCACCCTCGGCGACGCTGCCGACGGCGAGCGCTGCGGGGTCGGCGTCCGATGGGGTGGCGCCGGCACCGTCGTCGAGCACCCGTACGTGCCACCGGGCGCAACGCTCCCGACAGCGGGTTGCCCGGACCTGGGCACCGCCGTCGACCTCGGCGGCGACGGCACCGACGAACTCGTCGTCGGTTGGTTTTCCGGCCCTCCCACCGGCGTCGGGAGCACCCTCCTGATCCTGCGGAACTTCGTCCCCGAACTGCTGGGAACGGAGCGTGCCCAGCCGAGCGAGATCTCCAGAGCGGACTTCAACGGTGACGGGCTGACCGATATCTACTGGTGGAGCGACCACCACGGGATCAGAACGTTCCTCAACACACCAACCGGGCAACTGGTCCCGGGCCCGATCCAGCAGGACCATGGCTCGATCAACCACCACCAACTCGCGGACTTTGACGGGAACGGGGCGATGGACATCGTCCTTGCCTTCCACGGCGCGTCGTCCTTGCCGGCTACGGGCGCGGTCGTCATCTTCGACGACGGGGCGGAATGGTGGCTTGAGCAGGGAGACGATGACGACGGCTTCAGCGTGGAGGTGGTTGACCCCAACGCAGACGGACGTCCGGACGTGCGATCCGAGAACGGCCGGCTGGTCACCTACTTCACCAACCGCGGCAACCGGACCTTCCACATGGGACCGGTCGCCAACGACGACCGGGTTCAGGCGAGCCGGAACACGCCGAAGGTGATCAAGGTTCGGGACAACGACATCGCGGGCTCGGACGCGGTCCTCACCATTGTCGTCCCGCCCCGGTACGGTTTCCTGTCCGACCACGACCCACGCCACGAGGTCGTCTACCAGCGCACGGACACCCACAGCCTGCCGGACACGTTCGTCTACCGGCTCGGTGACGGACTCGGCGACACCGCCACCGTGACCGTCCGGATGAAGGACTGACCACCCAACTGGTACCCCGCACCGGCCTCGGTCGATGCGGGGGCACTTCCACGCATCTCCAGGCTTCGCCGCCCCTACCATGGCGTGACCGGGGTGACCACCCATCGGATCATCGGCAGTGAATTTTTTCAACCTGAACCGCGCGGCGCTCACACCGCGTCCGACCTCGCGCTCCGACGGACCGCAAGGGGAGGCTGAAAAGGTTCAGTGATGGTGTGATCGTCGAACGCCCACGAGTCGACTCGTAGCGGTCCTACGGCGGTGCGTGGTCCGCCGTTCCGCTGCCGGGGGCGGACGTCCACCTGTGGGAGTTGGCTGATCGGCGTGCACGGCTGGACTCCTGGACGACGTGTGACCTTGCGACTGCTCAGAGTAGCTTCGAGGTGAGGTGTCGGCGGCCGTGGATTCGATGCCTTGAATCGCGGCGGTCCGTCCGCCGAGAGATCCCGTTATCTGGACCACGGCCTCGGCAAGGAGCTGTGTCATGTCCGTTGCCAGCACCATCCTGACCATCGGCTGTCGTCGGACTGGCCGGCGTGCCGGCCCACACCTCGGCACGCTCCTGCTGGCGGCGGGGTTGGTGACCGCGGTGCCGGCACCGGCCGCGGCGGAGGTCACCGGCACGGAGGTTCTCGCCTGGGGAACCAACCAATACTTCCAACTGGGCGACGGTACCGATACGCCGCGCCCGCTGCCGGTGCGCGTGTTGCTGCCGACGGGCACCACATACACCCAGATCAGCTCGGGTGGGGCCCACAGCCTGGCAATCACCAGCGACGGGTACGTGTACGGCTGGGGGCAGAACGCCTTCGGCCAGCTCGGCGACGGGAGCGACTTCGTGCGGACCACTCCGGTGCTGACGTTCATGCCCGCGGGCAGTGCGGTCGCGGTCTCTGCCGCTGAGCGCCACAGCGTGGGGCTGACCTCGTCCGGGCAGGTATACGCGTGGGGAGCGAACGAGTTCGGGCAACTGGGCAACGGCATGGCGGAAGAGTCCCAACCCTGGCCCGTCCCGGCGGCCATGCCGGCCGGCACCACGGTCGTCGCGATCTCGGCCGGGGGCGGGCACAGCCTGGCATTGACCTCCACCGGGCAGGTGTACGCCTGGGGCATCAACAACGCCGGCCAACTTGGCAACGGCACCACCGAGCGAAGCCACGTGCCGGTGCCGGTGTCGTTACCCGCCGGCACCACGGTTGTCGCCATCGCGGCCGGGAGCGCCCACAGTCTCGCGCTGACCTCCACCGGCCAGTTGTTGGCCTGGGGCAGCAACGGCGGTGGCCGGCTCGGTGACGGCACCACCACCCAACGGACCACACCGGTGCCGGTGTCGCTGCCCACGGGGACCTCGGTCACCGAGATCGTCGCCGGTTCCTCGCACAGCCTGGCCACCACCCCGACGGGGCAGGTACTGACGTGGGGGAGTGGTCGTACGGTGCCGGTGCCGGTGCCGCTCCCGGCCGGCACCACCGTTGCCACCGTTGCCGCCGGAAGCCACAGCCTCGGCCTCACCTCGACCGGACAGGTGCTCGTCTGGGGTACCGACGACAGCTCCACACCGACGGTGGCAACGCTCCCGGTCGGCGTCTCGGTGACGGCCGTCGCTGTCGGTGCCTCCTTCAGGGTGACGCTCGGGTCGCGGCTGCCGGCGCCGGTAGCGGGTTGGGGAAGAAACGGATCCTTCGAGCTGGGCAACGGCTCCAGTCTCGACTACCGGGCCCCGGGCCGGGTCGCGCTGCCGGCCGGCACCACGGTCGGCGACGTCGCCGCCGGCTACCACCACGGCCTGGTGGCCACCTCCACAGGCGGTGTGCTTGGCTGGGGAGCCAACGGTAACGGTCAACTCGGCGACGGTACGACCACCAGCCGCGGCATCCCGGTGCCGGTGTCGCTGCCCGCCGGCACCGTGGTCACCGCTGTCGCCGCCGGACTCGCGCACAGCCTCGCCCTGACCGACACCGGTCAGGTCTACGCCTGGGGACGCAACGGCGCGGGACAGCTCGGTGACGGCACCACCGTCTCCCGCACCAGCCCGGTACCGGTGTCACTCCCCACCGGCGTCACGATCACCGCCATCGCCGCCTATAACGTGCACAGCCTCGGGTTGACAACCACCGGTCAGGTCTACGCCTGGGGGAACAACACCTACGGTCAGCTCGGCGACGGCACCACCATCTCCCGTACCACCCCGGTGCCGGTGTCGTTGCCGGCGGGCACCACCGCGACCGGCCTGGCCGCCGGCGGGTTCCACAGCCTCGCCCGGACCGCCGCCGGCCCGGTGCTGGCCTGGGGATACAACAGCGTCGGTCAGCTCGGTGACGGCAGCACCACCAGCCGCAGTACGCCGGTGCCCGTGTCACTGCCGGGCGGCACCACCGTCACGAGCCTCGCCGCCGGCCTCCTGCACAGTCTGGCGGTCACCTCCGCCGGGCAGGCGCTCGCCTGGGGCAGCAACAGCGTCGGCCAGCTCGGTGACGGCACCATCACCAACCGCAGTACGCCGGTGTCCGTGTCACTGCCCGCCGGCACCACCGTCACCGCGGTCGCCGGCGGCAGTGTCCACAGCCTCGCCGCCACCTCCACCGGCCTGGTCCTCGGCTGGGGACGCAACAACTACGGCCAACTCGGCAACATTGACATACCGGTCAGCAGCCAGGTTCCGGTGCCGACGACCCAGCCCCTCGCCACCCCGGCCGTTGACGTCACCGCCGGCGAGCACCACAGCCTCGCCCGATAGCGGCCGCAGGTGCCGGGTCCGGTCTTCTCGTTGCGTTGCCGGTCTTCTGCTTGCTGGACCGCGAATCGCTCCACCCGGAGAGTGCCGGAAGCCCGCGTTGGCCGGGGCGACGATGACCGGTACGCTGCGGGGCGGCCCAGGTGTAGACAGGATCGACAGGAGACGCCGTGCCTCCCGCAGAAGCCGTTCCGATGTTCAGCCCGGAGCTCCGCCGCGGACTCGGCCGGCTGCTCGCCCTCGCTCTCCTGCTGACCGTCGGTCTGGCCGCCACACCGGCCCAGGCGGCGACCAACCTGGTGCGGAATCCAGGGCTGGAGACGTTGGGCGCCGACGGGTTCCCGACCTGCTGGGAGCGGTCCGGTTTCGGCGACAACACGTACACGTTCGGCCCGACGACCGATGCGCGCAGCGGTAACCGGGCCATGCGGATCGCCATCACCGAACTGACCTCGGGCGACCGGAAGGCGATGATGCTGGAGAACGCGGAGTGCGCTCCCCACGTCACCGTCGGTCGCCAGTACGACCTCTCGGTCTGGTACAAGTCGACCACCGCCGCCAACGCGATCACGCTGTTCCGGCACGACACCCGGGACGGCTGGCAGTACTGGCTGGATCCGGCGACGCTCGCGGCGACCACCGCCTGGCAGCAAAAGGTGGTGCGTACGCCCCCGATCCCGGCGAACACCGACCAGATCACCTGGGGCGTCAGCATCTACAGCACCGGCACGCTCACCACCGACGACTACTCGATGGTCGACGTGAGCGCGCCGACGCCCACCCCCAGCGGGTGCAGTGACGCCACCGGCTGCACCAGGGGCAAGTGGCAGGTCATGCCGTACGAGTCGACGGTGCGCGGCATCCACGCGGTGATGCTGCACAACGGCAAGGTGCTGCTCGTCGCGGGCTCCGGCAACGACCCCAGCGCCTTCGAGGCCGGCACCTTCAAGACCGCCGTGTACGACCCGGCGACCGGCGCCTTCACCAACGTCGCCACGCCGGTCGACCTCTTCTGCGCGGGGCACGTGCAGTTGCGCGACGGCCGGGTGCTCGTGATGGGCGGCAACAAGGACTACCCGAGCGCCGACGGCACCGTGGGTTACCAGGGTCTGAAGAACTCGTACATCTTCGACCCGGCCACCAACAAGTACAGCCGGACGAACGACATGCTCGCCGGCCACTGGTACCCGTCGGCAACCATGCTCGGCAACGGCGACATCCTCTCGCTCGGCGGCCTCGGCGAGGACTCCACCGGCACCACCACCACCGACTACTTCAGCTCGGCCCAGCAGCGGTGGCTGCCGATGAACGAGGTGAAGCAGACCTGGTCCTGGTGGGGCCTGTACCCGGCGATGGTGCTGATGCAGGACGGCCGGCTCTTCTACACCGGCAGCCACACGTTCGGCGTCGGGCTGCCGGGCAGCGGAGCGTCGATCTACAACTACGGCACCGGCGCGATCACCGACGTGCCCGGACTCCAGCGCAAGGACGAGCGCGACCAGTCGATGAGCGTGCTGCTCCCGCCGGCCCAGGCGCAGCGGGTGCTGACGGTGGGCGGCGGCAACGGCGACGCGGGCGCGACCGCTCACCGGCTGACCGACATCATCGACCTCAAGGCCGCCAGCCCACGGTACGAGCCGGGTCCGCCGCTCCCGCAGGGCACGCTGACCGGTGGCGTGCCGCAGAGCGACGGCCAGGGCAAGATGTACGTCTCGCTGGTGCTGCTGCCTGACGGCACGGTCTTCGAGACCGGCGGCGCGCTGCACAACCGGGCCGACCCGGTCTTCGAGGCGTCGATCTTCGACCCGCAGACCAACCGGTTCCGCCAGGGCATGGCGACCGACCCGGTGCCGCGCACGTACCACTCGTCGGCGTTCCTGCTGCCCGACGGGCGGGTCATGGCGGTCGGCGACAACCCCGGCAACGGGTCGTTCGACACCCGGATCTCGATCTACTCGCCGCCGTACCTCTTCAGGGGCGCCCGGCCGGTGATCCAGACCCTGGCCCGGACCAACTGGGGGTACGGCAGCACCCAGCGGATCACCGTCAACTCGGCGGTGACCCGGGCGTCGCTGATCCGGCCTGCGGCCGTCACGCACTCGTCCGATCCCAACCAGCGGTTCGTCGAGCTGCCGATGACGGTCAACGGCAACACCATCGACCTGAACGTGACGAGCAACCCCAACCTGGCCCCGCCCGGCTGGTACATGCTCTTCGTGCACAACGCCAACGGCGTACCGTCGATCGCCAAGTGGGTCAAGCTCGGATGAGTCGCTGGTTCCGTGCCGTCGCCGGCTGGCTGAGGGCCAGCGGTCGCCGTGGACAGCTCGGCATTGCGGCGGTGCTGGTGGTGCTTGTGGTCGGCGTCGTCGGTGTGCTGGTGGCCGGCGGCGGCGACCCCGATATCCTCTGGGGCGGTGGCACCTCGGCGGCGCCGGCCGACGAGCCGGTGCTGGAGAGCGGCGGTGAGTCGGAGCCGGGGCAGCGCGACGACGCGCCGGATCCGACCGGCCCGGTGGGGTCGCCACCGCCGTACGTGCAGCCCTTCGCCGAGCAGCCGGGTGCCAAGCCGCGCGGGGCGCGGCCGTCGCCCACCGCCGGGGTCGAGATCGCCGAGGGTACGGACGGCTGCGACCACGCGTACGGCGACCGCGACGTCTGCGTACCGTGGAGGTTTCCGGACGGTGTGACCGACAGGTGCGGCTGGCTGCGAGAGCGCGGGTTCGAGCCGCTCAAGATCACCGGTGGGCGCGACCGGCATGGTCTGGATCGCAACGACGACGGGACCGCGTGTGGCGCTGGGGATTGACACAATCGCCTGCCCGACAAGGGGATTTGCATGTGCCGGCACTGCTCTATCCTGCTCCGATGAATAGGGCCGCTCGCTCGCAGCTCCCGGTGGCGACCCCCAACGGAGAGGTGCACATCCCGCTGCCGCGCCGGGTGGGTCTGGTGGAGACACCGGAGCCCGCGACGGACGCGACCATCCTGCTGCCGAAGTCGCCGACCGAGGAGGAGGCCGAGCGCCGGCAGCGGCGGGCGGCCTGGCAGGGCCGGATCGCCTGGGGCGCACCGGCTCTCGTGACACTGGTGCTGTGTGCGATCGGCCTGACCGGGCCCGGGTTGTGGGCCGACGAGCTGGCCACCTGGGGCATCACCACCGTGTCGTGGTCGGAGCTGTGGCGCCAGCTCGACGGTACCGACGCGACCATCGGTCCGTACTACGTCCTGATCCGGATCTGGACGATCGCCTTCGGGGACTCCGACCTGTCGCTGCGCCTGCCGTCGGTGCTCGCGATGGTCGGTGCCGCCGCGGTCGTCGGGCGGATCGGCACCCGGCTCGGCTCGCACCAGATCGGCCTGCTCGCCGGGCTCACCTTCGCGATCCTGCCGATAACCACCCGCTTCGGGCAGGAGGCCCGCCCGTACGCGCTGGCCACACTCGCCGCGGCGGCGGCCACGCTGCTGCTGCTCCGCATGCTGGAGCGGTTCACCCTCGGCATCGCGCTGATGTATGCGGCCGCCGTCGCCGCGCTGGGCCTGATGCACCTGGTCGCGCTGCTGCTGCTCGCCGCGCACGGCCTGGCCGTACTCCTCATGAAGCCGAAGCTGCTGTGGCGGTGGACACCGAGCGCGATCGCCGGGCTGATCCCGCTCTTGCCGATCATTCTGATCGGACGCCGCCAGCAGGGAACCCAGATCGGCTGGATCCCGTTCACCGATCTGCACCAGGTCGAGGCGTACGCCCTGGAGTTCTTCGGCGGCGCGCTGATCGGCGGCGCGGTGATCGCCCTCGGCGTGGCCGCGATCTCCCGCGAGCGGGGCGCCGTGGTGGCGATCAGCCTCGGCGTCGTACCGGTCGGGCTGCTCATGGCGCTCGGTTCGGTCGTGCACATCTGGCAGCAGCGGTACGTGCTCTACACGATCGTCGGCTGGGCCGTACTGGTCGGCCTGCTGCTCGCCAAGCGCGGGCTGCTCGCGGCGATCTCGGCGATGGTCGCGCTGGTGGTGCTCGCCCTGCCCGGGCACGCCGAGGTGCGCAAGTCATCGTTCCGGTACCAGGACACGAAGGCGGTGGTGGCACTGATCGAGCGCGACTACCGCCCCGGCGACGGCATCGTGTACGGGCTCAAGGACCGTGGTCCCGGCGCACTCAACCGGGACATCATCGCCCACTACCTGCCGGCGGACCGCCGCCCGACCGACCTGCTGATGGACCGCCCGATGCGTACCGACGGGTGGATGGTGGCGAGCGAGCACCAGGACGTGGCGGCCCGGCTCGGCGAGACGCAGCGGCTCTGGGTACTCCGCCTGGGCGAGTACGGCGACCCCCTGGACGACCTCGACGGAGCGAAGAAGGACGTCCTGAAGGAACGTTATGATGTCACGGAAAGCTGGTGGACAACGGGCTATACCGTCGCGTTGCTGACCCGGAAGGACCCCGCGTGACGATGCACGTCGCCGCCTCGCGCCGCGACGAGCCGGATGAGCGGACCCAGATCATCCCGCAACAGCGCTCCGGCGAGACGCACGTCATGCCGGCCGTACGCATCCCGATCACAACGCGTGCGACCACGATGGCGCAGCGTCATGCGAGCTGGCTGCCCCGGATGTGGCCGCTCGTCGCGTGGTTCGTCGTCGTCCTCGGGGTCACGCTCTGGCTGAGCGTCAAGTCGACCGGGCCGCTCGGTGCCGTGGTGACCGTCCTGTGGACGTATCCGGTGATCGGGACGATCCTCGGCCTGGCCGGCGCGTTCGTGACACGACGGCGGCTGCGCCGCGACCGGCTCACCGCCGACGACGACCAGATCATCCGGTGCCGCGACCGGCTCGTGGTGGTGGTACCGACAATCGGCCGGCACGACACCTACCCGGCGCTCGACCGCGTCGTGCACTCGTACATCACGTACCTGCCGGAGTGCTTCCCCAAGCTGCGGGTCGACGTCGTCATCGAAGAGGGCTGCGAGGCGGCGGAAAAGATCTACAAGCTGGGGGAGGTCAGCCGGTACATCCGGGTCGTCACCGTGCCCCGGAGCTACCACACCGTCAACGGCACCAAGTTCAAGTCGCGGGCCAACAACTACGTGCACGAGCTGCGCATCGCCCAGCACGAGGACCGGGACGACGTCTGGGTGCTGCACATGGACGACGACACCGGCGTGGGGCTGGACACGGCGATCGCGCTGGCTCGCCTCATCGAGCGGCAGCGCGACCTCGGCGACAAGGCCTGCCACCTCGCCCAGGGCATCCTCACCTACCCACGGGAGCACGCCCGCAACCGGCTCACCTGGCTGGCCGACGCGAGCCGGCCGATCGCGGACGTGACCATCTATTCAGCGTTCACCGGTGGCGGCTACCCGCTGGCCGGCGTGCACGGCGAGCTGCTGCTCGTCCGTGCCTCCGTGGAGGCCGAGATCGGCTGGGACTTCGGCCCCGAGGCGATCGTCGAGGACGCCCAGTTCGCGCTGATCTTCAGCCGGCGGTACCCCGGGCGGAGCGCCTGGTTCGCGGGCCGCTGCTACGGCGCCTCGCCGGCCACCGTACGGGACTTCTTCCGGCAGCGGGAACGGTGGGCGTGGGGCTTGATCGGGCTGGCACTCGACGACCGGATTCCACTGCGCGACCGGCTCTACATCGGGTACTCGACGTTCACCTGGGTGGTCAGCCCGCTACAGCACATCGGCACCATCATGCTGGTGGGCTGGGTGCTCGGGTCGTACGACACGGTGCCGATCACCCTCCTGGTGCTGCCGATCTGGGCGCTCAACATGGCGTACGCGATCTGGCTCTACACGGAGGGCCTGCGGATCAACGTGAGCGTCTCCCGCCGGGCGAAGTACCGGTGGTGGGAGGGGATAGCGGTGATCCTGCTCGTACCGATCTTCTCGCTGATGGAAGGGGCCGGCGCGATCCGTGGCCTGATCCGGCACCTGCGCGGCGGCCAGCAGCAGTTCGTAGTGATCGCAAAGCCGATATGAGGACCGTCGGCATCCGGGGAAGGGCGGCGGCGCGCTGCGCCACGGTGCTGGCAGTGCTGCTGGCGGCCGGCTGCTCGTCCGGCGAGGGCGGCCCGCTGACCCGCCTCTCCCAGGCACCGCCGGGGGCCGCGTCCGGCCCCAGCGCGTCGGCCGAGCCGCAGGTGACAAAGGTACGCCTGCCGTGGCAGCCCGGCATGCGTCAGCACGGCATCGCGATCTACTGGGAGAACAACGAGAACGACACCGACCAGATCGTGCGCGCCAAGGCGCAGAAGGTGCTCGACCACGTGGTCGAGCTCGGCGCAAACTCGATCTCCGTCTCGTTCTCGTTCGTGATGGACTCGGCGTACGCCAGCGCGGTGCGGATGGACCATCCGATCACCCCGTCGCCCGCCCGGCTGGAGATCGTGCTGGACGAGGCCAACAAGCGCGGCCTGCGTACCGCCGTCCGGCCGATGCTCAACGAGCGCAACCTGACCACGGACGACCCGGACATGTGGCGGGGTTCGATCCGCCCGCAGAGCCGTACGAAGTGGTTCGCGTCGTACCGAGACATGCTGGTCAAGTACGCGAAGGTGGCCGAGGCGGCAAAGGTCGCCACGTTCGTCGTCGGTACCGAGCTGAACTCGCTGGAGAGCAGCACCACCGGCTGGCGTACGGTCGCGACCGGCGTGAAGGCGGTGTACAAGGGGGAACTCGACTACAGCGCCAACCACGACCGGCTCCGGAAGACCGGTCCGGCGTCGGGCGTCACCCTCTCCGTCGACGCGTACCCGCCGCTGAAGGTGGGTGACAGCGCCCCGGTGAGCCGGCTCGTCGACGGGTGGAACGACTGGCTCGACGACAACCGTGGCGAGGGTCCGATCCGCAACCTGGTCCTGGCCGAGGTGGCGATCGGTGCGCGCCCCGGGGCGTACGAGGAGCCGTGGTCACCGCACGCCAAGGGTTCGATCAAGCCGGAGATCCAGCAGCGCTGGTTCGACGCGGCCTGCCAGGTGATGCGCGAGCGGGACCTTGCCGGCATCTACTTCTGGATGATCAACCTCGACGCCGACCCGAAGGCGAAGCCGTCGGGCAAGTCCCCGATGGACTTCCTGGGCCGGCCGGGCGAGCAGAACATCGCGCGCTGCTTCACAAAGGACGCCAAACGGGCTGGTTGACGGGCTGGCCGAGCCGTCGGCCAGATCGACTTGGTGGGAGCTATCTGGCCGCTAATGGTCACGCCGCGATGATGGGCGGTAGCAGGCCGGGCGGTTCGGAAAGGTTTGCCGACTGCGGAGTGCCCTGATCGGGACTCGTCAGGCGTGTGCAGGAGGCGATCTCGGCATGCCGGAGTTCGCAGGGCCTGCTGTAGCCTGCCGCCGACGGTCCGGTCGATGGGCCGCAGGCGACCGGGAGGTTTTGTGGACGAGCTGTCATTCTTAGCGGTTCTCGGGATCTGCCTCATCTTGGCCGGGATCTTCCTGCTGGCCAGATCCTGGCTGTTCCGGGCCCGCGCGGTGCGTGTCCCCGGGCGAATCACCAAGCTCAACGTCGTGCCTGCGGAGAACGGGAACCACATCCGGGACGCGACCGTCGAGTTCATCACCGAGGACGGGCGCGAGATCACGACCAAGGGCGGCGACATCGGGCGGCGGCCCCTGCGTGAGGGAAGCCCGGTCACAGTCCTGTACCACCCCAAAAAGCCCACGCTTGCCTACATCCAAGGCACGTCGATGCGCGGTGGCTGGGTCGGCGGAATGTTCATCTGTTTCGGGCTATGCTTCGCGCTCGTCATCGTCCTGTTCCTGCTCATCGGCCCCGAAGGAACGATGTGACCTGGCACGCCCCTGGCTGCCAGTCCGCGGACGACCCTGGGCGGCGAGCCGGGCTTCTGCCTCGAAGACCGTGACCGGCGGATGCCTGCCGGACCGTCGGGTGGCTGAGATCGGCGAGCCTCGCGGCAGCAGGCCAACCGTCTCGCCGATCGGATGGCCAAACGAGGATGTCCGGGGCGAGCCGGGACGTCGCCGCTACCTTGGACCTCCTTCATGGCGGTTTCGGCGGACGGACGCACGGGAGAACATCGCGGTGGTGCATGCCCTGCCCAGGATGCTGAACGCATCAGCGACGACCGTGGCTGGGCCGCGGAGCCAGGGCTGTGGATACCCCACGAAGTGGTTTGCGGCTCTGGAATCCGTTCGCCGCGCTGCCGTCGCCGATCTATGCTGCGTGTCCGGTCGTACGGCGAAGGGCTATTTGTGAGCTTCCCGCAGTTGCAGGCCCGTACCCGCAGATTCACCCATGGTCTGCCGCAACGGTTCCAGATCCGTGGGGACGGACGTCAGATGCTGTTCACCCGCACGCGTGCTGGCGACGACCCAATCGCATGTCTCTGGCTGTACGACGTGGCGGCACGCAGCGAGCGGCTGCTGTTGGACCCGCGCGAGCTGGCTGTCGACGACGGTGACCTGCCTGCGGCCGAACGGCGCCGCCGCGAGCGTGCCCGCGAGACCGGTGGTGGGGTCATCGAGTACAGCTGCGATGCTGACCAGTCGATCGTCGCGGTGGCGCTCGGCGGCGAACTGGTGGTGCTCGACCCGGCCACCGGCGCTACCCGGACCCTTCCGTCCGCCTGTGGTGTGGTCGATCCCCGGCCAGACCCGAACGGCCGGTCCGTTGGATTCGTCAGCGGCGGTGGGCTGTACGTCGTCGACGTCGACGGCACCGGCATGCGGACCTTGGCCGCGCCGGAGGCCCCGCAGGTGAGTTACGGACTCGCCGAACACGTCGCAGCCGAGTCGATGCACCGCCGACGGGGCTGGTGGTGGGCCCCGGACGGTCAGCGCCTGGTCGCGGCCAGAGTAGATGAGAGTTCCGTGCAGGTGTGGCACCTGGCCAACCCCGCCGACCCCACCGCCACGCCGGTAACCATGCGCTACCCGGCCGCGGGTACCGCCAACGCCGATGTCAGCCTGGTCGTCCTCGGCCTCGACGGGAGCCGAGTCGAGGTCGACTGGAACCGGAAGGAGTTCGAGTACCTCACCGCTGTCACCTGGGACCGCAACGGTTTAACCATCGCCGTGCAGAACCGGTCCCAGAGCTGCGTCCGGGTGCTCCGTGTCGATCCGGACACCGGCGCCAGCCACGTCGAACACGAACAGACGGATCCCGCCTGGGTATCGCTGGTGCCCGGTGTACCAGCACGTACCGCCGACGGCGCTCTGGTCTGGACCGCCGACACCGAAGACACCCGGCACCTACTCGTCGGCGGCGAGCCCGTCACGCCACCCGGACTGCAGGTGCACGAGATTCTCGATGTCGACGGAGACATCGTGCTTTTCGCCGGTTCGACCGACCCGACCGAGCGGCACGTATGGACCTGGTCCGCCGTTGCCGGACTGTCCCGGCTGACGGCTCCCGGTGTGCACGACGGCCACCGAGCGGGCGGAACGACCGTCCTCATGAGCCGCAACCTGGACGAGCCGGACCCGCAGACCACTCTGCGAACCGTCGACGGATCTCCGGCCCGACTCACCAGCCACGCCCAGAGGCCGCCGTTGACCCCTCGGGTCGACCTGTTCGAGGCCGGCCCCTTCCGGCTGCGGACCGCCGTGATCCTTCCTACCGGCTATCAGCCAGAAGACGGCCCGCTTCCGGTGCTGATGGACCCATACGGCGGGCCGGCAGGCCAACGGGTACTCGCCGCGCAGTCGGTGTACCTGACCTCGCAGTGGTTCGCCGACCAGGGCTTCGCCGTGGTGATCGTCGACGGGCGCGGCACCCCAGGCCGCGGCCCACGCTGGGAGCGTCTGGTGCACGGAGACCGCGGCACGGCACCACTGGAGGATCAGGTCGACGGCCTGCGTGAGGCAGCACGCCGATACCCGCAGCTAGACCTGACCCGCGTCGGGATCCGCGGCTGGTCCTACGGCGGCTACCTCGCGGCGCTGGCCGTGCTACGCCGCCCCGATGTGTTCCACGCCGCGATCGCCGGCGCAGCAGTCGTAGACCAACGCCGCTACGACACCCACTGGCAGGAGCGTTTCCTCGGCCACCCCGACGACAACCCGGAAGCCTATGACCGCAACTCACTGCTCGGTTACGCTCCCGAACTGCGGCGGCCGCTGCTGCTGATCCACGGACTGCTGGACGACAACGTCCATCCGACCCACACGCTACAGCTTTCCGCGAAGCTACTGGCCGCCGGGCGGCCACACAACGTGTTGCCACTACCCTCCGGCACCCACATGATCAGCGAAAGCTACGCTGCGCGCCTCTTGGACGCCCAGGTGGACTTCCTCCGCACGGCGTTGGGCACTGCCGCGACCGTCGTGGCCGACCCCGACAGGACCGGCGCAACGTAGTCCCGGTGTCGGACATCCCCGCGGCCCACGACAACGCCTTGGCCTGGCGTACCTTCCGAGTCGGCGCGGTGGGCGAACGAGCAAGCCGCTCCCGCTCAGCCCGCTGTCCACCTGTCATTTCCAAGCCCCCGCCGCAGGCACCATCCCACCCGCACTACAACGGATCACTGTTCAAGCGACATACCACTCGGACGATCCAGCGGTTCAGGACCATTTGATTTCACCGGTGCGGTCGACGAAACGCCCGGATCCGTGTCCCGGGCCTTCGGTGGCAAGGGCGACGATGGCGTCGGTGCCTTCGATGACGGTCTGAGGGCCGGTGTGCCCGTTGAGATCGGTCGCGGTGTAGCCGGGGTCGGCCGCGTTGATGCGGATGTCGGTCAGCGCCTTGGCGTACTGGGTCGTGAGCATGGTGAGCGCCGCTTTGGAGGACGTGTAGGCGGGGGCGATCACGCGTGACTCGGGTCGCGACGGATCGTGCGTGGCGGCAAGAGATCCCATCGAGCTACTGACGTTGATGACGACCGGGTCGGCCGAACGTCGTAGCAGCGGGAGGAACGCCGTGGTGGTGCGCACCACGCCGACGAGATTGACGTCCAGAACGCTCAGGACGTCGGCACCGGTCAACCGGCTCGGGGCGCCGTGCGGGCCGTGAACGCCAGCGTTGTTGATCAGCACATCGACCGAACCTTCGTGTTGCTCGACGTTGGCGGCCGCCGCCGCGACCGACTCGTCGTCGGTGACGTCGATCTGGACGAAGCGGGCACCGAGTTTCTTGGCCGCCGCGGCGCCGGCTTTTCCATCGCGAGCGCCGAGTAGCACGGTGTGGCCCTGTTCGATGAGGCGACGGGCGGTCTCGTAGCCGAGGCCCTTGTTGGCCCCGGTGACAAAGGTGATCGTCATGCGCCCATCGTTTGCCCGTGCCGCGAAGTGTGCCAGGGACGAGGCGACGGTGGGAACACTGCTACCACCCTCGGCAACTGGCCGCGCGAGACAATCGGTCGTATGGCCACTCACGCGACGGAGCTGGGTGCGACTCTGCGCGCTTGGCGCGACCGCGTCTCTCCAGCAGCCGTGGGGCTGCCAAGTGGCCGCGCGCGCCGAGCGAAGGGCCTGCGCCGGGAGGAGCTTGCCGAGCTCGCCGGGATCTCGGTCGACTACGTCGTACGCCTGGAGCAGGGACGGTTCACCACCCCCTCGGCACAGGTGGTCGCCGCACTCGCTCGCGCCCTGCAACTCCGCAACGCGGAACGAGACCATCTGTTTCGGCTGGCCCGGCTGGTCCCTCCCGCCGAAGGCGAGATCTCTGACCACATCCCGCCCGGCATCCACCGAGTTCTCAACCGACTCGGTGACGTTGCCGTCGCGGTCTTCGCCGCGGATTGGCAGCTGATCTGGTGGAATCGCGGCTGGGCGGCGCTTCTTGGCGACCCGTCAGCGACGCCGCAGGCGCTTCGCAGCTTCGCCCGTGACAGCTTCCCGATCGATGGCGACGGTCCCCGGCTGTCGCAGTGGCCGGTGACCTCGCTCACGCGCGACGAGGTGGAAGCCGCCATCGTGGCTGACTTGCGCCGGGCCACCGGACGCTTCCCGAACAGCAGCCGCTTGACCAACCTGATCCGGGTACTCACCGCAGGCAACCAACGCTTCGCCAAGCTGTGGACTGCCGGCGCGGTCGGTGCACACCGCGAAGACCGCAAGATCGTCGAGCACCCTACGGTCGGGCCGATCGCGGTCGATTGCGACGTCATGATCGACGGCGACGCAGAGCTCAAGATCGTGATCCTTACCGCCGCCCCCGATACCGAGGACGAGACCAAACTGCGACTGGCTCTCCTGTCCGGTATCTCCGGTCCGTAGCTACGGGACCTACGCCACGCCGCCAGAACGAAGCCCACCGAGGCGTCGCCTGAGCTGCGCGGATGAGATCTTCGGCAAGGCTGCCTCCGTCGGCCGCTCATCGTCACGGGCGTGGGTCGCGTCGGCTGGGTTCGGCTTCGGTGCGGGCTTGGCGAGGCCGGCCTTGGTCTGCTCGGCGCCGGAGGCGAGATGCCGGTCGCGAGGTCAAGTTGGATCTTGCGCGACCGAGCGGGAGGCGGCAGGATGCTGGAAAGCGCTTGCCCAACGGAGTGCGATGCGAGATGGAGAACAAAAGTGCGAAAGACACTACGTGAACTCGTACCCTTGGCCCTGACGCTGACCGTGAGCCTGTCCCTGGTCGGCTTCAGCTCTCCGGCCGCGAGCGCTGCCCCCGCGTCCAGCCCGCGCAAGATGGAGTATCTGACACGAGGCTTGGTCGCCGCCCAGACCCCGGACGGCATATTGCTGAGCTGGCGCTTTCTGGGCAACGAACCTGACGGCATCTCCTGGAACGTCTACCGCAAAGACGGTGATGCGGACTTCGTGAAGATCACCACGATCGCGCCTAGGGACGTTCAGCCGGAAAGCGACTACGACACGAACCCCGGCATTGTGAAGGAAGACGTCACCCCGTCCAACTACACCGACCCGGACGGCGTTGTCGCCTCCATCTATGAGGTCGCTCCGGTCATCGACGGCGTCGAGGGCGAGAGGCAGGGTATGAGCGTGCCCATGCTGTCAGCCCTGGCCGGCCAGGCAGGCCAGGCCGACAGGGGTGCGGCGACTTACATCCCGCTCAAGCCCGCGCCGGCTCCCGTGCCGCTCGTGCACTTCACCTACCGTGGCCAGCGGTTCGGCCCAGGCACCAATCTGAACGCGGCCAACATGGTCATCCCGGGTACCGGCAACCAGAACTGGTACGTCGTCGACATGGATCTGCTGAGAGCATTCCGTGTGGCGTATGACGATCAGGCGACCGTGACTCAGGAGCAGTTGGACGGTTGGGTCGCCACGCTCAACGAGCGCAACATGACCCCCAACGCTCTCGGCGTCGCCACCTACACCGCCTCTCGGCCGCTGACGAACTCCCTCGTGAACGGCAAAATCACGGAAGCGCTGTACAACGAGCTGGAAGCCGAGTTCATCAAGTATGTAGAGAACCTGGATTCCGGCACGTCGCTTCCCTACGCGAAGACCAGCACTGGCGCGATACACACGTCGCAGAGCAGCGCCTACTCCACGCACGACATGACGGTGGGCGATTTCGACGGCGACGGCGAATATGAGATCGTCGTCAAGTGGCGTAGCACCCAGCAAGACCCGATGTATTCCGAGCCGATCTTCGGCGGCAGTAACACGACAACCGCACCAGAATACATCGATGCGTACAAGCTGGACGGCAGCCTGCTGTTCCGCGTCGACATGGGCTACAACGTGAGAGCGGCCAACGACCACGAGACCACCCTGTTCAGCGAGGACTTCGACGGTGACGGCAAGGCTGAGCTGATGCTCAAGACCGGGCTGGGCACCCGCATCGGCAACTGGGACGAGGCGTCGCAGTCGGTCGTGTATCCGGACACCCTCGACACCGTCGTGGGCGGCGAGGACGGCCTGAAAACGACCACGGACAAGTTCCAGGAGTACTTCGCCAGCGGCAACACCGCAGCATTGGACACCTACTGGTCGCTCCTCAACAGCTTCACCATCAGCTACCGCAGCCCGGTGGCCGGAGGCGGCAACGACGGAGTCAACGATCCGGCCCTCAAGCGGTGGATCAAGACCTACCACGTCGGCCCGATCGGCCCCGCAAAGGACGACCAGGAGTTCTTCTCGGCCTTCAAGTGGGACGCCGACGCCGGCAAGGGCGTACTCATGGACAGCGCCAAGTACCCGTTCCCCTACGAGGGCAGCGTCGACGGCGACAACTGGGCCATGACGCCCGCCACCCAGCGCGGCAATTTCTCCTACCTGGCCTACCCTGGCCCCGGCGCCGGTAGCGGCCCCGGTGACTACAAGTCGCAGATGATGGCCCCCTCGGAGGCCTACTGGCTTGAGCATCCCTGGAAAGCGGCCGCGTGGGGCGACGCGCAGGGCAACCGCGGAAACCGCTACGTCGGCGTCGTGGCCGCCCTGGACGGCGAGAACCAGTTTGCGGTCTCCCAGCGCGGCTACTACGCAAGGACGACTATGGCCGCCTTCCGTATCGTCAACGGCAAGGTCGCCCTCCAGGCCAGCTTCGACTCGGCCGACCCGCAGTACTGGTCCCTCGGCGGCACCGCCTACGACTACCAGAACCGCGGCAACCACCACACCTCGTCCGGCGACCTTGACGGCGACGGCCGGGATGAGATCGTGATGAAAGCCATGGTCCTCGACCTGAACGCCGACGGTACCAAGATCCTGCCCGAGGTGATCAACGGCGACACCATGCCCACGATCGAGGGGCAGAACAGCATTCCTCCGGTTGCCGGCAGCTTCGAGTTCGCCACCGACGCGGTCCGGAACAACCCGCTGAACACGTGGGCTCCGCTCCGCCACGGCGACCGCGGCGCGTTGCTCCCGGTCGACAAGGACAACAACGTCCGCATGTGGTCCGGCAGCGAGGAGAACCTGCTGGACGACATTCGCACCGGTAGGCAACATGGCTGGATGCCCGGCCCGGAGGCGCACGACCCGATGAAGGGCAAGCGGCGCAACGACCAGGGCGAGGTTGTCCACGAGAATTCGATGATCTTCGGTGTGTACGCCGGTACCGACGCGGAGGGCGCGGTAGCCGGCAACTTCTCGAACCGCTGGCCCGGCGCGCAGGGACACTCGCAGAACGGTGTCAGGAGTATGGTCACCGGCGAGCTCCTGAACGGCAGCCACAACGTGAGCAGCGGCCAGTACGCCATCTGGTTCGGCGGTGGCCTGACGGCCATGGCCGCCAGCAACGCGACCATCAGCACGGTCGACGACCTGACCTTCGCGACCTCCTCGTATCTCGCGACCGGCCTCACCTCGACCGGCAACAAGAGCACTCCCACGCTCAAGGCCGACCTGTTGGGCGACTGGCGCGAGGAGCTTGTGCTCCGCGCGTCCGGCAACCGGCTGGCCATCGTCACCACCCTGTCGCCGACCGAGTACGGCATCCGTACGTTGATGCACGACCCGATGTACCGCCTCGGGGTGGCGAACAAGAACACCGGCTACGATCAGTTTGGATTCGCCAGCTTCTATCTGGGTGACGAGGCTGGGCTGCCCCCGATGAGGACGGACATCTCCGTCCCAGCTGCGCCCGACACGACTGCTCCGACGATCACGGTCAAACCGGAGTCGAAGGGTAGGGACGGGGTCTACCGCATTGTCTCCTTCAAGCTGTTCGACGCCGGCAAGGTCGACAAGCTCGCCCTGAACGGGGTCGAGAAGGACCTGACCGACAACACCTACTCCGATCTCAACGGGGTGAAGCCCGGTGTGTTCGGGGCGGTGCTCGGGGCGAACGAGCTGAGGGTGTACGACGTGGCGGGCAACGTCACGACCATCGCCTTCACGTTGGTCGGGCCGAAGCCAGCGGTTCCGGTCTGGGACTCGAAGAAGGTGTACAAGAACGGCGACCAGGTGTCATACAACGGGGCGATCTACATCGCCCAGTGGTGGACGCAGAACGAGAAGCCCGGCAGCACCACGACTGGTTCGTGGACAGAGCAGGGCGCTCTCGTGCCGGCGGCCGGGGCCGACGTCCGGGCCTGGACCGCGTCCTGGGTCTACACCGGCGGCGAGGTGGTCGCGTACAACGGCCACACCTGGAAGGCCAAGTGGTGGACCCGGAACCAGCAGCCCGGCGGTCCCAACGGCCCGTGGCAGGACCTCGGCACGTACTGACAACGGACGTCAGGGGGAGGGTCGGTCCGCAGGGGCCGGCCCTCCCTGCTGCACCGAGAGCCACGAGTGGCACCCTTCTACGTACGCCAGTTGCGACTTGTGGGGCTCGAATACTCAGCCGTGGGTCCCGCCCCCGGGGACGCGGGGCCGACGCCGGACCAGCGAAACCTGGTCGGAGCTTCGACTGTCTTCTCCCGTGGTGACCTGGTGTTGGAGCTCGGTGGCTCGGGGGTTGATTCGCGGGTTCTCGGGTATCCGCGCGGGCCCTATTCGATGCGGGTTCGGTGGTCCTTGGCGAGACCGTGCAGCGGGCATGGCTGTCTCGGCTCGCGTGGGCACAGCACCCACAGGTCGGTCGCGGTCGCCCGGTAGAGGCGGTACGGGGAGGATCCGGTCACGTCGTCCCGGGTCAGCGCGGTAGCGCCCCGGTCGCCAGGCCCGGGGTACACCTGCAGTCCGCGCTCGAGGTCGTCGCCTTGCAACTCGTACGCCGGCCCGACCGCGTACAGGGCCCGACCGTGGTAGGGCCGGACGCTGGAGTCGAACACGACAATGCTCACGTGCGGGCGTTCGGTGAGGTTGCGTGAGTGCACGGCGTCGGTCTCAGAACTCCAGTAGAACTCGCGGAGGCCGGATGCGGCGAAGTAGACCGGGGAGGTCCAGGGCCGGCCACTCGGGTCGACCGTGCCAAGGGTCAGGAATCCGTTCGCGTCGAGCAACTCCCGCGCGTGTGCGGCGATATCGTCGGCTGTCATCGGGGGGATGCCCTCCTAAGGACGGTCCGGTATTGCAGGTGGTCGCCGCTGGCGGCGGTGCCGATGTCGTGTAGCGCGACGGCGACGTGGACGTGCTCGTGGGCATCGACGCCGATGACGCTTCGACGCCGGCGCCGGCCGGGGCTCTTGCTGGACATTTGAGCATTTTTCAACTGGACCGAGCGGTGGTCACGCAGCGCGTCCGACCTTGCGGTCCCGGACCGCAGGGGAGGTTGAGGAAGGTTCATTGCGCCACAACTCCGGTTCAGACCAGAGCGGACGGGGTTCGTGACACTGGCTTGCAGCCAAGACAACAGATCAACAGTACGGACACCCAAGCCGCCGGACGCGCCAACAGCCGCACACCCGCCGCGATCTCCGGCATCCACTGAGGAGCGTAGGTCGCACCCCGGCGGGGTCTATCGGCGTATCTTGAACCTCAGGTGCAGTACCCGATCGCCGTGGACGACCACGTGGGGATCCTCCAGCAAATGCTGCCGGTCGATGCCGCCAAAGTACCTTTTGCCCGACCCGAACACCACGGGTACCACATCCATTGCCACCTCGTCCACGAGTCCTGCGCCGAAGATCTGGCCACCCACATTGCCGGCGCTCACGGCGATGTCCCGCTTCCCGGCGAGTTCCTTGGCCTTGTCGATCGCAGCGGTCACGTCATGGCGGAAGTGGTACGACGCCTCGGGGTGCCAGCCCGCGGGCCTGGGCCGGTGGGACACCACGACCACGTGGTCGCCCGCGGGCGGATGACCCTCCCAGCCGTTGACCAGATCGAACAGGTGCCGGCCCATCACGATCGCGCCGATGCCATCCCACATCGTCCGGACGTACTCCGCCGACGCATGTGAGACCTTGAAGCGGCTTCCCACTCCGGAGTGATCGTACTGCTGCTCGCCGCCTTCGGTGATCGGCGTGTCGCCGTTGAAGTACCAATCGTGGAGTGGCCCGACGTCGTCGTTCTCGTCGGCGATGAAGCCGTCCAGCGACACCACGTTGTGCATTATCACCGTGCCCACAGGTTCTCCTCGAATCGTCTTGCGCATTCGCCCCATTATCTTTGTCGCCCCAGGGCGACCGGGCTTGTAAAAAATCAAACAGCGGGCATCGGACCGCTGTCTGGCGGGAACCCCTGCTCGGCCGGGAACCGGCGCCGCAGGGCCAGGTATTCCGTCGGGGTGTGGCCGGTGAAGTCCTTGAACTCCCTACTGAAGTGGGCCTGGTCGAAGTAGCCCGCCGCTTGGGCGAGCTGTGACCAGTCGACCGGACGCGGGGCGTCCACGGACAGGATCAGCCGCGCGAATCGGTAGATCCGCGCCACCCGCTTCGGGGTGACCCCGACGTGGGACTTGAACTGCCTGGCCAGGTGGGTGCCGCTCACCCCGGCGGCATCGACCAGCGCGCCGACCGAGACCGCGCCGTGGAAAGTCTCCAACCGCCCGCCGGTGTGCTGTACCAGGTCGAGACCGCCGGAGGGTGCCTCAGCAAGTCGCGATCGCAGCTCCTCCTCCAGCACCCGCAGCGTCTCCGTGGCCGATGCGACGTCGCTGACCTGGTTGCGAATCCGGTCCAAGGACCGGTGCCAGACGGCGTCGACCGGCACCCATCGGTCCCGCAGCTCCGTCGCCGGCATGTCGACGAACGGCGAAATCCCCCAAGGCTTGAAGTGCACCCCGACGAGCCGCACCCGGGTGGGGTACTCGACGAGGAACCGCCTGGTCCATACGCCCATGAACCAGCCATCGGTGAACAGCGTCGGCGGCACCGAAGGATCGGAATCCCAGACCCGGATGGGTTCGCCCAGGTTGATGAACAGGTGTGCCGATGGCATCGGCGGGACGTTCATCCGGCGGTACCGCGGGACCCCGGTCAGGCAGTAGATGTCGTCGACGAGCCGGTCGAGCGGCGGGGCTGGCACCTGGCCGACGTATTCCATGGACCCAGTGTGGTCGCCCCCACAGGACGCCCATCGCTGCCCTGCTGAGCGCAACCGACCAGGCAGAGACGCCGCTGCTCGGCCGAGCGCCGGCAGCGCGGCCGAAGAAGCCGACAGAACGGTGAGGCGAACGGCCGTGTTCACGCACGGCGACCTGCAGGTCACCCACGTGTCCGTCGACACTGACGAGATCACCGGCGTGGTCGACCGGTCCGAGGCGGGCCAGGGCGATGCCCTGTACGACCTCGGCAGCTTGACGCTCGGACACGAGGAGCACCTTGGCGACGTCATCACCGGCCATGGCACCGACATCGACCTCGACGTGATCCGCGCGTGGTGGTCGTTGCGAAGCCTGCGGGCGGTCCGCTGGCTGGTCGAGCACGGCTTGGACCCGTGGCCCGAGATCGCCGTGCTGAAATCCCGGCGGTGAGGCTGCACGAACCCGGGCCGGCCCTTGCGGCCCGCCGCGCCTGCTCTGCGTAGCTGCCGAAAGGTGGCCGGGTCGAGGGCATCCGGGGCGACCACGATCCGGTAACCACCGGCCTGCCGGCGCAGGCTCCGGCACGCGCCGGCAGCCGCCGGCTCGACGGGGGCGCCCGCGTACCGGTGGATGAGGTTGGTCGCGGTCGCTGGCGGGGCCTCGCTGCTTGGCCACTAATCGTGTCCCGGTCTTGTCTATCCGGCCAGGCGGTGACGGCGCGTTTGCGGGTGGCCGCCACCCAGCGCGATCGGCGTACACCCCAGCGGGGGATTCCGGGTCGGAGAACGTCGATGCGTCGACGGCAGCCGTTCACTTACGTACCGGCTCCGCGAAAGCACACGCCGTTACGTTCGTCGGACCCGCCCAGAAGGAGGTCCACAATGGATCGGCGTAACATGCTCCGTGCCACGGTACTCGGAGCCGGCGCGGTAGCGCTGCCGTTCACCGCTTGGTCGGCGGCGTACGCGGCACCGGCGCAGGTGGCGCCCGGCCCGTACGGTTCGCTGCTGGCGGCCAACGGACACGGCATTCAGCTCCCGGCCGGCTTCACCAGCCAGATCGTCGCCCGTTCCGGTCAGGTCGTCCCGGGCACCTCGTACACCTGGCACAACGCCCCCGACGGCGGTGCGGTCTTCGCCAACGGTAACGGCTGGATCTACGTGTCCAACTCCGAGACCAGCGCCGGCTCCGGCGGCGGTGCGTCCCGAATCCTCTTCGACTCCACCGGAGCCGTCACCGGAGCGTCCCGGATCCTCTCCGGCACCACCAACAACTGTGCGGGTGGCAGGACGCCCTGGAACACCTGGTTGTCCTGCGAAGAGGTCAGCCTCGGTCGGGTATGGGAAACCTACCCGCTCGGCGGCACCGCCGTGGTCCGCCCGGCGATGGGCCGGTTCAAGCACGAAGCCGCCGCCGCCGACCCGGACCGGCGGGTCATCTACCTCACCGAAGACGAGAGCAACGGCAAGTTCTACCGATACATCCCGGACACCTGGGGTGATCTCTCCACGGGCAGGCTGCAGGTGCTGGTCGCCGGCAGCGGTACCTCCGGCTCGTTCAGCTGGGCCGCCGTGCCCGACCCGGACGGCTCCCCGACCACGACCCGGTCGCAGGTCTCCGGGGCCAAGTCGTTCAACGGCGGCGAGGGCTGCTACTACTCCAACAACACGGTGTGGTTCACCACCAAGGGCGACAACCGGGTCTGGCAGCTCAACCTCGGCAGCAACACCTACGAACTCGCCTACGACGACAATCTGGTCAGTCCCGGCGCGGCGCCGCTGACCGGCGTGGACAACATCACTGGTTCCACGTTCGGCGATCTCTATGTCGCGGAGGACGGCGGCAACATGGAGATCTGCATGATCACGCCGGACGACAAGATCTCGGTGTTCCTGCGGATTACCGGCCAGGGCTCGTCGGAGATCTGCGGTCCCGCGTTCACCCCGGCCGGCAATCGGCTGTACTTCTCGTCCCAGCGCGGCACCTCGGGCTCCTCCTCCGGCGGCATCACATACTGCGTGACCGGACCGTTCCGCACCTGAGCCCGGCCGGCCGCCCGTCCCGCACCACGACCACCACCACAGACGTTTGCGCCGCCCGAACCGCCCGCCCCACGCCGGTTGCCCAGCGGGGCCACCCGGACGACCGTTGGGCGGCCGGTCCGGTGCCGGAATACGGCGGGTGAACCGCGCCAGGGTAAGGGTGCCGAGAGGGCTCGCCAGAACCCGCACCGGTGTGTGCGGTCGACGTCCACCGGGGTGATCCGGGCGCTGGAGGACGAGAGCCCGACGCCGGACCGGTACGGCGGCCGACCAGCCTTCGGACGGCCGCCGGCCGCGTTCAGCCGCGGCCGCGCACGAGCGGTAGAAACACCTCGTCCACGATTTCGACCAGCACCTCGTCGGGCACGGCGGGAATGCCGCGCATCGCGTATTCGGCGCGCAGCAGCATCATCGGCGTCGTCGCGACCCGGTGGTGCGCGGCCGTGGCGGGTGCCTCGCCCCGGGCCACGGCGCGCTCCAGCACCGCCAGCCAGGCGCGGTCCATGGTGTCCGCGCCGGACCGCTCCCGCATCAGGGTGAGCAGTTCGGGGTCGTCGGCCGCGGCGGCGAGCAACCCGCGCAGGATGGCCCCGTGCGGTGACGACCACGTCTCGTTGGTCCGCCGCAGCATCTCCAGCGCGTCGGCCCGCAGGGTGCCCGTGTCCGGGTTCGGCATCACGGCGTCGGACAGGTGACGGTACGCCGCGATGCCCAGTGCCGCCCGGTGCGGCCACCGGCGATAGATGGCGTTCTTGTTGGTCCCGGCCCGGGCGGCGACCCGGTCCATGGTCATCCCCGGATAGCCGGACTCGCGCAGCTCCTCCGCCGCCGCGTGCAGGATCGCCCGTTCCAGTTCCTCGCCCCGGCGCCTCGTGCTCACGTCTTGCAGGGTACTGGACGTACCCTATAGGGTACGTCCAGTACCCTACGAACGGGGGAGCCGTCCGATGCGCGTCTTCGGCATGAACTACGACACCGGTTTCGTGAGCGCGGGGTCCACGACCCACGAGCCGTTCGACCCCGAGACCGTGCGGCGCGACCTGCGCGTCATCCGCAACGAACTGCGCTGCGACGCGGTGCGCATCACCGGCGGGGTCCAGGACCGGCTCGAACTGACCGCCGGATTCGCCGCCGAGGCCGGGCTCGAGGTGTGGTACTGCCCGTTCACCAACGGCCTCGACCGCGACGGGCTCCTGGCGTTCGTGCTCGACGGCGCGGAGCGGGCCGAGCGGATACGGCAGAGCGGGGCGTCGGTCGTGTACCTCACCGGCTCCGAGATCGCCATGTTCACCGACGGCTTCCTGCCCGGCCGCGACCTGGCCGAGCGCATGGCACTGTTCAGCGACCCGATGCGGATGCGGGAGGCGGTCCCGGCCGCGCGCGCCGCGGTGCGCGACTTCCTCGCCGAGGCGGTGCCCGCGGTGCGGGAGCGGTTCGGAGGGCCCGTCGGCTACGCCGCAATCCCCTTGGAGGCCGTGGACTGGGCGCCGTTCGACATCATCGCCAGCGACGCCGGTTACCGCGACGCGACCAACGCCGCGGCGTTCCCGCAGACCCTGGCGGCCGCGGTGGGGCAGGGCAAGCCCTACGCCGCGACCGAGTTCGGCTGCTGCACGTTCCGGGGCGCGGCCGACGTCGCGGGCGGGCCGGAGCCGGTGACGTACGACGAGTACGGCCGCGCCGCGAAGCTCACCGCGGGGCTGGAGCGCGACGAGGAGGGCCAGGCCCGTTACATCGTGGACCTGCTGCGCGACTACGAGGCCGGCGGGGTGGAGGCGGCGTTCGTGTACACCTTCGCGAACCGGCATCTGCCGACCACCGACGACCCGGAGCGCGACTTCGACCTGGCCGCGCGCGGGATCGTCCGGGTGCTGCCGGACGGCTCGTGGACGCCGAAGGCCGCCTTCCACGCCCTCGCCGCGTACGGCCGCTCGCGCGCGCACCAGCGGTGGAGCTGAGACCGCGTTGACCCTGGCGCCACGCTGGTCACATCCGCTTGTCCTGAAGGTCCGGCAGAGGCATGGGCGACCCGTCCGGCCGCAACAGGAACGACCGCAGCACGCCGGGGACGGCGGCGCCGGCGACGTCGAGGATCCCGTACGGATCCGCGTCGACTGTCGAGTAGTGACCCCGGCCGGCGGCTGTTGTCGCGTCCAGGGTCATCAGCGCGAGTCGGCGTTGGAACAGCGATTGCGTGATCCGCCGGCCCGTGATGCCCGACCGGCCAAGGTGGACGGTCGAGCGCCGGACGCTGCCCCGTCGGTCGACCGGACGGTCGCGGTGCAGGGTGTGCCCGAGCGCGGCGTAGGCGTCGACGGCCAGCCAACCGGCACCGACGGCCAGCAGCGCTTACCGCCCGTCCGGCACGAGCGCACCTGGTACTGCGTGTCGAGGGCCGCGTCGGCGCCCGGTTCGAGTTGGCCGAACCTGGACGTGCGGGGTCATGCGTCCGCGGCGTGACCGTGGTGCGCGAGGAGGGGAGCGAGCCGCTCGGCCATGAGACGGTAGCCGTCCGCATTCGGATGCAGGCCATCGGGCAGCAGGTGGGCCTCGTCCGGTCCGAGCACGCTCGGGCCGTCGACGAGATGCAGCCGCGCCTCGCCACGGAGTCGGAGGGTGGTCACCGCGTTGGCGACAGCGCCGCGTACGTCTTCGAGGGTCATCGTCGCCGCGTTAGGCAGCCGCTCGCGGCTCGGCGAGGTGATCGGCGAGATCACGACGATGGGTACCCCGGGATGGCCCTCGCGGACCGTCTGGATGAATCCGGACACCTGGCCGGCGAGGGTACGGGGGCCGAAGCTCCCGCGACCGTAGACGTTGATCCCGAGACACAGCGAGATCAGGTTCGCGCGGGTGTCTGCGATGGCCCGGGCCGCGATCGGATCGAGGTGGCATTCCCCGCTGAAGCCGAGGCAGGTCAGATCCCACCCGAGGCGCCGGGCCACCAGGGCGGGCCAGGTCTCGCTCGGCCCCGAGGCCGTACGGCACTGAGTGATCGAACTCCCGTACGTGACCCAGCGGAAGTCCCCGTCGTCGCCGGTGGGGTCGGCGGTGGTGGCGCCGTGCAGGATCAGCGGGCCGACCCGGACCTCGCCGTACTGGGGCAGCCAGACCTCGACGACCTTGGTGCCGGGTGGCAACGTGACGCGGCTCGTCGTGGCTCCAGCGGCCAGCGGCTCTCGCCGCCACAGCGCGCCGTCCACGAGCACGTCAACCGGCGCCACCTCGTCGTCCAGCGCGATGACCCGCAGCTCCAGCGCGGTCGCGTCGGTGCGGACGGTCGCCCGGACGCCGGCTGCCATCCGCGCCCGCACGACGAGGTCGGGGGCGTGGGCGGTGTCCACCCGGTCTGGTGGCAGCCGCCATGGCTGCCAGGCGCCATCCTCCCCGGTCCAGGCCAGGCTTCCCCGCCAGATCCCCGGGGCGTCCGGGCCCAACCGGAGGACCGTCACGTCGGCGTCCGGTTGCCCAGGAGCACCACGTTCAGCCCGCGACTGTCCATTTCCGATCGGTCCCCTTCATCTCACCGGGTGGGCGGCAACCGGTACCGGATGGCCGCCCGCACCCACGACAACCCAGACACTGCCAACGACCACCTCGGATGTCGGCAACCGGGTGCCATCTCGGGTCGCTCGGCAGTGAGGTCGGCCTGCTCGCCGGGATCGGCGACCGAACACGGCCGTACCTCCGAAGTCGGTGAAGGTACGGCCGTGTCCACCCGACACGCGCTCGCCGCTTCCGAGCGATGTGGCCTTGGATCAGGGTGTCGGGTCGGTGGTGTCGTTCAGCGGAAGGTGCAGGGCCAGTCCGTTGGTAGGTGTGGTGTTGTTGGTGCGCATCGCGTCGAGTTCGGCGACCGACAGCGCTCGGGTGTACACGTGCAACTCGTCGAGGCCACCGGTGAACGTGTCGGTGCCGTCAAGCTTCTCGCCGAGGTGGATGCCCCGAACGCCGTCCGGGTAGCCGGCGGTGAGCGATCCCGTCGGGGCTGGTGCGGTGTCGACGTCTGCACCGTCGACGGACAGGATCAGTTGGCTGGCGGTGCGGCGCAGGGCGAGGAAGTGCCAGGCATTGTCGGCGTATGCGTTGCCGGTGTCGACGCGGACGACGCCGTCGGGGGTTCTGGCTGAAGCGGTGATCGTGTTGTTGGCGGGGTCGGCGCGGACCCACAACTGGCTGCTCGCCTCGTTGACGCCGTAGCCCCACAGCAGTGTCTGCCTGGCGGTGCCGCCGGAGTACTTGAACCAGGTGGCGACAGTGAACTGGGATGATCCGAGGTTTGTCGCGTTGCTGTACGGGATGTGGACCCGGTCTTCGACGCCGTCGAAGGTCATCGCGTTGCCGAACTTGCCGGGACCGGACACCGCCTGCCGGACGAAACCGTCGTTGTCGTTGACCGAGGCGTCGTCGGTGGTCTTGAAGTTCGGATGGAACGGCAGCCGCAACAGTGCGCCGGGGACGTTGACGGCGTTGGTGGCGTGGATGCGGCCGATCTCGGCCTCGGTGAGCGCCCCCTGGTAGAGCCGAACCTCATCCAGTGATCCGGCGAAGTGCTGGGCACCGTCGATTCGCTGCCCGACGGCCATCTGGAAGGGGCGGCCAGGGCTGACCGTGCTGGTCGGACCGGTGGCGGTGCCGGTGAGCGCGCCGTCCACGAACAACCGTAACGTGCTGCCCTGTCGCTGGAACGCGACGTGGTGCCACCTGCCGTCGTTGTAGGCCCTGCTCGACATCACCGAGCCGCCGTTGGCACCACTCTGGACGCGGCCCCGGATGCGGTTGCTCCCCGGTTCGGCCCGCAGCCACATCTGGGAATGGACGTCGCCGACGCCGTACGCCCAGAAGATCGGGTGGTTGCCTGTGGTGGCGGTGTACTTCACCCACGCCATCGCGGTGAAGTCCGCGTCGTCGACCGCGAGCGACTCCGCGAACGGCACCTGCACGTGGTCGTCGACCCCGTCGAGGGTCACGCCCCCGTCGAACCGGCCGTCGCCGCCGTGGGTCGTGCCCCGGATGCGGGCCGTGTTGCCCAGCCCGGACGTGTCCGGGGTACCCGTGCCGCCGGAGTAGCTGTCGGGCAGGCCGAGGTCCGCCTCGGTGAACGTGGTGAACCGGACCTCGTGGTGGGACACCTGTCCCTCGTTGCCCGCTTCGAAGGCCAAGGCGATCCTGCCGTCGGGCAGCTCCGCCATGCTGGAATAGCTGGCAGGGCCGGTGTGGATCGTCTGGCTGTCGGGGGCGTTCACGCCCTGCCACGTGCGGCCCTCGGTGTAGCTCGACCGGATCACCATCCGATGGCGGTCCTTCGTGTTACTCCCGGCCCGTTCTCGGTATTCGACGGGCGAGGAGAAGAGCACGCGGTTGTACCTGTCACCGTCCAGGGTGGACCGCAGGCGCAGGACGGTGCCGTACACCTTCGGCGCCACCAGGTTGTCGACGACCTGGAACGGGCCGGTGAACGTCTCGCCGCCGTCGGCGCTGATGCCGAAGGTCTTGGTGTCGCCCAGGTCCTCGGCGCCCTGGTTGCGGGCCATGACGTAGATGGCGCCGTCGTTGCGCTCGAAGATGCTCGGCTCGCCCGACCACTCCCCGGTGGACGTGGCGCCACGGGTCCAGCTCACGCCGCCGTCGTCGCTGTAGATCAACTGCGTCTTCTGGGGCGTCGTGTCGAGCCACATGGCGACGACCAGCCGCCCGGCGTGTGGTCCGTGCTCCAGTTGGATGCCGTGGCTGGGGCCGGGTCGGGTCACCCACGCGTACCTGGCGGTCTCCGGCCATGTCGCGCCGTTGTCGTCGCTGCTCAGCACGTACGACACGGACTCGTCGAAATCGGTGTCCGAACCGTCGCGGACGAACAGCATGATGTTGCCGGTGCGCTGGTCGACGACGGGGGTCGCGGAGAGCATCCTGCCGTCACCCTTGGGGTTGGAGCGGATCTTCACCAGCGGACCCCAGGTGCCGTTCTGGGACCTCCGCCGCATCACGATGTCGGTGTGGGTCAGATCCGGACACTCTCCCGTGCTGTTCCGGTACTTCGCACTGCCGAGGGCGATGAGAGTGCCGTCACGGGCGGGCACCAGCTTGGCTCCCCGGATGCAGTCGTAGCCACCCATGCCTCGGGTGAAGAGCACTGTCGGGTTGGGGATCGCCGCATCGGACGATGTCGGCGGCGGAGCCACCAGCAACGTGCTGGCCATCAGCAGCAGTACGGACAGTCTGATCCACAGCGTGCGGGATCTCACGGTCAAACCTCCAATGTCGGGGCGGAACCTGACTGCGTGGGTTTCTCTGCGGGCGGCGGCGTTTCCGCCGGCGGGTCTTCGGTGAGTTTGGACTCGATGCCGATGTAGTGGTCCTGGATCGCCGCACGTGCCCGGTCCGGGTCGCCACTGAGGATCGCGTCGAGGATGTCGGCGTGGCCGCGGTAGGCATCCATCGGCGTGCGACCGCGCGACGGGGGCGCCGCGGCGTGGAAGGCGAGCCAGAACTGGTCGAAGAGCCTCAGTAGCATCCCGTTGCCGAGATCGCGGAACATCAACTGGTGGAACTGGCGGTCCTGCTCGGCGAAGCCCTCCCCCTGTTCGGCGAGCCTGCGCATCGTCTCCAGGTTCTCCTGCAGCGCGGCGACGCTGGTGGGCGACATGGCCCGCATCGCGTCGGCGACCAGGCTGGCTTCGAGGGTCTTCCGCAACGCGACCAGCTCTCGCAGGGCGCGATAGTCCTGCATGAGACCGTAGGGGAGGTGCTCGAGCAGCGGGGTGAAGGAGAAGTCGCACACGTACACGCCGCTGCCGCGACGCGTCTCCAGGACGCCGGTGGACTCCAGCGCCTTGACCGCCTCGCGGACCGAGTTGCGACTGACCCCGAACAGCCGGGCCAGTTCGGACTCCGGCTTGAGCGGGTCACCGGGGCGCAGTCCCTGCTTGAGGATGTAGCTTCTGATCTCCTGCTGCACTACCTGGTGCAGCGGAGGGGTGTTACCAAGCCGCCGGAACTCCGGCTGCACGTCGTCCTGCCGAGTCGCCACGCTCTCGATCGACCTCCGTTCACGCCAACCTGTAGGATATCTTGCCACTCTTGACACCCTAGTGGGTGCCGCCTACGGTAGCGAAATCTGTAGGACATCTTGCAGCAACGCGCCGGCAATTCGGCGCGAAGGAGGCCGTCGGTGTCAGGTGGAGCCCTGGAAGGTGTGGTCCGAGACGCGATCGCCCGCAGCGGCGCCATGCCCGTCGTGCCGGATCGCGGTACCGGCCAGCCGGTGCTGAGCGTGCGGAACCTGGTCGTCGAGTTCTCGACGCCGGCGGGCGTGGTGCGCGCGGTCGACGGGATGAGCTACGACGTCTACGGCGGCGAGACGCTCAGCGTGGTGGGAGAGACCGGGTCGGGCAAGAGCGTCTCGGTGCTCGCCGCGCTGGGCCTGCTCCAGACGGCAAACCTGCGGCGGGTCTCCGGCGAGGTGATGCTCGCCGACGTGGATCTGCTGAGCCTGCCGGAGGCGGAGCTGCGGCGGCGACTCGGGCGTGACGTGGCAATGGTCTTCCAGGACGCCATCTCCGCCCTCAACCCGGTTCAGCGGGTCGGCGACCAGATCGCCGAGGCGCTGCGGGTGCACGACCGGGCCCTGTCCGCCAGCGCGGCGCGGGATCGCGTGGTGGAGCTGCTCGAGATGGTGGGCGTGCCCCACCCGCGGGCCCGCTACGACCAGTATCCCCACCAGTTCTCCGGGGGAATGTGCCAGCGGGTGATGATCGCCATGGCGATCGCCAACCGCCCGAAGGTCCTGATCGCGGACGAGCCGACCACGGCGCTGGATGTGAGCGTCCAGGCGCAGATCCTCGACGTGCTCCGGCTGGCGCGGGAGGAGACCGGTGCCGGCGTCGTGCTGATCACCCACGACCTCGGAGTGGTCGCCGAGACTGCCGACCGGGTCGCCGTGACCTACGGCGGCCGGATCGTGGAGACCGGCGACGTCACGTCGGTCTTCACCCGGCCGCGACACCCCTACACCGCCGCCCTGATGCGCGCGCTGCCCCGGCTCGACAGCACGGCGGAACGGCTGCTTCCGATCCCGGGCCAGCCGCCCGACCTCACCGAGATGCCGCCGGGCTGTGCGTTCGCGCCGCGCTGCCCGACCGCCCACGGCCGCAGCGCCTGTGTACAGACCCGGCCGGAGTTGCGGGCCGACGACGCCGGCACCGGTGCGAGCGCCTGTCACTTCCCCGACGAGGCGGCAGCGAGGCCCGGAACGGGGGACGGCGCGCCGGCACTGAGCAGCGACGCGGTGGAGCTGGTGGCCACGCCGGCCGGTGCCGGCGAGGCAGCACCGGAGTCCGGCGTGCCGGTGCTGGAGGTCCGGGACGCGGTGAGCCGGTTCCCGGTGCGATCCGGGGTCTTCGCGCGGGCGACCGCCTGGGTGCACGCGGTGGACGGGGTATCGCTGCGCATCCCGGCCGGGGGAACGCTCGGCCTGGTCGGCGAGTCCGGCTGCGGCAAGACCACGCTCGCGCGGCTAGTCCTGCGGCTGGTGGATCCGACCGGGGGCCAGGTCCTGGTGGAGGGCGACGACGTCGGGCGGGCGGGCCGGGCCGGCCTGCGGCGGATCCGGCGGCGCGCGCAGATGGTCTTCCAGGATCCGTACGCGTCGCTGAACCCGCGCCTGACCGTCGGCGACAACGTTGCCGAGCCGCTACGGCTCCAGCGCCTACCGCGCGCGCGGCGCCGCGAAGACGTGCGCGAGCTGTTCAGCCGGGTGGGCCTGCGGCCTGAGCACGTCGACCGGTTCCCGGCGGAGTTCTCCGGCGGCCAGCGGCAGCGGGTGGCGATCGCGCGCGCATTGGCGTCCCAGCCCCGGCTGCTGATCCTCGACGAGCCGGTGTCCGCCCTGGACGTGTCGGTGCAGGCGCAGGTGCTGAACCTCCTGGCGGACCTGCAGCGGGAGTCGGGGATGGCGTACCTGTTCGTCAGCCACGATCTTTCGGTCATCCGCCAGGTCGCCGACCAGGTCGCGGTCATGTACCTCGGGAAGATCGTCGAGTCCGGGCCGGTGACCCGGGTGTACGACGACCCGCGCCACCCGTACACCCGGTCGCTGCTGGCGTCGGTGCCGGTACCGGATCCGGTCGGCCGCGAGACCCGGCGCCGCGTGCCGTTGGGCGGTGACGTCCCCAGTCCGGTGAACCCGCCGTCGGGGTGCCGCTTCCGCACCCGGTGCCCGATCGCGGCGGCCCGTTGTGCCGAGGAGGAACCATTGCTCCGTCCCGTCGCCGGTGGACACACGGCCTGCCACTTCGCCGACGAAGTCCCCGATCTGGTACCGCAGGTGACGGCATGAGTGCGCCACCCGCCGGGGCTCCGACAGTCGCGCCCCAACGGCGACGGCTGGCCGCGGCGCGCCGGTTCGCCCGGTCCCGGTCCGCCGTCGTCGGTGCGGTCGGGTTGGCCACGCTCGCGGTGCTGGCGCTGCTCGCGCCGGTCGTCGCCCCGTTCGACCCGGCCGTGCAGGGCGGTGAGCCGTTGCTCGGCCCGTCCGGGACGCACCTGCTCGGCACCGACCAGCTCGGCCGGGACATCGCCTCCCGGATGATCCACGGCGCTCGTGCGTCGCTGCTCGTCGCGGCCGGTGCCGCCGCGGTCGGCGCGGGCATCGGGGTCCCGCTGGGGCTTGTCGCCGGGTATCTGGGGCGGTGGGCCGACACGGTCGCGATGCGGGTGGTCGACCTGCTGCTGGCGGTGCCCGGGATCCTGCTCGCGCTGGTCATCATCGCGGTGCTGGGGCCGGGCCGGCTCAACCTGATCCTGGCGATCGGGATCGGCGCGATACCGGAGTTCGCCCGGCTGACCCGGGTGGCGACCCTGGAGGTGCGCGAGCGCGACTTTGTGCTGGCGGCCCGTGGGATGGGCGCGAGCACGCCGGACACGATGGCCCGCACCGTACTGCCGAACGTGCTCGGTCCGATCATGGTCCAGTTCGTCATCACCGCGTCGATGGCGGTCGTGATCGAAGCGGGGCTGAGCTTCCTCGGGCTCGGCACCCCGCCGCCGGCACCGTCCTGGGGCGGCATGCTCCAGGACGCCCGTTCGTACCTGTACCAGAGCCCCACCTACGGGCTGTTCCCGGGGATCTGCCTGGCCGCCACCGTGTTCTTCCTGGAACGGATCGGGCGTGGCCTGCAACTTGCGGTCGGTGGCGGCGGGCCGCGCGCGGCGGCGCGCGGCATCGGCAGAGGAGCGGTGTAGATGTACGGCTACCTGGTACGCCGGCTGATGCAGTTCGCGGTGGTGCTGCTGCTCGGCTCGGTCGCGGTGTGGGCCTTCGTGTTCCTGCTGCCCGGCGACCCGGCCACGGTGCTGATCGGCGCGGACGCGACCGAGGCCGAGTTGGCCGCGACCCGCGCCCGGATGGGGCTGGACCAGCCATTCCTGGCGCAGTACGGTGTCTGGCTCGGCCACGCGCTCACCGGTGACCTCGGTGCCTCGTACTACTCGGGCCAACCGGTGCTCACCGAGCTGCTGGACCGGATCCCGGCGACCGTGCAGCTCGCCGGCTTCACACTGGTGCTCACGCTGCTCATCGCGGTGCCGGTCGGCATCGTCGTGGCGCTGCGGCCGTACTCGGTCGTCGGCCGGGTCCTGCAGGGCTACCTCACGGTGGGCCTGGCGGTGCCGGCGTTCTGGCTCGGTCTGCTGCTCATCATCGTGCTCGCCGTGCAGCTCCGGTGGCTGCCCGCCTCCAGCGACTTCGTGCCGCTGTGGCAGGACCCCGGTGCCGCACTGCGCAGCACCATCCTGCCGGCGGCCGCCATCGCCGTGCACACCTCCAGCGTCACCGCCCGGTTCCTCGCCAACTCGCTGGGCGAGGTGATGGGCAAGGACTACATCCGTACCGCCCGCGCCAAGGGCGTACCGGAACGGGACGTGATCCGCCGGCACGCCGTGCGGAACGCCGCACTGCCGACCGTCACCATCGTCGGGCTCCAGCTCGGCAGCTTTCTCGGCGGCACCGTCGTCATCGAGGCCGTCTTCAACTACCCCGGACTCGGACGGCTGCTCTACACCGCTATCGGGGAACGCGACTACGCCCTGGTCCAGGGCGGGGTGCTGTTCGTCGTCGCCACGTTCCTGCTGCTGAATCTCCTGGTGGACGTGGCCTACGGCGTTCTCGATCCGCGTATTCGACTCGCCTGACATCTACCCCCACTCCATTTCAGAGGGCGTCAAATGAGCATTTCTCCGCGACAGTCCCGCCTCATCTCCCGCCGCGCGCTGCTACGGACCGGCCTGGCGGCCACCGGTGCGCTCGCCACCGCGCCGCTGCTGAGCGCCTGCGGCTCCGGTGACAGCGCCGGCGGCGACGCCGGCACCGGCCAGCTCACGCTCGGTACGACGAAGATCATGCAGTTCGACCCGTACCTGACCAACACCGACATTCACATCCACGCCTTCTACACGTACCTGGTCGACTACCCGACCGACGGCACGTACCAGGCCATCCCCGCCGGCGCCGAGAAGTGGGAGCACGCCGCCGACCACACGTCGGTCACCGTCACGCTGCGGCAGGCGAAGTACCACTCCGGCGCGCCGGTTACCGCAGCCGATGTCGTCGCCGGTATCAAGCGGGCGCAGAACCCCGATACCGCGTTCACCCTCGCGCAGCCGTCCGCGTTCATCGCGACGGCCACCGCGGTGGACGACCGCACCGTACGCGTCAACTTCAAGGGGCCCACCCCGGAGTCGCTCGTCATCGACTGGATGTTCGCGTTCCCGCTGATTCCGGCGGACAAGAACACCCCGAAGCAGCTCGAACACGAGCCGGCCGGCTCCGGGGCGTTCCGGCTCGGGGAGTTCCGGCGCAACCAGCGCCTGAAGCTGACGAAGAACGCCGACTTCTACGATGCGGGCAAGCCATACCTCAACGAAGTCGAGTACCGGTTCTTCACCGACGAGGACGCGTTGGTGGCCGCGCTCGAGTCGGGGTCCGTCGACGGCGCCGCGTACATCCGGTTCCGGCACTCCGAGCGGCTGAAGGGTCGGTTCACCCTGGTGGAGGGTGGCGGCCGGATGACCCTGTTCTTCATGAACGCCACCATCCCGCCCTTCGACAACAAGCTGCTGCGGCAGGCGCTGGCGCGGGCCATCGACCGCGAACGGATCATCAAGCAGGTCAACTTCGGCATCGGCGACCCGATCTACACGGCCTTCATGCCGCCGTCGCCCGCGTTCGACCCGGCGTACCTCGAATCGCACAAATTCGACCTGGACGCCGCGGCCGCGATGCTGGCGCAGTCCGGTGATGTACGCAAGGCCGTGGCGGGCGTGGCATCGGGGACTCCCGAGGTGGAGGTGCTGCAGATCATCCAGGCGGACCTGAAGAAGATCGGGTTCGAGTTGGAGATCGCCCCGCAGGAGGAGGCCGCGTACCTTGAGGCACTGTTCGCCAGCAAGCTGCAGTGCACCGTCGCCGCGCAGCCGAACAACCTGCAGAGCCCGTCGCTGATCGCCCGGGGCCGGCAGATGCTGCCGGGCAAGGGGAACACGACGTTCCGCGAGAAGGTGCCACCGGCGTACGTCGACGCGGTGGCCGTGGCTGGCTCCGCGATCACACCGGCGGACCAGAAGGCCGCGTACGAGGCGCTGAACAAGGTGCTGGCCGACGAGTCCTGGGCGATCGGGATCTCCACCCAGCCGTCGCTGTTCGCGCTGGACAAGCGGGTCACCGGCCTGGCCACCGATCCCCGCGACTTCGTCACTCTCGTCAACACCAAGGCCTGACCTGCCCCACCGGCCAACTGAAAGGAACCCCATGACAGGGTTGCGCTACTCCACCACCGGACCGGGCATGGCGCTGTTGACCGCCGTGTTCACGCCGTTCGACGAGGCCGGCGAGCTGGCCCTGGACACCGTCGCGAAGCAGGCGGACGCGCTACTGGCATGGGGGTCACCGGCGGCTTTCGTCGGCGGTACCGCCGGTGAGGGCGCGGCGCTGTCGACGGCCGAGCGGATGGCGCTGGTCGAGCGGTGGTGCGAGGTCGCGGCCGGCCGGCTGGACGTCATCGTCCACGTCGGACACGCCAGCCTCACCGAGGCACGCCAGCTCGCCGGCCACGCCGAGCAGGTGGGGGCGAAAGCGATCTCCGCGGTCCCTCCGTACTTCCACCGCCCGGAGACGGTGGACGCGCTGGTGGACGCGTGCGCAGCCATCGCCGACGCCGCACCGACACTGCCGTTCACCTACTACCACATCCCCTCGATCACCGGCGTGCACCTGCGGGCCAGCGACGTGCTGCTGGCGGCGCGGGAAAGGATTCCGTCGTTCGCCGGTGTCAAGTTCGCTGCCAACGACATGGTGGACCTGCAGCGCTGCCTGCACCTGGCCGGCGAGCAGGAGGTCTTCGTCGGTGTCGCCAAGCTGGTGCTCGCCGCCTGGCAGTGGGGGGCACGGGCCGCGATCGGCTCGGTGTACAACTTCGCCGGTCCACTCTTCCGGCAGATGCTCGACCACGCGGCCCGCGGCGAGTTGGCCAAGGCGCAGGAGTATCAGCTCCGGGCGCAGCAGGTCATCGACGCGGCCGCGCGGTCGGGCGGCGAGCTGACCGGTTTCAAGGCGTTGGGCTCGGTGTTCGGCGTCGACTGTGGACCGTGCCGGCCTCCGCTGCCGTCACTCGGCGCGGAGCAGATGGCCGTGCTGCGAGCCGAGGTGGCCCGGCTCGGGTTCGGCGTCGACGGCGGCCGCTGATGGCGCCGAACGTACTGGTGATCCAGGCGGACCAGTTCCGCGCGGACTGCCTCGGCGCGGCCGGCAACCCGGACGTGCGTACCCCGCACCTGGATCGGCTGGCCGGTGACGGGGTCCGCTACCGCAACGCGTACTGCCCGTTCCCGGTCTGCACCCCGTCCCGGTACTCGCTGCTGTCCGGCCTGCACGTCCGCCAGCATGCCGGCTGGACGAACCGGTGCACGCTCGCGCCCGGCATCGACACCTTTCCCCGGGCGCTGCGCCGGGCCGGGTACCGGACGGCGGCGGTCGGCAAGATGCACTTCACGCCGACGTACCTCGACGTGGGATACGACCATCTCGAACTGGCGGAGCAGGACGGGCCCGGCCGGTACGACGACGACTATCACCGGGAACTGGCGTCGGCCGGGCTGGCACCGGTGACCGATCTCGTCGACCAGGAGCAGGAGTTCCGCGCGACGGCACCGCGGTCGTACTGGGAGACATACGGCAGCGGCCGGTCGGACCTGCCGGAGGAGTGGCACTCCACCACCTGGATCGGCGAGCGGGCGCGGAAGGCCGTGGCCGGCTGGTCCGGCGGCGGTGGCGACCTCCTGCACGTGTCGTTCATCAAGCCACACCACCCGTTCGACCCGCCCGCCGGCTGGGACGCGATGTACGACCCGGCGGCGTTGACGACGTTGCCAGGTTGGACGGACGAGATCCCGCCCGCTGACGAGCGGTACCGGCAGCGGTACTTCGACTTTGAGCCGCTGACCCTGCCGCTGTTGCGGCGGGTGATGGCGCACTACTACGCCACCATTTCGCACCTGGACCACCAGGTCGGACTCCTGCTCGACACGCTGCGACAACGCGGGCTCTACGACGACACGTTGATTATCTTCACGGCGGACCACGGCGAGTACCTGGGCTTCCACCACCTGCTGCTCAAGGACGGGCCGATGTACGACCCGGTGGTGAAAGTGCCGCTCCTGGTCAAGTTCCCAGGGAGCCAGCGCGGCGGCGAGACCGCCGACGGGCTGGTCTCGCTGATCGACGTCGCCCCGACGGTCCTGGCGACCTGCGGAGTGTCACCGGCGACGCCGCTGCCCGGCCAGGACCTGACCGATCCGGCTGCCGGGCACGACTGCGTCTTCGCCGAGGACCGCCGGCAGGAGGCCGCGGGGATGGCCCGCGCCGGGCGGTACAAGCTGCTGTGGTCCGACGCCGCCGGGGAAGCCCTGTTCGACCTGGCCACCGATCCGCACGAGCTGGCCAATCTCGTCGATGACCCGGTCCATGCCGACGCGCTCCGGCGGATGCGCGACGCCGTGGCGCGGTGGGCGCTGCACGATGCCACCCCACCGACCTATGTGGACCCTGCCGCTCCGTCCCACCGCCGGGTCACCGGCGACGACCGTGCCGCCCGGCAGGAACTGTTCGCGGCCGAGGTCGCACGGCACCGTCCCTGACGCTCGATCCGCACGACCACCCTCATCCCCCCACGAGGAGAGTGACGATCGTGACCATCCATCGCAGGCGCCTGCTTCGCAGACCCCGATACCGGGCGGCGCTGCTCGCCGTCGGGATGACCGCGGCGGCGGCACTGACACCGGTCCGGGCGGCGGCCGATGCCACCGTCGCGGCGACCGACCCGTTGGAGGCGAAGACCGCCGTGCTGTTCTCCACCCCGTACGTGCCGGCCGGGTGCTACCGGATCCCGGCCATCGTGCGCGCGGTGGACGGCTCGTTGCTGGCCTTCGCCGAGCGCCGGATCCACACCTGCGCCGACAAGTCCCACATGGACCTGGTGGTCCGCCGACTGCCGGCCGGGGCCACGCAGTGGCTGCCGGCGGAGACCGTGCTGGGATCTACCTTGGAGAGCCCGGCGACGTGGGGCAACCCGGGACCGGTGGTGTACCGGAAGCTGCCCGGCGCGCCGGCCACCAGCGCCCCGGACGGCCGGATCGTGATGATGAGTACCCACAATCCGGTGGATCCGGCCACCCCCGGCAAGAACCACGAGGGCTACCCGCGCACCCCGTACCTGCTGCACAGCGACGACAACGGGGTGACCTGGAGCCCGGCGCGCAGCCTGTACGAGGAACTCGACGACCCGTCCTGGGGCCACATGCAGACCGCACCGGTGCACGGCATCCAGCTCACCCGTGGGGCGCACGCGGGCCGGCTGGCGATCGGCGTCAACTACCGCGTCGGCTCGATGTTCGGCCTCATGATTGCCTACAGCGACGACGGCGGCACCACCTGGCACAAGGGAGCCCAGGTCGAGTACCCGCCCGCCGCCCAGCAGAACGTCGGGGAGCTGAGCCTGGTCGAGCTCGCCAACGGCGACATTCTCGTGTGGGGCCGGCAGAACACCAACAGGGGAACCCCGGAGGAGCTGGCCGACCCCAACGTGGTGCCGCACCGGTCGATCGCGATCAGCAAGGACGGCGGCGAGACCTACCACAGCGGCTACACCAACCTACCCGGATTCGAGGCGCCGCCGATCCAGTCGGCGTCGTTGCGGACGGACGCGACCGACGAGGGCGACGCGTACGACCGGATCCTCGTCTCCGCGCCGTCGGTGAACCAGGAGCCGCGGATCCGGCCGACGGTCCGGGCCTCGTTCGACGAGGGCCGTACCTGGCAGGGCGTGGACACCCCACTGCACTCCACCGACGAAGGTGTGCAGGTGTACGGCACCAACGATCGGAGCGTCCCGGTCGAGGAGTGCGCCTGCTACGGCGGCTATTCCGACATGGTGGAACTGCCGGGCGGTGAGGTCGGGTTGCTCTACGAGCGCGGTACCACCGACTACCGCTCGGAGATCGCCTTCGTCCGGCTCAACGACCGCGACCTGCACACCCCGTCAACCACCGTGGACGTCCGGGGGCGGTCGGCACTGGTGTTCGACGGCGTCACCACCACCCATGGGGTGTACGGCCGGGCGCTGGCGTTCGACGGGCAGCGGGGCCGAATCCAGTTGCCGTACCGGACCACGCCGGTGCTGGGCTCGGGCGACTTCACGGTGTCGACCTGGGTCAGGTACGACGACGACACCAGGGACCAGGCCATCTTCTGGGCGTACGGCCAGGACGGCGAGCCGCAGGTGTGGTTGCGGGCCGAGCCGGGCAGTGACCGCATCCGTGGCATGGTGACCACCGTTGCCGGATCGGTGGCCGTCACGTCCGACGGCGCGTACGCCGACGGTCGGTGGCATCACGTGGCGCTGCGCCGGCAGCGCGGCACTGTCGCCCTGTTCGTCGACGGCGTGCGGGTCGACTCCGGCTCCGGCGCCGCCGGTGCCGTCCACGGCGGCGACCCGACACCGATATACCTCGGGCAGCGCCCCGACGGGGCGAACCGGTTCCACGGCCGGATGGACGAGTTCCGGATCTACGACCGCGCGCTGAGCACGGTCGAGCTGACCTGGCTGCGGATCAGCAATACCAACGGCATTCCCGGCCGCACCGCACACCTGCCGATGAACGCCGTCATCCCATCGGGCGGCTGATCCTCGTCTCCACGCGAACTCTCGTCTTCCCGAGAAGCCCTCGTTCCCCCCGAGAAAGAGGAGTGACGACCGTGATTGTCCGTAGCAGGCACGCCCATCGCAAACCCAGATACCGGGCGGCGCTGCTCGCCGTCGGAGTCAGCGTGGCGGCGGCGCTGGTACCGGTCCAGAGCGCGGCGGCGGACGTCACCGCGGCGGCGGACGTCACTGCCGCGGCGGTCGACCCGTTCGCGGCGACGACCACCGTGCTGTACTCCAGCCCGAACGTCCCGTCCGGGTGCTACCGGATTCCGTCGATCGTCCGAGCGGCGGACGGTTCGTTGCTGGCCTTCGCCGAGCACCGGTTCCACACGTGTGCCGACAAGTCCAACATCGAGACGGTGGTCCGGCGGCTGCCCGCCGGTGCCACCCAATGGCTGCCGGTGCAGACGGTGGTACGGGGCGAACCGGGCGACCCGGTGGCGCCGGCAACCCGCGGCAACCCCGGCCCGGTGGTGTACCGGCGACTGCCCGGCGCGCCGGCCGCCGGCGCGCCGGACGGCCGGGTCGTGCTGCTGGGCACGCACAACCCGGTGGACCCGGCCACTCCCGGCAGCAACCACCGGACCGCGCCGCGCACCCCGTACGTGCTGCACAGCGACGACAACGGGGTGACCTGGGGTGCACCGCGCCCGCTGACCGAGCTGGACGACCCGTCCTGGGGCCACTACGCGACCGGACCGGTGCACGCCATCCAGCTCACCCGTGGCGCGCACGCCGGCCGGCTGGTCGCGGGCGTCAACTACGACGGCGGGGGGTTCGGCGCCATGCTCGTCTACAGCGACGACGCCGGCATCACCTGGCACCGGGGCGCCCGGGCGCACTACCCGGCCGACCGCCGGCTGATCCCGCAGGAACTCAGCCTGGTGGAGCTGGCCAACGGCGACGTCATGGTGTGGGCCCGGCAGAACTGGGTCGGTGGCACTCCCGAGGAGGAGGCCGACCCGAACGTCCGTCCACACCGGGCGGTCGCGACGAGCAAGGACGGCGGGGCGACCTACCACGGCGACTTCAGGCTGCTGCCCGGGTTCGAGGCGCCGAACATCCAGTCGTCGTCGCTGCGGCTGCGCGCCACCGACGAGGGTGACGCGTACAACCTGATCCTGACCATGGCGCCGTCGGTGAACGTGGAGCCGCGGATCCGCCCGACCGTCCGGTCGTCGTTCGACGAGGGGCTGAGCTGGCAGTCCGTCGACACCCCGCTCGACGCGACCGACGAGGGCCTCCAGGTCTACGGGACCAATGACCGCGACGCCACGGTGCAGGAGTGCGCCTGCTACGGCGGCTACTCCGACATGGTGGAGCTGCCGGGCGGGGACATCGGGCTGCTCTACGAGCGCGGCGCCACCGACTACCGCTCGGAGATCGCCTTCGTCCGGCTCGACGACCGCGACCTGCACACCCCGGCCACCACTTCGGACGTGCCGGGCCGGTCGGCGCTGGTGTTCGACGGCGTCACCACCACCGCCGGCCGGTACGGCCGGGCGTTCCGCTTCGACGGGGAGCGCGGCCGGGTGCAGTTGCCCTTCCGGACCGCACCGGTGCTGGGCACTGGTGACTTCACCGTGTCGACGTGGATCAGGTACGGCGAGACCGGCAGGGACCAGGCGCTGTTCTGGGCGTACGGCATCAACGGCGCACCCGAGGTGTGGCTGCGGGCCGAACCTGGCAACAACCGGATCCGTGGCACGGTGACCACCGGCACGGGTTCGGCGAGCGTCACCTCCGCCCGCGCGTACGCCGATGGTGCCTGGCACCACGTCGTGCTGCGTCGTCAGGCGGGCAATCTGGCGTTGTTCGTGGACGGTGTCCGGGTCGGCGCCGCCGCCGGTGCCGCCGGTGCGGTCCACGGCGACGATCCCACGCCCATCTACCTGGGGCAGCGGCTCGACGGGGCGAACCGGTTCCACGGCAGCATGGACGAGTTCCGCGTCTACGACCGCGCGCTGACCACGACCGAGGTGTTCCGGCTGCGCACCAGTAACACGGCCGCCATCCCGGGCCTCACCGCCCGCCTGCCGATGAACGCCCTCGTCCCGGCCGGCAAGTAGATCGGAGACTGGCAATGTCCCGTAAGCGTCGCTGCCGCCTCGTCGCTGTACCGCTCCTCGCGGCGGCGCTCGCCGGCCCCCCTGTCGCGATCGCACCGACTGCCGCGTCGGGCTCGCACGCCGCGCCGGCGTCGGCGGCGCCTGCCGGCTCCGCCCCCAGGCTGACCGCCGGGACATTCGCCGATCCCCCCTCGACAGTGCGTCCGAAGTATCGCTGGTGGATGCCGATGGCTTTCACGGAGGACGAGCAGCTTCGCGCGGAGCTCGCCGACATGAAGGCCGTCGGCGCCGGCGGCGCGGAGGTCGCCACGACCACCGCCGTCGGCCCGCGGGCCTTCGACCCCGAGTTCCTTGCGGAGTACGGCTGGGGCTCGCCACTCTGGGCCCGGAAGGTCCAGGGCATGCTGGAGACCGCCGGCCAGCTCGACCTGGCCCTGGACTTCACCATCAGTCCACGGTGGCCGGCGATCGTACCCACGGTGACCGACGTCAACGATCCGCGCGCGTCGCAACAGTTGGTGTTCTCGCACACCTTCGTCAAGGGCGGTACGAGATACGGCGGGGACCTGCCGACCAACTACCGCCCGCAACCCCCGGTCGGTGCCCGGCGCACCCCGGTCGCCGTGCTGCTCGCCCGATGCGCGGACCCGGCCTGCGACCGCCAGGGCAGCGGTCCGCGGATGCTCCACCGCGACAGTGTGCGGGACCTCACCGGCAGCGTCGGCGACGACGGAACGCTGAGCCTCGACGTGCCCGGCGACGCCGGCGACACCTATGTGCTGATCGGCTTCTTCCAGACCGGCGACGGCCAGCTTCGCAACAACTTCACCACGACCAAGCCGAACTACTTCCTCGACCACCTCAGCGCAGCGGGGGTCCGGGCGACAACCGAGTTCTACGACTCGTCGATCCTCACCCCGCCGGTGCGGGAGGCGCTCGACGCCGTTGGCAGCGTCGACCTCTTCGAGGACTCGCTCGAGCTCGGGGACTCGCAGAAGTGGACGTGGGACTTCGCCGACCAGTGGGAGCGGCGTCGCGGCTACTCGCCGATCCCGGTACTCCCGGCGCTCGCCGACGCCGGAGCCGGGGGCCTCACCACGGCACCGTTCTTCGACTTCACCGACGGCAGCGGCGCACGTATCCGGACCGACTACCGGCAGACCTGGAACGACCTGTACATCGCCTCCCGGCTCGTGCCGTTACGCCGATGGGCGAACGAGCGCGGCATGGCGCTGCGGAGCCAGCCGTACGGCGGGCCCGTCGACACGCCACAGGCCGCCACCCATGTCGACGTGCCCGAGGGCGAGTCGCTGGTCTTCTACGACAACATCGAGCCCTACCGGTTGGTGTCGGTCGGCGCGCACGTGAACGGCACCCCGGTGGTGTCCAGCGAGTGTTGCGCGGCGCGGGCCGACGTCTGGGCGTCGACCGCCGGCGGCTGGCGGGAGCCGGGCAACCTGCGCTCGGTGTACCGCGGGTACGCCGGTGGCGTGACGCAGTTGGTGTGGCACGGCTACCCGTACCTGACCAAGGGAGAGGGGACGTCCGACCAGGCGGTGTGGCCGGGCATGTCGTACGGGGGCAACACCTCGTTCGCCGAGGCGTGGGGTGCCAAGGGCGGCCCCAACTGGCCGGACTACCGGGCGATCAACGACCACCTCGCCCGGCTGCAACTGGTGCTTCGGCAGGGTAAGCCGACCTTCGACGTGGCCCTGTACCTACAGGACTTCGGCCTGCGATCACCGGCCACCACGCTCACCGGACCGGGTACCCTCCTGGAGAGCGACTCGCCGCTGGCCGAACGGGGCTACACCTACGAGTACCTCAGCCCGGCGCACCTGCGGATGCCTTCGGCGAAGGTGTCGGACGAGCGGCTGTTCCCGGAGTCCGGCGCGTACCAGGCGATCGTCCTCGCGGATCAGACGACGATGGCGGTGGACACCGCGCGCCGGTTGCTCGAACTGGCCCGGGACGGGCTGCCGGTCGTCTTCGTCGGCAAGCTGCCCTCGTCGACTCCGGGCCTCTCACACGCGGCACGGGATGCCGAGCTGCGTCGCCTGATCGCCCAGCTGGCCGCCCGGCGCGGCGTGCACCGGGTCGCCGACCTCGCCGCCGTGCCGGCCCTGCTCGCCCGGCTCGGGATAGCGCCGGCCGCCGCGCACGCCACGCCGTCCGCCGACGTGTTGAGTGTCCGCCGCTCCGACCCGACCACCGACTACTACTACCTGTTCAACCAGCGGTCGTGGGCGACCGAACAGCGACTGACGCTCACGGGTGAGGGGCGACCGTACAAACTGGACACCTGGACCGGCGAGATCACCCCGCTCGCCGACTACCGGCGGACACCGCACGGCGTGGTCGTCGACGTCGCCCTGGCGGCCTCCGATACCGCGGTCATCGCGCTGTCGACGCGCCACGACGAGACGTTCCGGTGGTCGGCCGCGGTGGGGCACGGTCCGACCGTCGCCCGCAACTCCGGGTTGGGCACCGTGCTTCTCGACGATTGGACTCTCCAGGTGGAGAGCTGGTCCCGGGGTGAGTCGGGGCTGCCCGGTGACACGGCCAAGACCACTCTTCCGGCCGTCGAACCGGTCGCCGGCGAGCGGGGAGCGTTGCCGCCGTGGTCGGCGATCACGCCGGCGAACGGATACGACGTCGACCTCGGCGACGTGTCCGGGGTCGGCACGTACACCTCGACGTTCAGCCTCGACGACTCGTGGGACGGGGTCCGCACGGCGTACCTGGACCTGGGAACCGCCGTCGACACCGTCACCGTGACACTGAACGGCACCCGCGTCCCGGCGCGCAGTCCGCAGGACCTCGGGCATATCGAGGTGGGTCGCCATCTGCGGGCCGGTGAAAACACCCTGACGGTGCGCGTCGCGTCGACCCTCGTCAACGCCGTCCGGGTCGCACCCGGCACCGGCGCGGCCGGCCGGGCACGCATGGACTACGGGTTGTTCGGGCCGGTACGCCTGACGCCGCGCGAGGCCCGGCAGCCGACCCTGGCGGTGGAGGCCCTGGAGCGGGAGCTGCCGCTGGCCGCCGGCGGCACCAACCAGGCGCGGGTCCGTGTCGCCAACAACTCCCCGAAACCGGTGTCGGTGTCACTCGACGTGACGACCGACGACGGCGTCGAGGCAGCGTTGGACCGGCCGGCGCTGCGGATTCCCGGACGGTCGTCGGCGACGGTGCTGGTACGGCTGAGCGGTCAGCGCGGGTCCGGCTCGTCGGTCCTCGTCATCGACGCGGAGGCGGCCAACGGGGCGAGCGGGCAGGCGCAGGTCACGCTTCGACACTCCGACAACCTGGCGCTCAACGCGACGGGCAGCCCGTATCCACGCGTTTTCGCGTCGAGCTACCAGTACCAGCATCCGCCTTCGTTCCTGACCGACGGGCTGGCGTCGACGTACTGGGTGTCCGGCGGTCACACGCCCGGACAGGCCCCGACGCCTGAGACCCCGGAGGTCATCGGCGTCGACCTCGGACTGGCCACGGTGGTGCGTGCGGTGGGGTTGAGCGGTCGGGAGAACTGGGCCCCGCGGTCGTACGACGTGCAGACGTCTCTGGACGGCGCGCGGTGGACGACCGTGCTGTCGGTCGCGGACGACGCCCGGAATGCGGCGACCCGCACGGCGGTCAGGCCGACAGCAGCGCGTTACGTGCGGCTGCGCATCACCGAGGGGTGGTACCCCACTTCGCCGGGCCACAACACCCAACTGGCCGAGTTCGCCGTCTACTCCGTCGGCGCGTGAGAACGGATACCTGCGATGCGTCCTGTCACTCGGCACTGCCGGCCACGATCCGTCCTCGCCGCGGTCACGGCCCTGACCGCTGTCGCCGCGGCCACGCTGGTCGCATCTCAAGGCGCACCGGCAACGGCGGCCGGCGACGACAGCCTGCGACTGGTGGCGCTGTCGGCCCGGCCCGAACTGGTGACGGCGGACGACGTGCTCGTCACCGCGACGGTGCCGCGGGACAAGCCGTTGGACAGGGTACGGCTCACGCTGAACGGCGCGGACATCACCGGTTCCTTCCGGGCCGACGCGAACGCACACGCTCTCACCGGCCTGGTCGATCGGCTCCGCCCAGGGCACAATCGCCTCGTCGCGACCGTCGGGCCACTGCGCGACCAACTCGTCATGACAAACCATCCGGCCACCGGACCGGTGATCAGTGGTCCGCAGGAATCACCGTACGCCTGCACCACGGCGCTGTTCCGGCTGGTCGACGGCGGCACGCTCGGTGATCCGCTCGACGCCGACTGCTCGGCGGCCACTCGGGTCGACTACGCGTACCGATCGACCGCCGGCCGGACAAGGCCACTGCCGGATCCGACGGTCCGACCCGACGACCTCGCCTGGACGACGACCGTCGTCGGCGAGACGGTCCCGTTCCTCATCCGGATCGAGACCGGCACGCTCAACCGGTCGATCTACCAGATCTCCATGCTGCACGACCCGGCAACGGAACAACCCACGTTCTACCGGCACAGTCCCGGCTGGAACGACCGGCTCATCTACACATTCGGCGGCGGCTGCCGGCGCGGCTGGTACACCCAGGGCACCGCAACCGGCGGTGTCCTGGACCCGCAGATGCTCGGTCGCGGCTACGCGGTCGCGTCGGCCTCGCTGAACGTCTTCGGCAACAACTGCAACGACCTGCTCGCGGCCGAGACGATGATGATGGTCAAGGAACGGTTCGTCGAGCACTACGGCGATCCGCTGTTCACCATCGGCTGGGGTTCTTCGGGAGGCTCCTACCAGGCTCACCAGATCGCGGACAACTACCCAGGCCTGCTGGACGGCATCGTGGTCGGGCGGACGTTTCCCGACGTCGCGTCCGCGACGAACATCACGCTGTTCGACGCCCGGCTGCTTGAGCACTATTTCACCGAGGTCGCGCCGGGCGCGTTCAGCCGGGAGGAGCAGCGCCAGGTCGCCGGCTTCCTGCGGTGGGAGAGCATTCGCAACCTCAGCGACGGGGCGAAACGGCTCGACCCGGTCGCCGAGTTCCCCGCCGAGTTGCCGGCGGAGCTGCGCTACCACCCGCAGGCCAACCCCGGCGGGGCGCGCGCGGACGTGTACGACCACACCGCCAACGTCTACGGACGTGATCCGGCCACCGGATTCGCCCGGCGGCCGCTGGACAACGTGGGCGTGCAGTACGGGCTGGCCGCGCTGAACTCGGGCGCGATCACCACCGCGCAGTTCCTCGACCTCAACGAGGGCATCGGGGGCCTGGACCTCGACGCCAAGCCGGTGCGGCGGCGCAGCACGGCGGACCCGATCGCGAGGAACGCCGCCTACCGCACCGGGCGTATCCTCTTCGGCGGGGCGGGCCTCGCCGGCACACCGATCATCGACTACCGGTCGTACTCCGAAGACGCCACGAACGGCGACATCCACATGATGACGCACGGCTACGCCACCAGGGCGCGACTGGAGGCGGCGAACGGCGACGCGGACAACCAGGTCTTCCTCGTGGAGGACAGCCGTTTCGGCGGGTTCAGCCTGACCAGTCCAACCCTGCGGTACGCCCTGACGAGCATGGAGGAGTGGCTGACCGCACTCGTGGGCGACGACGCGCGGCTACCGGCGCACCAGAAGGTGGTGCGGAACAAGCCGGCTGATCTCACCGACACCTGCTGGAGCCGTGACGACACGCCTCGCAAGATCGTTCAACGGCTCACCGCGGACAATGCCGGGGAGTGCGGGCAGGTTTACCCCGCCTACTCCACCCCACGGCTGGTGGCCGGCGCTCCGCTGACCGACGACGTCGTGACCTGCCACCGCAAGGCCATCGAGTGGAGCGACTATGGGGTCGCCTTCAACCCGGCCGAGCGCCGTCGACTGTTGCAGATCTTCCCGTCCGGCGTGTGTGACTGGGCGAAGCCCGGAGTCGGGCAGTGGCCGTTGCGCGATACCTGGCTGTCGTTCGACTGAGCTGGGGTGCGCTCCGGGCCCCGCACACGTGTGTTCGTCCACCGGTACAGCGCCGCCGCCGACGATCTACAGGACGCCGTGCTTATTCGACGGGGATCCGGAAGGCGAGCAGACCCATACCGCGGGCGTCGATGACCCGGGGGCCGGCGCGCCGGTGGGCGAGGTACGCCACCGTCGCGCCGGCGGGTACCGGCCGGTCGAGCGTCAGCACCAGGCCACGGCCGCGTTGCCAGCGCACGGATTCCACCACTGCGCCCGGCACCTGGAAGTCCGCGGCGGCGCCATCCTCGACGGTCAGCCGGACGGCGGGGGAGCGGAGCTTCACCACCAACTGGTTGGGGCGGTCGTCGACCCGGTGAGCCGCTCTGGGGTTCGGCGGCGCCACCTTCGGGGCACCCGGACGGTACAGGTCGTCGAGGAGCATTGCCGCATTGTGGTCACCGAGGGTGCGGTAGCCGTCGAGGTAGTCGAAGTGACAGCCGTCGTGGCCGTTGAGGCCGGTCGTCGACAACACCCGCAGGTTGTCGATGGTGTCCGGCAGCCGCCGTTGCGCGTCTCGCAGCGCCACCGGGACCGCCTGGTCGCATGGGGAGTTACGGACCTGGTGGACGTAGACCGGCAGCCCGGCGCCGTAGTCCTGGCGCCAGTCCGCGACCAGCTCGGTGAACCCGGCGACGTGAACCTCGGCGTTGTCGCGGTCGGCCTCACCCTGATACCACAGCATGACGTCGATGGCACTCGGCCCGGTCAGGCCGGCCCGGGTGAGGCGTTGCAGCAGCATCCCGTAGCTGGTCGCACCATCGGTGGGCGCGCTGTCGTTGCGGGCGAAGTAGCTGATCGGTTGGCCACCACGAGCACCGTTGACGATGGCGATCGGGACGCCGAGCTCGGCCGACATCAGCCGTCCCATCCTGACCGCCCACTGGCCGATCGCCGCGACCCGCTGGATGTTGTCGCCCATGGCGTAGGTCCAGCCGCCGATGGCGGCCGCCAGCCGTGGGTTGTTGTTGTTGGAGGTGCCGAAGGTACGGACCCAGCGGGACCGGTCCGCTTCCGACGACGTCGAGTTCGGCTGCTGGCCGGCCTGCGCATTCGACTGTCCCTGTACCACGATGACGTCACCGGCGACGACGTCGACCGCGCGGCCGATGCGGTGCCTACCGCCGTCGGAGGTACGCGCGACAAGTTCCAGATCGGTCGACGTCCGCGCCACCGGCAGCGATACGGTGAACGAGAACCGTGGCGCCGCCGGTGACACGGTGGCTCGGCGGGTCGTCTGGTGGCCGTCGCGGGTGGTTCGCAGCTCGACCGCGGTGACGTACGGGTCGAGCGCTACCCCGGTGACCGGCACCGACACCTCGGTGGCGGATCGGCCCGGGCGGGGGACCACCTGCCGCGAGATCGGGGCGGCGTCCACCCGGGCCAGCGAGGGCCGGGCGTAGAAGGTGAGCCGCCGAGCGGTGTAGTCGACAGCGTTCTGGGCGAACGTCCAGTCGGGGTTTCCGACCGTGTCGGCGCCGATGCCGACGTCCATCGTCTGCGGGCCGGCGGTGGTGAAGGCGTTGACGGCCAGCACCGGAGTCGCGGTGGCAGCGCCCGCGGCCCGCGGGCCACGGGCGTCGTCGGCGTCGGCGAACACGTGCACCTGGAACGAGCCGTACCCGTTCGCCCACAGGACCGCGTCGTCGGCATCGTGAACGGTTTCGGACGCTCCCGGTACCTGCCGGGAGCCCGTCGCGTCGTACTGGTTGGGCCACATCTCGACCCAGCCGGAACCGCCGTCGACCTCCGGCACGCCGGGCACGTTGGAGGCGACCGTCAGGTCGTCGACGAACTGGTGCCGTGACTGCTCCATCCGGGTCGGCAGGCCGACGTCATCGGGGTTGCCGCTCAGCGCCTCCATCGACGTCCACACCCAGGTCGTACCCGCCTCGGTGCTGAGCTCCAGGCAGTAGCCGATCCGGTCGAAACCGCCGGCGACGGTTGCGGTCTCATCGAATGTGTACGGCGGCGTGGTGTCCCGCCAGTTCGCGGCGGTGGGCAGGTCGAGCCCTCGCACCGGCCGGTAGCCCGTGGCCTCGGCATCGCAGGACGTGGACCAGCCGTCGCTGGCTGTTGGTTCAGCGGAGGCGACGCCGATGGCGGAAACGGTTGCCGTGCCGAACGCCAGGGCAGCGCATCCGCTGGCTAGCAGGCGGGTGTCGAGCCGACGTCGCGGCATGGGCCCTCCTCCATGGGATTCGATCCCGGGTGGCTGCACCGCCCCGCGCCCCGGGCGGAGCGGCCGGCCCGCCGGCGGCTCCGGTCGATGACGCCACGCTATCCGCGTAACCAGGAAGAAACAGATGAGTGCCGGCGCTGTGCGGCGAATGGTGATCTGCAAGCGATGATCGGTCCACGGTTCCGCGCTGGACGGCTCGGCTCGGAAAGTCCATCCGGCACGGCGTGGCCGCGACCCCGGACAGCCGGTCCCAGATGCTCACCCCGGTCACCTTACGGAGGCTCGTCCAACCACTCGCAGAGTGATCCCGAGCGCCATGGCAACCAGCCAGGTGACGGCGTTCACGACGGTCACCACGGTGAGGCCCGCCGCGTCCGGAAGCGCGCTCAGCCAGGTACCCACCACCACCGCGAGCCCGCCCGCCGCGACGGCTGCGGCACGCGGTCCCGGCAACGTGCGGAGCCCGGACCCGACGAGTACCGCCAGGGCCAGTGCGGTGGCCGGTCCCGGCTCCTGCGGCAGGTCCGCGACCCGGGCCACCACGACGGCCACCGCCGCGACCGCGAGCCCGCCCGCCACCGGCCAGGTCCGCTGCGGCCCGCGCAGCAGCGCGAGTGCCCCTACCGCCATCCCGGCCACGCAGTCGAACAGCCAGTACAGCCCGCCCCAACTGTCCGCGATCAGGTGCGCCGTTAGCCCGAGCCCGGCGACGAAGACCAGCCCCAGCATGGCGTTCGTTGCCGTTCGGTGTGTCGTGTCCATGCCGAGAACGCTAGGAAGTCACCGGCCCACCCGAACCGGCCGAAAGTAGGGTCGGCCGGGTACCGAACCCTTCTTCGGACCGATGCCCGGCCCGGCCCGCCGTTCCCAGGATGGGCCCATGGAAACTCCACTCGTGCTGCGCGCCGACCGGCTGACCAAACGGTACGGCCGCCGCACCGCACTGACCAACTGCGACCTGAGAATCCCGCGCGGGCATATCGTCGGGCTGGTCGGCCCGAACGGCGCCGGCAAGTCAACGCTCCTGCAACTGGCCTGCGGCCTGATCCGGCCGACCTCGGGTACGTTGTCCGTCCTCGGGTCCCGGCCGGCAGCCAACGCGGCGCACCTGGCCCGGGTCGGGTTCGTTGCCCAGGACACCCCGGTGTACGCCTCATTCAGCGTCGCCGACCACCTGAAGATGGGTGCCTGGCTGAACCCGTCCTGGGACCCGGCGCTTGCCAGGCGACGGATCACCCAGGTCGGCCTGGACCCCGCGCAGAAGGCAGGCCGGCTCTCCGGCGGCCAGCGCGCGCAGCTCGCGATGACCATCGCCGCGGCGAAGCGACCCGAGGTGCTCATCTTCGACGAGCCCGCCGCCGCGTTGGATCCCTTGGCCCGTAAGGACTTCATGCGCAGCCTCGTGGAGTTCGTCGGTGAGTTGGGGGCCAGTGCCGTACTCTCGTCGCACCTGTTGAGCGATGTCGAGCAGGTCTGTGACTACCTCGTCGTGCTCTGCGACTCCCGCGTTCAGGTCGCCGGCCCGGTACGGAACCTGCTCGCCTCGCACCACAGGATCACCGGCGATTTGGCCACGACGCCCACCGGGGTCGAGGTCATCTGGGCGGAGCACGGCCACGCCCTGGTCCGAGACGACACAGCGGTACGGCACAGCGCGGCGGCGCGGGACGCCGAGCCGATTACGCTGGAGGAACTGGTCCTCGCCTACATGTCGCGGGCCGCCGCAACGGTTGCCGCGCCCCGCGGTGCTGCGGCGGTGGCGCGATGATCCGGATGAGCCTGCGGCAGTTCCGCATCCAGGCGCTCGCCGGAGCGATCCTGTTGGTCCTGGCCGCCACCTACCTGCTCAAACTCGGCGCGGACATCCGTGCCGCGCGCGAACCATCCCAGCTCCCGAGCCAGTACGGGCAGACGATGCTGTTCCTCGCCGCCGGTTTCGGCCTGGTACCCGCGCTCATCGGAGCGTTCTGGGGTGCGCCGCTCATCGCCCGGGAACTAGAGAGCGGCACCCATCGACTGGTGTGGAACCAGAGTGTGTCCCGCCGCCGCTGGCTCGCCGTCAAGCTGGCGGTGCTCGCCCTTGCCAGCACCGCCGTCGCCGGTACGCTCAGCGCGCTGTTGACCTGGGCGGCGGCCCCGGTCGACCAGGTGGCGGGCGACCGGTTCAGCGCACTCCTGTTCGGCGCACGCGTCGTCGCGCCCATCGGGTACGCCGCCTTCGGCTTCACCTTCGGGGCCGTCACCGGGCTGCTGGTCCGCCGCACCCTACCGGCGATGGCGATGGTGTTCCTGGCCGTGATCGCGGTGCAGTTCGCCGTACCGAATCTGCTGCGACCGCACTACCTGCCCGCCGAGCGTGCCACCGTCTCGATGAGTGCCGACGCCATCAACCAGGCCCGGTCGCTGGGCAGCATTACCGGCAAGCCGGTCGTCGGAGGACTGCAGATACCGGACGCCTGGGTCACGGATACCAGTGCGCTATTGACGCCTGAGGGCCGGCAACTGTCCGACGCCGCCTTCAACGAATGTTTGGACAACGCCCCGAAGACCGGCGCCAGCGGCAGATTCGGTGACACAGCGGTGTGTCTCGGCAAACTCAACCTCCACGTAGAGCTTACCTATCAGCCCAACCGGCGCTTCTGGCCGTTCCAATGGATCGAACTGGCGCTGTATCTCGGGCTCAGCACGCTGCTCGCAGTGGTCGGCCTGTGGCGCGTTCAGCGCCGGGTCAGCTAGGGCGGTGTCCACCAATCATCCTTTTTCAACCTCCCCGGGAGGCCGGAACATCGACCGCCGGAGAACTACCTGGATCGAGGGTCGCCCCAGGTGCGAGGTTGTCGCACCGGGGCGCGCCTCAGCCCACCGCCTGCTTCACGAGCGCACCGATCCGCGCCTCCACCTCGGCGGTCACCTCGGTCAGGGCGAAAGCGGCCGGCCACATTTCGCCCTCGTCCAGCTTTGCCTGGTCACTGAATCCCAACGTCGCGTAGCGAGTCTTGAACTTCGCCGCGGGCTGGAAGTGGCAGACGATTTTGCCGTCAAGTGCGTAGGCGGGCATCCCGTACCAGAGCGTCGGGGCGAGGGCCGGGGCGCTGGCTGTGATGATGGCATGTACGCGCTCGGCCATGATCTGGTCCGAATCCTGCAACTCGGCGATTTTCGCGAGCAGGTCCTGCCCTGCCTCCGCCGCCTTGTCCGCACGCGGGCCACGGCGCGCCGCCTTCTTCTGCTCTTGAGCGTGCTCCTTCATCGCCGCACGTTCCTCGGCGGTGAAACCCTTGCAATTGCTGTTTTCGGTGCTCATGACTTCTCCTTCTCTGTGTCTTGACACCCGTATTCGTCCGGATCGGCTTTACCGCCCGCTGTCCGAGTCGAGGCCACCGCCCCGTACGGTCAGATCGGCAGGGCTGGCCTCGCCGTACTGCCCGATCGGGGCTGAGGCGGCCTCCCATTCGAAACCGTCCGGGTCGGTGAAGGTTCCGGCACTGCTGCCGATGACGAGCCGGTGTGATCCGGTGCCGTCGGGAGAGACGCCTGCGTCCTTGGCAGCGGCACGGCGGCCGTAGAGCGCCAGCTTGATGTTCGTGGTGGCGAACTCGACGTACTTGCGGCCAAAGCTCTTGGCCACGGGCAGGCCGCGCTCGACGTAGAACCGTTTGGTCGCGGCAACGTCGGCCACTCCCAGCAGAAGCACGATCTCGTCGATGTGCCGGCTGGCCGGCCCGGTGTCCTTCTTCGATGACGTCGCGATCTTCCAAATCGTGCCGTACGGATCCCGTAGCGCCCCGCCGTAGCCCCAGAACCCCTTCGCGGCCGGCTTCAGTGTTGTCGCTCCGCCGTCGAGGGCGGTGCCGAAGAAGCTGTCCACAGTGCCCGGCTGGGACACCACGAGCGACATGGCGAACCCGCGAAAGCCGGTCGTGGGCGCCGGTGCGGGGCGTACGCGCACTCGGGCGCCCAAATCGAAGGCCGCGGTGTAGAACGCATCGGCGGCTGTGGGATCGGGCACTTCGAGCGTGACACATTCGATGCGGGACATGGCAGGTCCCTTCCATGAGGTCGGATTGTGGCTATCGGGCCACGGAGGTGACAGGGGTCGTTCGTTGCCGGCGAGATCCCGCCGGGCTGCTCTCGATGACGGCCGGCGTGGAAGCGGCCGCTCACCGGTCCTGGATCAGCCCCAGGACGTTGCCGTCGGGGTCGGTGACGGTCGCCACCAGACGTCCGCCACCGACGTCGTGCGCGGGCTCGGTCACGGTGGCGCCAGCGGCGCTCAGCTCGGCCAGTTTCGCCTCGATGTCCGGAACGTGCCAGTAGGCCACCAGCGAGGTCATCCCCTGTGGTCCACCGCCCGGCACCAGCCCGATGTGCTGACCCCCGGCGTCGAAGCCGACGTAGTAGGACGAATCGTTCGCGGGCGGCACGCCCAGCAGGGCCGCGTACACCGCCTTGGCCCTCGCCAGATCCGACACTGGATGCAGCACGGTCTTGATTCCCTGGGTGGAAGAGCCAGCCATGGTTACTCCTTCAGGTCGCGGGCCGCCGTCGGCCCGGTCGGTACGTGTGCACAGCATGTCCGCCGGCACGTCCGGCCCGGATCCGTGCTGATCACGGAGCGACCACGGAACCGGACCACGGAGGGGCCTACGACAGAATGGGGCAATGGTTGACATCTCCCCTCGGGAAGCCGAGGTGCTCGCGCTGGTTGGAGAACATCTCAGCAACGCCGAAATCGGGGCCCGGCTGTTCATCTCGGTGCGTACCGTGGAGACTCACGTCTCTTCGCTGCTGCGCAAGCTGGCGGTCCCGGATCGGCGTGCGCTTGCCCAGCGTGCGCCTGAACTGGCCGGTACCGGCCGGGCTCACCCGGCGCCGGTTCTGCCGGCCCCGCTGACCTCGTTCATCGGCCGGGTGGGCGAGCGGACCGAGCTGACCGAGATGATCAAGGCACACCGGCAGGTGACCGCGGTCGGCCCCGGCGGAGTGGGCAAGACCCGGCTCGCGCTGGCGGTGGCCGCGGAAGCCGCAGGCGGGTACTCCGACGGGGTGTGGTTCGTCGACCTGGTCCCGACCACCGACCCGGGCATGATTGCGACCGCGGTCGCCGGGGCGCTCGGCCTCGGCGAGCAGCCCGGCCGAGACATGACGGAGTCTGTGGTCGCTGCGCTGGCCGACCATCACGCGTTGCTGGTGCTGGACAACTGCGAGCACGTGGTGGACGGAGTGGCGCTGTTTCTCGAGCGGCTGTTGGCAGCCTGCCCTGGAGTGACGGTGCTGGCGACCAGCCGGGCGCGGCTGATGGTGCCGTTCGAGCGGGTGTATCCGGTGCCGCCGCTGTCGCTGGCTGTCGACGGCGGGTCCGACGCGGTCGCGTTGTTCATGGAGCGGGCGGCGGCGGTGGGTCGGCCGCTGGATCCCGCGCTGCGCGACCAGATCGCCTCGATCTGCGAGCGGCTCGATGGCATGGCGCTGGCGATCGAGCTGGCCGCCGCCCGGTGTCCCACGCTCGGGCTGGATGGCATCGCCGCCGCCCTGTCCCATCCGCTCCGGATGCTCACCGGTGGCTCCCGTGCCGATGACCGGCACCGTTCGGTGCGTGCGGCGCTGGACTGGAGTCACGCCCTGCTGGAGCCGGCCGACCGGGCACTGCTGCACCGGGTGTCGGTCTTTGTGGCGCCGTTCACCGCTTCGGCGGCGGCGGAGGTCGCCGGCTCCGAGGAAGGCCTTGTCGCCGACGGACTGGCCCGGCTCGCCGAACAGAGCCTGCTGGTGGTGACGGCCTCCCCAGGCGGTACCGAGTACCGGGCGCTGGAGACCATCCGCCAGTACGGGACGGAGCGGATCGCCGAGGCTGGCGAGCTGGTCGACGCCCGATCCCGGCACCTTCGCTGGTGCCTGGCCGAGGCTACCGGGCTGGCGGAGGCAGGAGCGGACTGGCGAGCCCGATTCGACGCGGTGGCCGACGACCTCCGCGCGGCCCTGGCGTGGGCGGCCGACCGGCCGGAGCAGCGCGCGGACGCCTATCGTCTCGCCCGGTGCCTGGCGGAGCTGACCTTCACCCGTCACCTGATCGGCGAGTCCCAGCGGCGCTATGAGCAGGCGGCCGCGCTCGCGGACGACCCGGCCGCCACCGCGTCGATGCTCCGGCAGGCCGCGGCTGTGGCCGGATGCCGGATGCGCGGTGATGAGATGTACGGCTTCCACCGCGCGGCCGCGGAGGCAGCCCACCGGTCCGGGGACACCGCCGGCGCCGCCGCTGACCTGGCGACGGCCGCCACCAACGCCTACCGGTTCTCGACCAAATTCGCACGGATCCCGCCACAGGAGGAGGCGATCGCGCTCCTCACCGAGGCGCGGGAGTTGGCCGGCGATGACCGGGTCGCCCAGGCTGCGGTGGCGCTGGCCGAGGCAGGAGTGCTCACCGACGCGTTCGGCGCCGCCCAGGGCCCACCCGACAACGCGGTACCGGAGACGATCGCGCGCGCCGAACGGGCGGTCGAACTCGCGCACCGTACGGGCGACCCGCTCGCCGAGTCCGCCGCTCTCGATGCGCTCACCGGCGCCCAGAGCTGGGCCGGTGACACGTTCGCCGTCGCGGCCACGGCCCAGCGCCGGATCGCGCTGCTCTCGTCCGCGCCGGATACCCCGGCCAGCACCCACGAGCTGATCGACGCACTCGGCATGGCCACCGAGGCCAACCTCGGTGCGGGGGACCTGCCGGGCGCCCGCCGGTGGGCGCGGCAACTCGCGGATCACCCGTTGCTGGCAGAGGTCGGCCATCGTGCCACGAGCTGGCTGCTGGTGGCCGACGCGTTGGCGGGCAACGTCGACGAGGTACTCGCCGGCAGTGTCCGGTTCCTCGAAGCGTGGCAGCGGGCCGGCAGCCCCGCCAGGCCGGTCCTCAGTCCGGCGGCGGCCGGCGTTGCGATGATCCACGGTCTGCGCGACGACCGGGAGGCCCGCCGCGTTTGGCGTGCTGTCCTGAATCAGCTCGGCACCCCACCGGAGCATGTCTACGGGTACGGGGCGGTCTTCGACGCGATGCTCCTGCTGCACCACGGGCAGGCACCAGAGGCGCTGGAGCGGATGGTGCCCGAGCCCGGCGAGGTGTGGAAGTGGGTCACCTGGATCTGGCTCCACTGGTACGTGGCGCTGCGCGCCGAGGCCGCCGTACTCGCCGGGAGCCCCGACGCCCGCGACCGCCTGGCCGAGGCCCGGACCATCGTGGCCGGCAACCCGGTGGCCGATGCCTTGGTGGGACGAGCCGAAGCCCTGCTCGACGGCGACCAGGAGGCGCTGCTCGCCGCGGCAGCTGCATTCGACGCCGTCGGCTGCCGCTACCAGTCCGCACGGACCCTGGTGCTCGCCGGTGGTGCCCATGCCGAGCGCGGCGCGGCCGCGCTCGGCGACCTTGGACTCGTCCCAATGGGCCCCGGCCGGCCCCGGACCACCACACCCTGATGGTCACGCCGCGCGCAGCCGGTTGATCAGTCCGGTTCGGGAGCGGACGTCCAGCTTCGCGAACATCCGCGACAGGTGCGACTCGACGGTCCGCCGGCTCAGGAACAGCCGCGCCGCGATCTCCTGGTTGGTCAGGCCCATCGCGACCAGGCCGGCGATCTCCCGCTCTCGGGCGGTCAACGTGCGCGCCGGCCGGTCCCGCTCGGCGACGGCCACGGCTGCCAGCCAGCCGGCGCCGCACTCCCGGTAGCCGCCGAGGGCGCGATCGAACGCCGCTCGCCCCCACTCGACGTGACCCGCCCGGCCGTGCGCGCGACCGGCGAGGTGTTCCGCGAGCGCCGCGTCGAACGGGGCGCCGGCGGTGGCCAGGTCGGCGGCCGCACCGCGGGCCAGCCGGGCCGCCTCGCCCGACCTGCCCGCCCGTACCGCGATGGACGCCCGCGCGTAGCCGGCCAGCCCCAGCTCGTACGGCAGGCCGGCGCCAGCCGCGGTTAGCTGCGCCCGCTCTGCCGCCATCCTGGCTGCGCCGAGGTCGCCCGTGCCGGCCAGCGCGACCGCCCGCAGCGCCTCCGCTTGCATGGCGGCCGGCGCTTCGACCGACGGTGATGCGTGGGCTGGCGGTGCCGCGGTGGCTCGTGGTGGTGCGTCGGGTGGGGCGTTGGCCGGTGCCGCCGCCGTTACGTTGGCCGGTGCCGCCGTCCATGCGTTGGCCAATGTCTGGGACGGGGACGGGCCGATGGCCAGCCGGTCGAGGCACTCCTGCGGGTGCCCGGCGGCCAGCGCCGCCACGGCCAGGTTCAGCCCCGCGATCCGCCGCCACGCTGCGGTGCGGGGCCGGTCGGCGTCCGCCAGCCGGCGGGCCACGGCGGCGGTCGCGCCGGGACCGGCCGTCCACAGCAGCGGTCGCAGCAGCACGGCGTCCGCCATCGCCGCCAGCTCGGCGCTGCCGGCGCGCCGGGCGGCGGTACCGGCCTCCCGCGCGAGCCGCAGCGCCGCGACCAACCGGCCGGCCCGGGTATGCAGGGCGGCCTCCAGCACCAGCAGGTACGGCAGCACGCCGCGCTGGCCGGTGTCCTCCGCCAGCTCCCTGGCCCGGGCCAGGTGGCGGCCTGCCGCCGCTAGGTCGCCCAGGTCCGCCGCCGCCCAGGAGACCGTGCCGAGCAGGTCGAGGTGTGGCCACAGGGACTCGTCGGCGGCGGCATCCACCAAGTCCGTCGCACTGGCCAAGTGAATGCGTGCCGCCGCGATACGTCCCTCGGACAATGCGGCCACCGCGCTCAACCCATGCGCCATCCCGGCGAGCACGGACCGGTCGTTTCCCGCGCCCGCCAGCGCGCGTTCGGCGTGTATCCGGGTAGCGCCCGGGGCACTGCGCAGCGCCTCCGCCGCCGCCAGCCGTACCCGGCGCCCGACCTCGGCCGCCGCCGTACCGGGCGGATTGCGCCGCAGCAGCTCGCGCAGGATCGCCGCGGCCTCGTCCGCATCACCCCGAAGCTGCGCGACCAGCGCCCGCACGTCCCCCACCCGTGTCCCAGCCTCGTCGGGTAGCTCGGCCGGGTCGTCGGGCAGGTCGGTGAGCACCGCCTGAGGGCGGTTCAGGTCGCCGGTCAGGGCCAGGGCGCGCGCATACCGCAGTGTGACGGTCGGCCGCCGCGGGTCCCCCTCCGGCAGGACCCGTAGCGCGGCGGCAAGCCACCGGCCGGACTGCGCCGGGGCGGAGAACACACACGACAGGCCCGCGTCGACGAGGGTACGAGCGGCGGTCTCGTCGCCGGGCCCGGCGGACCGCTCGGTGTGATGCGCCAGCGCCCGCAGCGGTCCGCCGTGCGTGCGCAGGTAGCCGGCGACCCGCGCGTGGAGTCCCACCCGGGTGGCGGGCCCCACCAGCGCCCGGACGGCCGCGCGCAGCACCGGGTTCGGGAATCCGAACCGCGTCCCGTACACCTCGACATGACCTAGCCAGCACAGCCGGTCGACGGCGGAGGTCACCGCCGTGACCGTCAGTCCCGTCACGTGCGCGAGGAGGTCGACGGTGGCCTGGTCGCCCGCGACGGCGGCGGCCTGCGCCACGGCTCGGGTGTCCGGATCCTGCGCGACGATCTCCGCGGCCAGGCCGGCGAGGACGTCCCGTGCCGTGCCGCCGATGGCCCGGTCTCCGTCGTGGTCCCCGCCCGACAGCAGCGCGGCCAGCGCATCGTCGCTCAGCCGGCACAGCGCCCGCACGAGGCCCGGACTTCCACCGCTGGCCCGCAGGATCAGCTCGCGCCGGCGGTGCGGCAGATCCGGCAGGAGACTCTCCAGGTCGTTGGGACCCAGCCGGGCCAGGCCGATCCGGATCGCCGCCGGCCCGTGGCCGACCAGGGCGTCCACCACCCGCACCGGCGGCCGGGTGTGCCGGAAGGTGACCGCGATCAGCAGTGGCCGCGGTGGCGGCCGGCGGATGAGGTGCTCGGTCAGTTGGAGTGACGCGGGGTCGGCCCAGTGCAGATCGTCCAGTAGCAGCACGCCGCCCAGCAGCCGGTGAACTCCATAGTAGACATCCAGTCGGTCGGCCTTTTCCGGCGCGCGCCACCCGAGCGGGCCCAACGCCTCGGCGAACAACCCGTAGGGGCGGCTCTGCTCCACCTCGACGGCCCGGCCCGAGCAGGTCGACAACCCCGCCGCCGCGGCCCGCTGCCGAAGCTCGGACAGCAGCCGCGTCTTGCCGACGCCCAGCCCGCCGGATATCTCCACCCCGGTGAACCGGCCGGCCGCGACCATCGACAGCGCCCGGTCGAGCAGTTCGAGTTCGGCGGCACGTCCCACCATCGGCGTCACCTCATCACCCACGGCGCTCAGGGTGCCGGCCGCCTCTGGATCGCCACTGGACGCCGAATGGACGGCCAGCCGAAGGGCCTGTCGGCCGATGACAACTACCATCAATTGCCCATGAACAACGGTCTCTTCCGACAGTTCTGCAACGGATCCGCATTTATGCCCTTCGCCGCGACCATGCGGAAAGTGCGCATCATGGCGAGCCGCGCGTCCGGGAGGCCGCCGGCGCCGACGTTGCCCACGTCCGAGTTGACGTCGGCGCCGAAGTGGCCTGACCCGCTCGGCGACCGGGGCGGATGGTCGATCGCGAACGTCTATCCCCGGCTGGCTACGAAGGCTGCCGCCAGCGTGGTGACTACTTCTTCGGGGGAGGGCATGGTGGCGATCTGATCGGCGATCCTGCGGGCGTTGCGCCGGTAGGTCGGTGTGCTGAGCAGCGTGTCGACGGCCCGGGCGAGAGCTTCCGGAGTGAAGTCGTCTGGCAGGAGTTGAATGGCGGCGCCCGCGTTGGCCGCCCGTTCGGCGTGCAGGAACTGGTCCGCGCCCTGCGGTACGACCACCATGGGCAGCCCGGCGGTCAGCACGCCGAGCACGGTCCCGGCGCCGCCGTGGCAGACCGCCAGGTCGATATCGGCCAGCAGGTCGTGCATCGGCACGAACGGCTCGAAGGCGACGGCAGTGTGGTCGACGTCGAAGTCGTCGGCCGAGGCGGTGAGCCCGACGGGCACCCGGAGCGCGGCGCCGGTGGCGGCGAGTACCCGCAGGATGGGATTGAGCCGCCGGGCGTCGGTGAAGAGGGTGCCGAAGGTGACCAGGATCCGTGGTCGCCCGACCAGCGTTCGGAGCGCGGGGGTGTGCTGGCCTCGTGGGGCCCGGTGAGCCTCCGGGCGCACCGGCAGCCACCCGTCGGGCACCTGCCACTCGTCGATCTGCAGACCCGGGGGGCAGACGTCCAGCACCCAACGGGCCTGCCGGGGCGCCGATGCGCGGCTCTGGTACTGGCCGGCCACATTATCGTTCAAGGCCAGCCGGAACTCTTCCGAACCCTCTGGCCCGTACGTCAGCGTGGCGAAGGGCACGTCCAACAGGACGGCGACCAGCGGCCCGAGGACGTCCCCCGGGTCGACGACAATCAGATCCGGCCGCCAGGCCCTGGCCGTGGCCAGACTCTCCGCCAGGGAGAGGTCGATCCGGGCGTTGCCGAACGCCTCAAGCTGCGCTCCGAGCGACGCCCCCGCCAACACGTCCTCACCCGTACGGCGCAGGACCTCGGCCTGGAGCGCGCTCGCATCCGCGCCGGCGGGAAGAATCTCGAACTGCTCGGCGGCGAAGACCTTCGCGACGGACTCCGGCACCATCAGCGACACGGCGTGTCCCTGGTCATGGAAGGCTCGGGCCGTCGGCAACTGCGGCAGGAGATGACCGAGCAGCGGAGCCCCGGTGAAGACAACCCTCATGCGACTGTCCATTCTAGACGAACGCGTGCTCCAGCGACGAGCCGAACGACACGATCCTGGTCCGGGAGAGCAGGTCCAGGTCATCCGGCTGGTAGGTGTGCCGTGACTTGTCGGCGTGGCGCACGTAGACGTAGTTGAAGCGGTCGGTCGCGTACGTGGCGCACCCCTGTCGCGCGCAGTCGATGAGGAACGCGATGTCCTCGCCCCTCGTCCGGTCGGCGAACTTGACCGCGTCGCACAGATCCCGGCGCATCAGGAGTGTCCCGCCGCACAGGGGTGGTCCGTACACATGCTCGTTGCCTGGGAAGATCACCCCGAGCGCGGGTAGCTTCTCCAGGTAGATGAATCTGGTCCACTTCCCGACGACGTCCGCCTCGGTGTACTCGAAGGCGCGCATCTGATCTTCCAGATAGTGCGCACCGTAGAAGTCGTCGTCGTCCATCCTGGCAACGTGCGTCCCGGACGCGGCCTCGATCAGCTCATTGCACACGGACCCCAGCGACCGCTCGCTCGGCAGTCGTACGATCGTGAGGTTGTGCAGCCCCTGGTCGCGCGCGACATCTCGGATGCGGGACTCCGGTTCATCGACGCCATGCAGCCCGAGAATCAGCTCGAAATCCCGGTACGTCTGTCGACCCGCGTTCCTGATGATGCTCTCGTACCCGCCGAGCCGATGGGTCGGTGCCACGATGGAGACCAGCGGACGTGCGCGGGGAGCGGCGTCGAGGCCGACGGTCCTCAGGAGGTCGTCGACGCGGCCCGCATAGGTATGGTCCCGCATGACCCGCCGGACACCTTCCACCGCCTTGCGGTCCCTCAGCTCGGTGCTCGCCAGAAGGGCCTTGACCAGCATCCGCGACGATGACGTGTCGGAGCCGATCTCCACCACACCGGAGCCCAGCATCGGAGCAATCGCGGACGAGGGCCCACTGATCACCGGAGTACCGCAGGCCAGCGATTCCAGGAGTTCGGGCGGGAGCCTCGTCGGGGAGTCCGGTGCCGGGTTCGCGCTGAGGAGGATTCGATAGCGCCGGTACGCGCTCAGCAGTTGGTCATACGCCAGACGGCTGACGACGTTGTTCTCGGAGCCGGTGGGTAGCCCGGAACGGGATTCGGACTCGCCGAGCGAGAGGATGTGCAACCCGAGATCGGCGGTGGCGCCCAGAAGATTGTCGATCTGCTCCGCCTCCGCCCGACGGTCGGCATCGTGACCTGACGTCGCGTACGCGATGTCGCCGACGGTGTGCGAGAACGCTCCCACCGGATTGTGAATGCGCGGCTGGATCGCGAACGGCAGCACGCCGACCCGGTCATGCCCAAGGTCCGTCCGGTACCGGCCTACACAGCTCGCGTCCACGGTGAACACCCAGTCGAAGTGGCGGGCGCTGCGCAGAAGGGACTCGTAGCTCAGCGGGTCGTCGTTGTTCCAGAAAACGGTGGGAACGGCGTGTTGCCGACAGCGGTCGAGCAGGTCCAGGGTCCATCGGCTGAGCCCGCCATCCGCGGTGAACGGACCGCCCGTACCGCGGGCCGGGGTGCTCGACTCGACCAGCAGGAGGTGCGGCGGGTCGGGGCGGAACGCCGCAGGCCAGGAGTCCCGCCATACCGGCTCCAACGCGAACTCGTACCGCAGCGCCGAGCGCGAGCGCTCACCAAGGACGGCCGCGACGCGGAGGTCGGGCCGCCGCGTCGGCCCGGTCGGAAGACTGGCCGACTCGAACCGGACCGTCTCCGCCGCTGTTCCATTGCTGTTCGCCACGTCGATCCGCCACGGCCGGCCGGCGGTCGGCGAACGATCGCCGACTGTCTGTTCGATATCACGGTCGCGTATCATGCACATGAGCGCGGCGGCGGCATCGGCGGTCGAATCGATGGTCTCTACACGTACGTCGACTGGTTTTCGAGCGGTCCGGTTCCGCGCCTGGATGACGACGCGACCGTCGTTCGACGTGATGGAGTGAACGTCGAAACCTCGGAGAATCGCCGCGATCATGTCCGGAAAGCGGATCTTCAGACCGTCGACGAGATCGTCGTCGCGCGCCACGAACTCGATTTCGCCGCCGACCACCACCACGCGACCCAGGTCGTCGAACAACCGTTGAAGCCGCGAGACGTTGAGTACCTCCAGTCCGATGACGGCGCGATCGAAGGTGGCGTCCTGGAACGGCAGAACGTCCGGTGTCCCGCGAGCCGGCCAGAAGCTGGACGGTGGCGGAAGCCGAGTCAGGTCGAGCGTGAGTGTTGACGTCGAGGGCTCAGCCGGCATCCTGTATCTCCGTCGCGCTTGACGAGGACCTTCCGTAACCCCAGCGTGCGCATCGATCTTCGAGGTAGTCGGGAACGGGCTCGGTGGTCGACCGTTCCGGCCGGGGCTGGAGCCGACCCGAGCGAATAGCCGTGCCGAAGTCGCCGATTCCCGGCTGGAACGGGCCGTGGTCTGCCCGGCCGTACTCCAGCATGCTCGGTTCCCAGCCAACCTCAAGATAGGCGCAGACTGCCTTCGTCGTCTCGACCGGCTCAGCTATCAGATCCTCGTACCGAACCGTGATGCCCGGCAACTCCCGCCGAGCTTCCTCAACCCCGTCGATCATTTTGAGAACGATAGGGACGACCTCGGACTCTGGATCGGGCCCCGCCTGCAGCGCTGATTTCATGATGTGTGCTGGATTGCGCAGCAGGAAGATGTTGCGGGCCTGCGGCCAGCACTCGCTGAGCCGACGCCAGGACAGGGAGTTCAAGGGCGTCTTCTCGACGATCAATGACTTCTTACTTGCTTCAAGCAGGCGATGGAGGATCCTGTCCCACAGGAGGAAGTCAAGTTCCTCGCCGACGAGTCCGGCGGTCCGCAGCGCCAGTTCGGCGTACCAGGTGGGGACCTCGACCTTCGTGGAGGGCAGATGAAGCTCATGTGGTGCGTAGATCTGTGTATGCGTGTTGAGAATGCAGCGAAGCAAGGTCGATCCGGATCGGACGGCCGACAGGATGAAGACCGGCCTCTCCACGAGCCGAGCCCCCTGGTCGGTCCGCACGAGTGCCTCCGCGTGGTTGTTCACCTGAGTTCGTGAGAAAGGATCGTCGGTCCCGGTGTGCCAGGCGGGCTGGATCCGGTGACCTCGCGAAGCCAGTCGGGCAACCGTCCTTCGTCGAGCAGATCCAGCACCGCGGCCTTGCTCATGGGATTGGAGAAATGGATGTGGGCGGCCTGGCTGGGGGTTCGCAGCAACTCTTCGAGCCGTTCGCGCTCCTCCCGGTAGCTGGCCGCCTTCCGGTCCTGTGCATAGAACTCGTAGTGGCCGAGCAAGATCTTCAGGTCCCACACGTCCGGTACGCGCGGCCCGAGGTTCTCGAAGAGCAGGGCCTTGTGGTCTAGTGCTACCGTCCCGCCTTCGACAAGTTGTACCAGCGTCCAGTAGTACTGGTCGCTGAACGCGTACCGCTCGTCGGTGTCGTAGTCGAACAGTCGCAACTTCTCCAGGAGTTCGAACCGCTCGCTCGGGGGCTTCGGGTATCTGTTGCAGAGATCGAGCAGAACGCCGGCCGGGCCGACGAAACCACCGCTGTTGAGGAAGGGGTAGGGATAGACCGGGGGAGTGTCCAGGAGGGCGAACCCGAGGGCGCCCAGCGGCCAACTACCGGCTTCGGCGCCGAACACGACCGGCTGCGAGAAGCTCGTGTAGAGATCCTCGATATGCTGCTCTCCCCGAACGAACAACGTGTCGTACGCGTCGGTGAACACGATCAGCTCGTCGGCTTCGGCGTGCCGCGCGAGATAATCCGTGAAGATCGACCGCTTGTCGCTGTGCCGAAAGCCTTCCTTGGCTGAGTGCAGGATGATCAGGTCGAGTCCGAGTATGCCGCAGGACGGGACCAGTAGTCGTTGCAGGAAGGGCTGATCGAGATCGGATGCTATGGTGACGACCTTCATGGTGCCTCCCGGGATTCACACCGCAAATGATGACCGCGACCGGCCGATGCCGATTCCTCCGGCGAGCATATGATGTTCGAAGCTGATTTCGAGATCGCGTTCCCAGCGTTTCATGATCTCCTGCTCGCCGGGCCGGTCGACGTCGTCGAGCACGATGGTGTAATCGTCCGCGAGCAGCGGGGCGAAAAATGGAATCGCAGGATATCGTGCGTGCTGTCGTGCGACGTCGTTCGCGGGCGGGCCGTCGATGACGAGCAGGTCGATCGTCCGGTCGGCGATCGTCCGTCGAATGGCCTCCGATTCGTACCATGCGTTCTCCTCGTCAGGCCACGCCGACTCCGTCGGCGCCAGCGGGGCACGCACGACCGTCACCACGTCCTCCAGCGACTCGTTCGCGAACTCCTGCTCAACGGCGTCTGCCCATTGTTCGTCGTGTTCCACGGCCCAGACATGTCCTCCGCGCTGTCGCAGAAGGCGCCCCATGTAGATGGACGAGATGCCGGCCCCCAGCTCTACGATGCATCGCCGCCGGTTGATGATGATCTCGTTGAGCACGGCGACGACGCCGCTGGGCCGCATTGCCGCCATATTCCATGGAAGATAGCTCGATGACAGCGGGGCCAGAACCTGTAGCGCGAGTACGTCCTGCCAGAGCTGATCATTCATGGGTCGCCGCCTGAGGTAGGGATCGTGCCACCTGTGGTACGTGGCGTTCGGGCCGGTGTCCCGTGCGCGCATGGTGGACCCGGCCGACGTGGAACGCTGCAGCAGTTCTACCAGATCGTCCTAGCGAGTGCGTTAGGTAAAACTACGCAATACCAACGAGTAGTTGTGATCGCTAACGACTGTGCGATGGCCAGCCGATGCGCAGTTGACCAGGGACAACCCGTCGGCGCATTGACTTTCGTCGGAGCCAGGAGATTGGCTCCGACGACTTGACCGCTCCTTGGGATCCCGGCTAGGTTGCTGACCGTCATCACTGAACCTTTTTCAACCTCCCCTCGCGGTTCGACGGACCGCAGGGTCGGACGCGGTGCGTGAGCGCCGCGCGGTTCAGGTTGAAAAGGTTCACTGCCAAATGCTTGTTTGGGTATTTGTGGGAAGCCGCTTCGGCGATGCGTACTCCGAGGAGAGTCGAGTGTCGGAGATAGACGGCGAGTCGGCCGGTGGCGGTGCCGACGCGGCGCCGCGGATTTCAGTCATCGTCCCCACCTACAACCGCGCCGAGGATCTGCGCCTGACGCTTGAGAGCCTGTGCGGGCAGACGCTGCCCGTCGACCAGTACGAGGTGGTCGTCGCCGACGACGGGTCGCGCGACGGGACGCGGTCCATCGTCGAATCCTTCGCGGGCAGGCTGTGGTTCAAATACCACTTTCAGAAGGATCTCGGTGCCCCGGCCGGGCCGGTGCGCGACAACGGCGTCACGCGGGTGCGCAACGCCGGCGCGCGGCTGGCCACCGCACCCCTGCTGGTCTTCCTGGACTGCGCCACGCTGGCCGGCCCGGATCTGCTCGCGGCGCATCTGCGCGCGCACACCCCACCCGCCGTGCCGGGCCGGGCGGTTGCCGGTTACGTGTACGGATACCCGCCACGGAAGACCGACGATCCGGATTACCGGTGCCCACCCGGACTGGCCGCGGCGGTTCGGACGCTGACACCGCAGCAGGTGGTGGACCGCTATCGGGACGAGCCGGGGTTTCGCGACCCACGGCACGGCGAGTTCGAGAAGGTCGGCTTCGACCTGCGGAACCGCATCTTCCCGGAGGAGTTGTTCTGGAGCTCGAACTGCTCCGTGCCCGCCGCCGACTTCTGGGCGGTCGGCGGCTTCGACGAGGACTTCCGCGGTTGGGGCCTGGACGACGTCGATCTGGGCTACCGGCTGATACGCAACGGTACCGGGATTCACCTGAGCCTGGACGCGTGGGCGATCGAGTCACCGCACGAGCGGGACGGGGCGGTGAACCTCGCGGGCTTCCACCGCAACGCCCGGAGCTTCTTCGACAAATACCAGTTCGCCGAGCCGCCGCTCGAACTCGGCTGGCTGGTCATGCAGTCACCCGGTGGGCCTGCGCTCGCCACTCTGGAGACGCTCAACCGCCAGGTGGCGGACTGGACCCGCCAATGCGCCGGGCTCACCGTCGCTGCGGAGTTGGCGCACGCGTTCGAGCCGATCGCGCCCCATGAGCGCGTTGCGGTGTTCGGCGCCGGCGCCGTCGTGCCGGCCGTCACGCAGTCGTGCGTGCTCGCCGATTTCGACCGGCAGGTCGTGGACCGGCTCCTCGCGGACGGCGCGGGCGCGCGCCACGACGTGCGTCACAACCTGGGCATTCAAACCGCATTACCGGACAAGGCGGTGGACACCGTCGTGATCACGTCGAGGCTGGATGGGCTCTGGAGTGCCTTCGGCTCGGCGATTCTGGCCGAGGCGCAGCGGATCGGCACCCGGGTACCCGTCCTCACGGCGAATCGCCGGCATGGGTGACCCGGTCCAGCTCCGCAGACTCGCGTCGAGAAGCGAGTGGGACCCGCACCGGAGGGACGCGGTCGAGTTGACCCTCCCGGCTGCGGTGACCCGTTCGCCCCGCCGCAGAGTTCCGCCGCTGAACGATCGGGACGCCTTCATCCTGGAGGGTGTCGCCTCGGGCGCCTCGAGCGTGCAGCTCGCGGCGAGCCTCTTTCTGAGTCAGCAGGGCGTCAGCTACCACATCGGACGGCTGCTGCGCAGATTCCGCGTGCCGAACCGGACGGCTCTGGTCGGCAGGGCGTACTCCCTGGGCATATTCGACTCCGGCTCCTGGCCGCCCAAAGTGCTGCGGGAGTTCGTCGCCGACGAATAGCGTTCGTCGACCCAGCCTGTTCCGTACGGCAACCCGAGGTACCGGCGGCGTGGACCTGAAGCGTGCTCCTGCCCGCGCCGGAACCGGTGGCTGTCGGTCCCCCGCCCGGAGCTCCTGGGCGATCTGACATTCCGTACGGATCAGCTCCCATTCGGGCCGGCCGACGGGCCACCCGAATCTCGGCGGCCGAGTGGCGTGCCGCGTCGCATCGGTAGGCGCGGTCAGACCGTCCCGCGCTTGCGTAAGGCCGCGGTGTCCAGGACTACCCGCGCCGCCGCTTGCGCGCCGTCCGGAAAGCGCTCGTAGGCGGTCATGATTTCGCGGGCCCGGGCGCGGTACGCCGGCCGGGTCAGCACCGTGCGCACGGCGTGGCGAATCCGCTCGGCCGTCTGCCGCTCCTTTTTCAACCACACGCCGGCACCGGACCACGCCACCCGGGCGTTGTTCTCCATGTGGTCCTCCGAGTTGCCAACCGCGACCAGCGGCACTCCGTGCGCCAGCGCGGTCTGCACACCTCCGAAACCGCCGTTGGTGACCATTAGGTCAACCTGCGGCAGCACTTCGGTGAACGGAATGTACGGCTCCAGCACGACGTTCGCCGGGTGGCGGTCCGCGGACAGCACCTCCCGCGGATCGCGGCCGCCCGACGTGGCGATCACCAGCATGTCTGCGTCTGCCAGCCCGTCGATCGCCGGTAACAGGAGGTTCTCCGGGTCGGTGGCGGCGGTACCCTGCGTGACGAACACCACCGGCCGGCCGGCAGCCCGTGCCTGCGTGACCCGACCCCACCACGCCGGCCGAGCCCAGGCGTCCAATCCGTCCAACCGCGTCGGTCCGCAGAACACCACCGAGCCGGGCAGGTCGCGTCGTGGATATTCGAGCTGCGGGATGCTCGATTGGATGTAGCGGTCCACGATCTGCTGCGGCCAGGAGAAGAAGAAGCCATCGAGCGGCGGCAGGTCGAGTGCCGCCCGGATCCGGGTCGCGGCCCGCTGCGGCTCGCGCATCACGACCCGGCGAACCAGGTGGTAGAGCAGGCGGTTGCGTATCCGGTTGAGCGGCCCGCGCAAGGGCCGCAGGCCGGTACCGTACGGTGCCGTGTCCACACTCGACACGTGCAGGGCGCCGGTCGAGAAGACCACCTGGGGGATGCCGCGGCGCTCGGCCGCGAACATCCCGGCCAGGAAACTGTGGTCGGAGACCACCACCTCGGGCGCGAAGGAGTCGATCAGCTCGTCGATGTCCGCGACGAAGGCCGGCACGGGGCGGACGAACACCTCCAGCACGGTGGCGCCGTAGCCGCCTACGCCACCGGTTCGGCCCGGCGCGCTCCGCAACGCGTCCGCGGCGCCGGCGTCGGCCCCGGCGCGCGTGCTCATCGGTGCGAACTTCGCGCCGGTACCGACGACCAGGGGCTCGAACACCCTCCCGGTGTACCAGAGCACGTCGTGGCCCCCGGCGACCAGCTCCCGCACCAAGGGTGTCGCGTAGCGCAGGTGCCCGGTGATGGCGTGCGTGGTGACAAGGATCGTTGTCATGTGGGTCAGCCTCCCGCCACAGCGGCGGAACTCCGCCGCGCCGGCAACGCGTCCGAGGTCACTCCGCCACGCGCGCGAACAGCCGTCCGGCGAAGGCGAGCGACAGGACGGCACCGCCAATCGCCAGGCCGAACGCCCACGCGACCCCGCTGTTCCAGGCATGTCCCGCAAACAGTTCCCGGGCGCCTTCCACCACCGTCGTCAGCGGGTTGGCCAGGGACAGCCAGCGCAGCCAGTCCGGTGCGTACGTCATCGGCACGAAGATGCCCGACAGCAGCAGGAGCGGCATGGTGATCAGGTTGATCCCCGGACCGAGTACCTCGTTGGTCTTGAAGATCAGCGCGAGGGCGTACGAGAGCGGCGCGATGGAGAGGGCGAGCAGCAACAGCAGGCCCGCCATCTGTAGCAGTTGGACGGGGTACAGGCGCAGCCCGAGCACTATCGCCGGCAGGGTGATCATCGTGCACTGGAACAGCAGCACCGCCGCGTCGCGCAGACTCCGCCCGAGCAGCAGGGCGAACCTGCTGACCGGGGTGACCTGGAACCGTTCGAGCACGCCGAAGTGCGTCTCGGTGACCAGTGAGAAGCAGGCGTAGAGGCAGGTGAATATCGCCATTTGCACCAGCAGGCCCGGGAAGTACAGGTTGAGCACGTCATCCGGGTCTGCCCCGCGCAGGCTGCTCTTGAGCAGCGGGGCGAACAGGATCAGGAAGAACAAGGGCTGGACGAACATCACCGCCACCCCCATCCTGCTGTGGATGGTCCGGGTCACGGCGCGCCGGAACACCAGCCAGGTCTCGCTTGCGATCTTCACGGTGTACTCCTTGGTCGTCCGGGGGCGGCGGTGTCACTTCGCATCGCGTAGCGACCTGCCGGTCTTGCGCAGGAACACGTCGTCGAGCGACGGCCGCTCCAGCGTGATCGATCGCAGTTCGAGCCCGTTGGCGTCGAGCAGGCGCATCACCTGCGGCAGCGCGGTGTCTCCCTTGTCCACGTACAGCCGGATGGTCTGCTGGTCGGTGTCGTCCACCTCCCGCACGAACGGCTGCTCCGCCAGCAGCTTGCGGCCGATCTTCGGGTCGCCGGCCACGCCGACCGCGACGATGTCTCCGGCGATCTCACGCTTGAGGTCCTGCGGCGTGCCCTCCGCGGCCACCTGGCCGTGGTCGATGATGACCAGTCGGTCGCACAGCGCGTCCGCCTCGTCGAGATAGTGGGTGGTCAGGAAGACGGTCATGCCCTCCTCGCGCAGCCTGCGCACCTGGACCCACAGGTTCGCCCGGCTCTGCGGGTCGAGGCCGGCGGTCGGCTCGTCGAGGAAGACCAGTCTGGGTGAGTGCACCATGCCGAGCGCCAGGTCGAGGCGCCGCCGCTGCCCGCCCGAGTACGTGCCCGTCCGCCGATCCGCGCACTCGCCCAGTTCGAAGGCGTCGACCGCCCACTGTGCCCGTGCCTGCGCCGCGGACTTGGTCATGCCCTGGAACCGGCCCTGGATGATCAGCTCCTGCCAGGCCGTCATGGTCGGGTCGGTGCCGCCTCGCTGGCCGACGTAGCCGATGTGCCGGCGCACTTCGGCCGGCTGCTCGACGAGGTCCGCGCCGAACACCGTGGCCCGACCGAAGGACGGCCGAAGCAGCGTCGCGAGCATCCGGACCGTCGTCGTCTTACCCGCACCGTTCGGCCCGAGGAAGCCGAAGATTTCTCCGGGCTCCACCACGAGGTCCACACCGCGCACCGCCTCGACCTGCCCGCGACGACCGCGGAATGTTTTGCCAAGACCAATAGTTTCGATCATTTTTTCTCGCTTTCAGGACGCGTCCGCGCGCGTCTCCGGCTCGATGAGCAGTCCCATGTACTCGATTCCATAAGTGCCGGGCCGGGAACGCAGCCGCGGCGGCCGCTCCGGGTCGATCGACATCCGGTCCAGATGCGGGTAAATGGCCCGGAACGCCTTGCCCGCGAACAGCTTGCCGAGCACGGCGCCTGGGCAGAAGTGCGGGCCGGCGCCGAAGGCCATGTGGTCCTCCTTGTTCGGGCGGTCCAGGTCGAACGCGTCCGGGTCCGGGAACTTGCGCGGGTCCCGATTGGCCGCGGCGAGCAGCGTGTGCACAAGTGCGCCGCGGGGGATCACCGTGTCGTGCAAAACAACGTCTACCTCTGCGCGGCGCAGTAACCAGGGAGTCGGGGTGTATAGGCGCAGGTATTCGTCGATGAAATCATCTGTGCGGTCGGGGTCCGCGGTCAAGACCCGGCCCAGATGCCGGTCCTCCAGCAGCATTCTCATCCCACCACCCAGCAGGTTCATGGTGGTTTCCATGCCGGCGGCGACATAGGACCAGCCGAGGCCGACCATTTCGTCGTGGTCCACGTCCCCGGACTCTCTGCGACAGACCAGGTCACTGAGGATGTCGCCGCGGTGCGGGCAGCCGACGCGCTCGGCGGCCAGCTCGTCGATGTAGCCCACCAGGCCCATGAAGTCCTCGAAGAAGCCCGGGACGAGTTCGGGGTCCAGCCCGCCCATCACGGAGAAGACCTCGATGACCGCCTGGGACCAGCGCTGCATCTCGGCCTTGCGCTCCATCGGAAAGCCGAGCATGCCGCCGACGACCCGCAGCGGCAGCGCGGTGCTGAACTGGTCGACGAACTCGACGGAGCGCTGCGCGAGCAGGTCCTCGACGAGTTCCTCGACGGTTTGCTGGATCCACCCGTTCAGGGAGCTCAGCGCGCGTGGCCCGAGGGCACGGTTGGTCACCCGGCGCAACCTGGTGTGGTCCGGGGCGTCCCGGTTCACCATGATCGGCAGATCGAGGAAGTCGCCCCGGCGCACGTGTGAGGAGAACTGCCTGCGGTCCCGCAGCGCCATCGCCACGTCGTCGTACCGGCTCAGAATGTAGAAGTCCTCGCCGTCGACGGTGGTGGCGGCCATGCGGTGTACCGGGGCCTCCTCGAGCAGACGCCGGTACATCGGCCAGGGCCGGACGCGGTGCTCGGGATCGGCCGGGTCATAGATGATCGGCTCATTCGCTACGGACTGCACGGACTGCTCCCTTCGGGTCGGCGACGAACCGGGCGGAGATGAACCTTCGCAGATAGGTGTGCACGAGCCCGCTGGTCAGCGGCGGGCAGACCAGTCCGGTACCGATCAGGGCGTGGCGGGTCCATGCCGAGTCGAAGCGCGGTACCCGCGCGTCGTCGATGGTGTCCACCAGGAACGGCACGAGGCCGAGTAGCGCCATCGTCCCGGAACGCGAGCCCGTGATCCGGTCGCGCCAGTCGTCGAAGGTGGTCAGGTCGATCGGGTAGCCGAATTCGCGCACCATGTCGAACAGTTGCGGCCAGGTCAGCTCGGTGTCGTTGACCAGGTGGAAGGTTCCGCCGCTCAGTTCCGGGCGGCGGGCGATCTCCACCACGGCCGCCGCGACATAATCGATCGGCGCCGGCTGGAGATGGACGTTGACCTCCTGCGGCCCCACCCCGGCCTCGATACAGCCCTTGAGCATCATGCTGAGGTGGTCGAGCCGGTTGAACGCACCGGTGCGGCTGTCCCCTCCAGTGTTGATCCGGTGGATCGTGGTGGGCACGCCCCGCTCGTGCGCGGTGCGGATCATCTGTTCGGCGACCCATTTCGACTGCGCGTATCCGACCGCCAGCGGTCCGCTCTCGATCGGCAGTTGCGACTCGTAGACGGCGTCCGGCTCGTATTCGACCGAGGAGAACACCCCGACTGTGGAGATGAAGTGCACGGGGCGGACCGGGCCGCCCATAGTGGCGAGGCGCAGCACCTCGCGGGTGCCGTACACGTTCGCCCGTTCCAGTGCTTTGTACGGATAGGTCCATTTGACCTGGGCGCCGCAGTGCACGATGTCCCCGCACCGCGCGTGCAGGTCGGCGAGCGCGTCGTCCGCCAAGCCGAAGCCCGGCTCGGTCAGGTCACCGGGCAGCGCGACGATCCGGGACCGGTGCCGGGCGACGTCGATGCCGTAGGTGTCGAGGTTGGTCAGGATCCGCTCCAGCGCTCGCTGCGGGCTGCTGGCCCGGGCCAGGCAGTAGACGTCGCCGGCGCGCCGTTCGAGCAGCTCGGCCAGGAGGAAGGCGCCGACGAAGCCGGTCGCACCGGTCAGCAGGGTGCCACGCGGTGCGCTGTCGGGATGCGACGCCGGCTCGGCGGCGGCGATCGATGGCGGTAGCGCGGCCCGTGCGGCCATCTCGTCCACGCTCATCCGGGTGAGCTTGCCCGTCTTCAGGATCGACAGCGGGCTGGGCTGCGTGGCGACCACGGGGTCGAGGGTCGGCGCCGACGCGTCCGGCACGGGGGCGGGCTTGGCGGTTTCAGGGGCAGCGGTGCGGATCTCGTCGGCGATCGTCGTGGCGAGCGAGGCCGGCGAGGCGGAGTCGAAGAGGACGTGCATCGACAGCCGCACGCTGAGGTCGTGGTCGACCGCGGTCACGAACTCGGCGAGCATCAGCGAGTCGGCCCGGGTGATCACCGGCTCGGCAGGGTCGATCTCCTCCGCCTCGCAGCCCTCGATCGAGCCGAGCAGCGCGACGAGGTACTGCTCCAGGCGTTGTCGCGCCTGTTGGGGGCTTGCCTGGCGCAGCCGCGACGGGTCGGGTCGGCTCACCTTCGCGCGCCCCGGGGCCTGCTTCGGGGCGCCGACGGGCGCCGGCGCGGCGGTCAGCCGCTCGACGGTCTCCGCGGTGAGCGGACGGAAGGACACGCCGCTGATGAGTGCGAAGAGCACCCCGTCCTCGTCGGTGATCGACACGTCGCCGACCACGCCGTCGTCCCGACCGCGAGCGGGGCCGTCGCGGAGGACTGCGGTGCAGCGTATTTCGCTGTCGGTAAAGCTTCGCTGGACCGTCATGCCCTCGAAGCCGGTGCCCACGTACACCGGCCGTTCGGCTCCGGCGCCAGCGCCGGCAGCGACCGCGATCAGTTGCACGCAGGTGTCCATCAGGAGCAGGTCGGACCGCACCCCGGCGGTCAGTGCGGCGCACTCCGGGTCCGGCGCCGCGACGAGCCCGACCGCGGCCGCCCGGCCACGCAGCGCCGACTGCACCAGCCGGAAGCTCGCGCCCAGGGCGAAGGAGGGATGCCAGGCCCGTCGGTAGAACTCTTCGTGGTCGAGTTCGTCGAGGCACCGGCTGCGGGCCCGCTCGAACTCCTCCGGTTCCAACTCGTCGGCGTTCCCGGAATCGGCCGAGACGACGTCGGCTTCGAGTAGTTGCTGCCAGCCGCTCTGCGGATCGCGTGCGAAGACGCGGATGCGGGCGTGCCCGCCGCTGTCCGGATCCAGGATGGCCTGCACCGTGCGTGCGGCGTCGTCCGCGAGGATCAGCGGCCGGGTCAGCGCCAGGTTCCGCAGGGCGAACGGTCCATCGAGGGCGCGGTGTGCGCAGCGGTGCATCAGCTCTAGGAAGGCGACGGCGGGGACCACGATCCGGCCGTGTACGCGGTGCTCGTCGAGCAGCGGCAGCGCCGCCAGCGACAGCTCCGTTTCCGCGATGAGCTGTCCGGCCGCCGATTCGGTGACGCGCGGCCGCAGTGCGACGCCTTCGTCGGCCGGTACGAGGGCCATTTCCTGCCGCAGCGACGGGACCCAGTAGTCGCGGTGCTCGAACGGGTAGCGCGGAAGATCCGGAATCTTCTCCGGGCGCTGGCAGATTGCGGACCAGTCGACCGCGACTCCACGCGTCCACAGCATCCCGAGGGACTGCTGCATGAGTTGCCGGTGTTCCGGGTCTGGGTCGTCGGGGGCGTAGGTCGGGAGGTAGAGGGCTGTTTCCCCACCGGGACACTGCCGGACGAGGTGCTCAAGACCGCGCGGGCCCAGCTCGACGAAGATCTCGGCGCCGGCTTCCGCGGTCGCTTTGACGGCGGTGCGGAACTCCTCGGGATCGTCCTCGGTGAGCACGGTGTCCGCGACTACGCCGCGTTCCCGCCACCAGGCGATCAGGGAATCGGGGTCCTGGGCTGCGGCGGGCACGAGGAAGGTGGTGTGTGGGGTGGTGGTGGGTGGGGTGTGGTGTTGGGTGAGGTGGGGGTGGGGTGTGTTGGTGGTGAGTGCGGTGAGGGCGGATCGTCCTCGGTGAGCACGGTGTCCGCGACTACGCCGCGTTCCCGCCACCAGGCGATCAGGGAATCGGGGTCCTGGGCTGCGGCGGGCACGAGGAAGGTGGTGTGTGGGGTGGTGGTGGGTGGGGTGTGGTGTTGGGTGAGGTGGGGGTGGGGTGTGTTGGTGGTGAGTGCGGTGAGGGCTTGGGTGAGGTGGGTGTG
>NZ_JAWQRR010000044.1:0-186512 GCF_033446045.1 Plantactinospora sp. KLBMP9567 | reverse complement strand
CCGCCCGTGGGTCCGCTCCGCCCGGGCCGAGGATCGCCGACGTTTCGAGGTCCTGGCTGAATCGACCGGTCGCCACGATCACGTTGCTTGATCGAGGTCACGTAATGCGTCGACCAGACCCAGCCGGGTGACGAGTTTGGTCACGGCGAGGACTTCCGCCCGTCCGATGACGGACGTGTCCGGTACCTCCCCGCACCGGCCGCTTGGCACGCAGAGCCTTCATCGAACACGCGAACTACCCGAATAAGACGTCCTCTCAGGTGGGCGGTGCCGTGACGTGATCCGCTCTAAGTAGTGGTCCTGGTGAATCCTTCCAGGATCGAACGGACAGGCGTGGCTCTGCGCTGGAGGAGGTTCTCGAGTTCGGGACCGGTGGTAGCGAATTCCCTGCGGCGTGCGGCGCGGAACATGCCGAGTAGCATCCTCGCCCGATCCGCGGGCACACCATGTCCGATCATCGCGGCTGTCCACTCGTCGTCGTCGGCGACGACGCGACGGATGGTGCGTCCGGTGAGTTCGGTGAGGATGCCGGCGACGTCCGCGAGGTCGAGCGCGTCCGGCGCGGTCAGCGTCGGGGTCGGGGTCGGGCCATCGAACCGGCCTTCGTCGGCGAGGATGGTCGCTGCCGCTTCGGCGAGGTCGGCGTGGGCGGTCCAGGACACGGGCCCATCGGCCGGTGCGACGAGTTCGCCGGTCTCGAGGGCCCGGCCGAGCAGGTGCCGGAGGGTGCTGGCGTAGAACCCGTTCCGCAGTGCCGTGGACGGCGTGTCCGTCTTGGACAGGTAGCGCTCGGTGACGGCGTGGTCGGGCATCGGCGCGAAGAGCGAATCTTCGGCGGCGCCCTGGTGGCTGGTGTAGAGAATGCGCTCGGCTCCGGAGTCGCGAGCGGCGTCGATCGCCGCGACGTGCTGGGCGACCGCCGCCTCGCCTGTCTGGTTGGTCGAGACGATGAGCACCTGCGTTGCGCCCTCGAACGCATCGGCGAGGGAGTCGGGCTCGGTGAAGTCGCCGCGCCGTACGCGCACTCCGCGGGCGGCCAGGTCGCCAGCCCGGGCGGCGTCGCGGACGCCGACGCCGACCTGGTCGACGGAGACCCGGACCAGGAGCCGATCAACGATCTGGGAGCCGAGTTGGCCGGTGCCGCCGGTGATGACGATCATGTCAGACCCCTCCCTTGCTAACGCTGGAACGACATTTACCATACCAGTGTTAGCAACAGCGATAGCAGGAGTGCGTTATCGTTGGAAGCGTGGCAGAGGTGAGGCTGGACAGCGCCAGTAGGCACGAGACGCGAGCGAACATCGTGGAGTGCGCGGCACGGCTCCTGCGCGAGCAGGGGGCGAGCGCGGTCACCACCCGCGCGGTCGCGCAGGCGGCCGGCATGCAGGCGCCGACCATCTACCGGTTCTTCGAGGACAAAGAAGCGCTGCTCGACGCCGTCGCCGAACATGTCTTCGCCACCTACGTAGCCGAAAAGACCCTCGTCCACGACAGCGGCGACCCAGTTGCAGATCTTCGCGCGGGCTGGGACACGCACATCGGCTTCGGTCTTGCCAACGCCGCGCTGTTCGGCCTCCTCACCGACCCCAGCCGCGAGGCTCGTTCACCGGCGGCGGCCGCCGGCCTGGAGGTGCTGCGCGCCCGGGTGCACCGCGTTGCGGAGATCGGCCGGCTTCGGGTCCCCGAACGGCGCGCCGTCGAACTCATCCACGCCGCCGGCACCGGCGCCGTGCTCACCCTGCTCTCCACCCCGCCGCAGCACCGGGACCTCCACCTTGCGGACACGATGTACGAGGCGGTGATGCGATCGATCCTCACTGACGTGCCGACGCTTCCCGCCGACAGCGCGGCCGCGGCCGCTGTCGCGTTCCGGGCCCTCGCACCGAGGCTGCCCATGCTCACCGACGCCGAGCGCGCCCTGCTGGCCGAGTGGCTGGATCGAGCCGGTGACAGCACCCCAATGCCGCAACCGGTCCCGGCCAAGACCGCCGAGCATCCCTGACAAGCCAACGCCTCGACGCCGAACCGAGCCTGGGTCTGCCAAACGAACGGCCCTGTCTCACATTCGTTTCACAGTCCCACCGTCAGCGGCCAAGAACGCCGAGGTCGTCCTCGCCTGACGCCCCGCAGCGCGGACAGCCCCACCCCGCCGACGAACGTGGTCGCGGACGATGACACGCTGCTCGCCAAGTTGCGCTGCGCTGTTCAACCAGCGTCCGGGAGCGCCGCGCGAGCAGGTGCCGGTCCGGGTCCGGTCGCGGGTCCTCGCATTGACCCGGATGACGCCGCCTGCGGAGACTGGTCCGTCCACTGGTCGAGTCGGGAGATGGCGCGAACAACACCAAGTAAACCGATCAGGATCACGCGACACTAGCCGGGTGGTGACGGCGGCTCGGGCGGGCGTCTGCGGGCGCGGGCTGTGTCGGATATGGCGATCCCGGTCAGGACGAGGGCGGCAGCGGCGGCGACCACGACTGGCGGCAGGGGGAGCATCGCCGGTGCCAGGGCGGCCAGCGCAAGAACGCCGATCGGTCGGGACCGGGACACGCGGCCGAATACCGCGTGCTCGAAGCGGGCGCGCCCGGCCAGGTACAGCGCGGGGCCGCCGAGGATGACGGCGATCCAGGCCGGTGGGGTGTGCCCGAGTGGATGGGCGATGACAAGTTCGTCGCCGACGGCGGCGGCGACCACGCCGGCCACCATGGCCAGGTGGGCGTATGACGCCGATCTGGCGAGGCGGACCGGGTCGGCAGACACGGCAATCGCTTCCGCCAGGACTTGACCAGCGCGGTAGATGTAGATCCGCCACAACAGCACGGTGGTCGCGATCGACACCGCGAACGCGGCGGTCCCGTCCGGCGCGAAGCCGCTGCTGCTCAGCGCCAGTCCGGTGACCAGGATCAGCTCCCCTAGCGCGATGATGAAGAACTGCCGGTAGCGCTCGGCCAGGTGCTCGCCCGAGATCACAAGGTCTTCGCTGGGCGTACGGCCCGCCCCCGGGGTGGGGAAGCCGATTCTGCCTGCCGTGTGGTCAAGGAGCACCGCGAGTGCCCACAACGCGCCACGCGTCGTGCCGTGCACGAACGCCCCCGCGATCCACGGCAGCGCCGACAGGCCGTACCAGAACAGCCCGCGCACGCCGGTGCGCCGCAGTTCGCGGCCACGCAGAACGGCCACCAGGACGAGCCCGCGGCCGAGCTGGATGGCGACGTAGGCGCCCGCGAAGACCAGGCCCGTGTCGCCGAATGCCTCGGGTACCGCGGCCGCCATCACCAGGCTGCCGACCATGGTCGCGATGACCAGCGCCTGGATTACCGGTCGTTGCTGGTCCGTCCGGTCGGTTAGCCACGCGGTGCTGGACCAGACCCACCACATGGCCCCCAACAGCACCAGCGTCCGGAAGGCACCGCTCCACCCGAGATCCTCGGCCAGGCCGCGCGAGAGTTGAAGGAGCGCGAGGACGAACACCAGGTCGAAGAAGAGTTCCAGGAACGTGGCCCGCTGTGGATCCCCGGCTTTCCGCACCAGCTCGGCTGCCCTGCTCGTCGTCATCGGCCCGCCCGTTCTGCCAGCTCTGCTCCAGATTTGGGGGCATTCTGACATGCGGAAGCGGCGGTGACCGCAGACGTGTCGCCGCGGACCGGATCGAGCGAGTCGCGTTACACGGACGGGCGACGGTCGAGGCGGCCACTGCCGCTCGGCAGCCGTCACGGCTGACGCCAGGCGGGTGCGCAAGGTTGCCGTTGGCGAGGTCGACCGCACCGGCCACCGGACCCGCCGTGTCAAGGGCGAGTCGGTCCCATCGGCTCCGCCCGGGCCACCCTTACTGCCACCGCCGTGGAAACGCCCAGGACGTCGGTCGGCGCGGGCCCGGTCAGCGGGGAGCGCGTCGCGGGCCGGCGCACCTCCTGCAATGCCGCGCGCGCCGGCATCTCGTGCAGCCGATCGGGTGCCACGTCGCGCTCGGCACCGGTGCCGGAGAGAGCCCGCACCCATCCGGCCGAGTCCTCGTCCAGGCCGACCACCTCGGCCCCGGGCCGGCGCGCGGACCCGGGGTCCGCGCGCCGGGGTATCAGGCCGTCGCCCGCTTCGGGAGCTTCCACCCGGGGCGGGGGAAGTGGCAGGTGTAACCGTTGGGGTAGGTCTGCAGGTAGTTCTGGTGCTCGGGCTCGGCCTCCCAGAAGTCGCCTGCCGGCGTGACCTCGGTGACGACCTTGCCGGGCCACAGACCCGAGGCGTCGACGTCGGCGATGGTGTCCTCGGCGACCCGCTTCTGCTCGTCGCTGGTGTAGAAGATCGCCGAGCGGTAGCTGGTGCCGATGTCGTTGCCCTGGCGGTTCTTCGTCGAGGGGTCGTGGATCTGAAAGAAGAACTCGAGCAGCGCGCGGAAGTCGGTCTTCTCGGTGTCGTAGGCGACCTCGATGGACTCCGCGTGCGTGCCGTGGTTGCGGTAGGTGGCGTTCGGGACGTCGCCGCCGCTGTAGCCGACGCGCGTAGACACGACGCCGGGCTGGTGGCGGAACAGCTCCTCCATGCCCCAGAAACAGCCGCCGGCGAGGATCGCCTTTTCGGTGGTCACGTCGTCTCCTTACTTGTCGTCGGCGCCAGTGTTGGTGTTACCCGTGAACAGGGTGCGGTATTCGCCGTACCCAGCGTTCTCCAGGTCATCGAGGTGGACGAACCGCAACGACGCGGAGTTGATGCAGTAGCGCAGTCCACCCTTGTCGGGGGGACCGTCGTTGAAGACGTGGCCGAGGTGGCTGTCCCCGTGCAGTGAGCGGGCCTCAGTCCGGATCATCCCGTGGCTGGAGTCTTCGCGCTCAATGACGTTCGTCTTGGCGATCGGCTTCGTGAAGCTCGGCCAGCCGGAGTTGCTGTCGTACTTGTCGACCGATGCGAACAGCGGCTCGCCGGACACGACGTCGACGTAGATGCCGGGCTCGTGGTTGTCCCAGTAGGCGTTGGCGAACGGGCGTTCGGTGCCGTCCTGCTGGGTCACGCGGTACTGCTCCGGGTCGAGCCGCGAAACGGCCTCCGGGTTCTTGTGGTACTGGGTCTGCTGGGGCACAGCGCTTCCTTCCCGGCCTTTCGGCGTGAAGCTGAGGAACGAGGTGAAACGCACCTGGGCGCGCAAATGTACAGACACCGTACGGGCCGGTTGTATTCCCGCAGCCCCTACTTTTTGTGGACCACAAAGTCCTGAAGAGATGTCCGGAAGCAGCGGCTGGGCGCCGCCGTTGCGTAGATGACCTGGGTAGATCGCCTCGACTATAGCACCGCTTGACTCCAGGAGTGGACTTGACCGACCAGTTCTACTGCGACTAGGTTCGGGGCGTCCGACTGGGTGCCTCCCGCTGGAGAACTGTCCGACGTGCCCACCGGCGCCGAGTTCTACGGACGTCGCGCCGCTCCCGGGAAACCGGGTGCTGCCAGCACAAATCGCGATTCGGTGGAGAAGGAACAACTGTCATGAGTGAGAGTTTCGAGGGCCGAAGGTCGTGGTCGTCGGCGGCAGCAGCGGCGTGGGCCTCGCCACGGCTCACCAAGTGGTCGCCGGGGCGGCACCGCCGTGATCACGGGCCGAGACCAGGACAAGGTCGGGGCCGCGGTCGAAGCGTTGTCGCAGAACGGAAAGGCGTGGGGCATCACGGCCGAGCTGACCGACCGTGACCAGGCGCCCGAGGTCCGAGAGCAGCTCGCCGCCGAGCACACCGGCGCGACCCTGCTCGTCAACGCCACGGGTTTCTCCATCCCGGAGGCGTTCGGCGAGTACGATGAAGCCTTCTACGAGTCAGTACAACGAACTGAACCGCGCACTGTTCTTCATAACGCAGACCGTCGTCGCGGGCATGGCCGCCGGGGCCGGGGCGGCGCCATCGTCACCATCGGCTCGATGTGGGCGTGCCAAGGGCATCGCGGCGACGCCGCACTCCGGCTACTCCGTCCAGAAGGGCGGCCTGCACTCGTTAACCAAGGCGCTCGCGGTCGAGCTGGCGCCACACAGCATTCGGGTCAACGCGGTCGTGAAGGCACCCCTGCATCAGCGCTTCGTCCCAGCGGACAAGCTCGATGAGACCGTCGGCAGCTTCCACCCGGTGGGGCGTGTTGGCAGCCCGGAGGACATCGCGAACGCGGTGTCGTTCCTGCTGTCGGACAAGTCGAGCTGGATGACCGGCGCCATCGTCGACGTCGACGTCGGCATCATGGCCGGCCGCGACTGACCCTCGAAACGTAACGCCGGCATCGTGCCGGCGGGGCCTCGACCCCGGCGCCGTCTTACCGACGACTTCGCTGTCGCGCTCGTTCCTCGACACCCTCGCGCCACAACCGCTACCGATCAACGTGGTAAGACGCCGAGCCTGGCACCGCTAATGCTGGTGAAACGAAATGTGCTCCTCGTGACCGTGCAAACGAGGACTGGATACAAGGAGGTACCGGATGAAGGCGATTGTAGTAACGGACGAGGCCGCGGGAACGGCCGGGATGACGCTGACGGAGCGGCCCGAGCCGGAACCGGCGCTGAACGACGTCGTCGTGCAGGTTCATGCGTCGGGATTCGTCCCGACCGAGCTGACGTGGCCCTCGACCTGGACCGATCGGCTCGGCCGTGACCGGACGCCGTCGATCCCTGGGCACGAGCTGGCCGGAGTGGTCACCGCTCTCGGCTATGGCACGACGGGACTGTCTCTGGGACAGCGGGTGTTCGGCCTCACTGACTGGACTCGTGACGGCACCCTGGCGGAGTATGTGGTTGTCGAGGCGCGTAACCTCGCGCCGCTGCCCGGAGACGTCGACTTCACGGTGGCCGCGAGCCTGCCGATCTCGGGCCTGACCGCGTGGCAGGGACTGTTCGAGCACGGCCGCCTTCAGGCGGGGCAGAGCGTCCTCGTGCACGGCGCGGCCGGCGCGGTCGGTTCGATGGTCACGCAGCTCGCACGTGAGTTCGGCGCCTACGTTATCGGCACCGGACGCGCCGCCGACCGTCAGAAGGCGCTCGACTTCGACGCGCAGGAGTTCGTCGACCTCGAGAACGACGCCCTCGAAGACGTCGGCGGAGTCGATCTGGTGTTCGATGTCATCGGCGGCGACATCGGGAAGCGGTCCGCAGGCCTGATTCGAGCCGGAGGAACGCTGGTGTCCGCCGTCGGGCCGCCCGAGGCGCGGCCCGCGGACGGCCTGGCGGTCGATTTCGTCGTCCTGCCCGATCGCGCCCAACTGGGTGAGATCGTCCGGCGGGTGCGGGACGGACGACTGCGGACGAACATCGGCAACGTCGCGACCCTCGACGACGCCGTCGCCGCTCTCAATCCGACCGAGCGGATCACCGGGAAGCCGATCATCCGCGTTCGTGCGTGAGGACTCAGGGACAGGCGAGCGGTACTGCCCTCCTTGTCGAGCAGCTTCAACGGCGTGGCAAGGTCGGGCGACTCATACCGGAAGACGTCATCGGACTAGTCCGCTACCTCCTGGGTGGGCACCCGGCGTAACCAGCTCCCGGCAGCCCGGAGGACATCACGAACGCGGTGTCGCGCTCCTGCTGTCGGGCAAGTCGGGCTGGATCACCGGCGCCATCGCCGACGTCATGGCCAGCCGCAACTGTGACCCTCGAACCGTAACGCCGGGATCACGCCGGCGGGGCTGCGGACGTGCCCGTACGCGTCCGCAGCCCGCGCCCACGGGGAAACCACCCGCAGATTCGGCGAGACCGTGGCTCGGCGCGACCCGCACGTGGTCGCGCTCGCGACCCCAGCCACGCGGACACGTACTCTGGCAGCAGTCCGCAGGTGGGCCACCTCGAGGAGCACGCGCCGCCCCGGCGCCCCGCCGCCCCGGCGACTCGGCCCATCGACCAAGTCCGCCGTCCAGGCGACCAGCGCAGCCCGTCCGGTGTGTCCTCGACGACGACCCCGGCCGCGGTCAGCCCGTCCCGCAGAGCGTCGGCCGTCGCGTAGTCCTTGCGCGCCCTGACCAGTTGGCGCTGCTCCAGCGTGACGTCGACGAGCTTGCCGAGCGCATTGCGGTACTCGTCGCCGACGCCCACCCAGCCTTCGCGCGATGAACCCCGCCGTGGGGGACGCCTGAACCTTCTCAGCGGGTCGGCGCGCGTTCAGACGCGACGACGCGTGTTCAATGAACCTTTCTCAGCCTGAACCGCGCACCGCGCACGCACCGCATCCGACCTTGCGGTCCACCGGACCGCAAGGGGAGGTTGAAAAAGGTTCAATGCCCATGCTCGGCTGTGTGCGACCCAGGGAAAGCCGGGTCTAGAACGTCGGCATATTCCGGATGAGCATTGACGAATGCTGCCGCGAACGGGCACCTGACGGTGGCGGTCTTTCCTTGCATGCGCAGCTTGTCGAGGACGCCGCCGATGAGCCTGGCGGCTATTCCCTGCCCGCGGAACTCGGGGAACACGGATGTCGCCGACAGTATGACGCGGCTCCCGACCTTGCTGTAGACGAGCCCAGCGGCTGTCCGACCCCCTATCGCGGCCTCGTAGATGCCGAGCTCACTGTTGTCGGTGATGACGAGGTCTTCCGCGTCGGGCGCGGTGGCTCCCGACAGGTTCGAGCCACCCAAATCCTGCTCGGCACTGGTTAACGTGATCATGTCCTCGGCGTTGCTCGCCACGTTGTCTCCTGAATCTCGCGTCTGGTCAGCGACCTGGCAGTACCCAGTCAGGTCGGATGAAGTGGCAGGAGTATCCCGCCTCGGAGTATTGCGTAACCGACGTCGGCGACGTTGGCATCGTCCGGGTACGCCACGATTGACTGGATTCTGAGCGTTCAGGCAGTCGGCACCGGGAGGCTGAGGACGATCGACCCCCGCAGATCGATCAGGACACGGCCGGCCGTACGCACCACGCGCATGACGACGTCCTCGCAGCCGGGACATCGGGCGACCAGGCCGGGCGCTCGGTTGAACACGCGCATCGCGGCCAGCGGACGGGTCGACCGGCAGCCGGCGCAGGTGAGTTCGGCAACGGTGAGGTCGATCCCCATGATCTCGCCGAGCGGTCCGGCGAGGGCGTTACCGTCCACCCAGGGTGCGTCGTCGGCTCCGACGTTGGTGGTCGACATTGTCATCCTCCGGTGGGTCCGAATCGTTCGGTACGGATGTTCGCGGGATCGTGGCCGATGTCCACGAGGAGGTCGGCAACGGTCTCGACGAATCCGGTGGGCCCGCAGACGAACGCCACAGCGTCGGCGTCGCGGGGCCAGGCGACGCGGGCGAGGGCGTCCGCGTCCAGTCGTCGGGGTGGGGCCGGCCAGCCGGAGGGCGCGACCCTGGTATAGACGTGTGTGACGGCGACGCGCCCATCGCCTGCGGCTCGTGCAATTGCAAGATCCGCAGTGAACAGCGCATCGGTCGGGGATCGGGTCGAGTAGAGCAGCCTGGTGGGGTTCGTCGCCGCACGCACCATCGACATCAGGGGCGCCACGCCGGACCCGCCGCCGATCAGCAACGCCGGGCGCGGATCGGCGGGTCGGCGTACGAACCAGCCGCCGAGCGGTCCACGGATCTCGAGTTGGTCACCCGGCTCCGCCACGTCGACGAGGTACGGCGAGACCTCACCGTCGGTTACCGCCTGGACGGTCACCTCGAGCCTTCCGGGCCCCGGGGCGGACGAGATCGAGTAGCTGCGGTATGCCGTGTAGCCGTCGGGAGCAATCAACCGGACGTCGACGTGCTGGCCCGGCACGTGACCTGTCCAGCCGTCGACGTCGAGGACCAGGGTCCGCGCCGTCACAGTCTCCGCCCGGGTGGCGGCGACCGTTGCCGGCTGCCAGGTCAGTCTGCCCGGTACCGCTGCTCGCGCCATGGGTCGCCGTAGTTGTGGTAGCCGGCCGTCTCCCAGAACCCGGGCTCGTCGTCGAGACGCAGTTCCAGTGCGCGCAGCCATTTCGCGCTCTTCCAGAAGTACAGGTGAGGAATGAGGAGACGAGCTGGGCCGCCGTGCACCGGCACCAGCGGCTCGCCGTCGAACTCGTACGCCACCCAGGCCCGGCCGTCGAGAAGGTCCTCGAGCGGGACGTTCGTGGTGTAGCCGCCGTAGGAGTGGGCGATGACGTATTCGGCCGTAGTCTCGACGTCGGCCAGCAAGGTGTCCACCGAGACGCCTCGCCAGCTCGTGCCGAACTTCGACCAGTGCGTGACGCAATGGATGTCCACGGTCGGCTCGTCGGCAGGCAGGGCGGTGAACTCCGCCCATGACCACGTGCTCCGCTCGCCGGTCTCGGTGACGACGGCGAGTTCCCACTCGTCGAGGCCGATGCGCGGTGTCGGTCCCGCCGACAGCACCGGGAAGTCGTCTGTGCGGTACTGGCCGGGCGGGAGGTCGGTGTCGTCGCGTCTGCGGCCGCCGAAGCCGCGGGTGATCACTGCCATGCGCCCCCCATGTGGCCGGGCTGCCACCCCGTGCTTCCACCCGGCCGATGAATGTCGATGTGGCACCCGCCCATGACGTCATCGTCAGCGAGCGCCCCGGTGATGAGATCCTGCCCGGTGAGGGCGTGGTCGCCCGCAATCCGAGGTAAATGAACTGGACTGTCACGTCCAGAGTATGCTGGCGTGGCATCGGTCGGCAAGCCTTGCTGGCCATCAGTGGTTTAGAGTAGCACCAGCGCGTCCAATGGTCATGGCGATGCGCCCCCTCTGGCCGATGGCTCTGCAGCGGAACCGAAGTGGACGATAGCGTCCATATGGTGTGGTAGATTGTTCCGGGTTGGTCGTTCGGCACGTCGTGGCCGCTGCGAGATGGCGGCGGCCAGTGTCTTGCCCGATGTCAGGAGAGTTCGATGGACCCTGTTCCCTGCGGTGGAGACGTTGTCGATGGCCAGCCGGTCGATGCGGCGGACATGATCGCCGCCCTGACCGCCGCACAGTTAGTGTTCCAAGACGGTGCGACTCAATCGTTCACGGCGGAGGGCCGAACGACTTACGTCGACAGGGGCACACCGTCAGCGGGCGAGTGGTCTGTCACGGGTGATGGGACCTTCGCTTCCTTCTGGCCGCCGACATACCGGGCGACGTACACGGTCCGGTGGATCGTCGAGGACGGAGTGCGGGTGGGCGTCAGCTTCACGGATGCCCGGAGCGGAGTCCGCTACGACGGCCGGTACCGGTGACTGGACGAGATTCGAGCCATACGTCGAATCACGATCGGCTCGGTGCTTCCTCCTGGCAGATTGCTCGACTCCTGGCTCAGGGCACTCTCCTCCTCCGCATGACGATCCCTGTCCGTGGGAGGGAGGTCAGTAGAATGGCCACGTGGAGGAGCGCTCGAGCCAGGACACGACCTCGCGGTTGACGGCGCGTGGCGCGAAGACGAGGTCTCGGATCGTCGGGACGGCAGCCGACCTGATGCGCGTACGAGGTGTCGGTGGCACGACCCTCGACGACGTCATCGTAGCCAGCAACGTCAGCAAGTCGCAGCTATACCGGCACTTCGAAGACAAGCAAGCGCTGGTGAGGGCGGTCATCGAGCTTGTGGGGGACCGCACGATCGCCATTGAACGCGAACGGTTGAGCAAGGTGATGACGTTCGCAGGACTGCGGCGTTGGAGGGACGCCCTGGTCGAGAACAACGCCCTACAAGAGGGCAGGTACGGGTGCCCATTGGGTTCGCTAGCAAACGAGGTTGCCGATCAGGACTCAATCGCACGAAAGAGACTCCTCGACCTGTTTTCGGCGTGGCAAGAACTCTTCGAAGATCTCCTGCGACGGTTTCAGAAGGCGGGCCTCATCCCACAAGAAGCCGACGTCTCACAACTAGCCACGGGCCTCCTGGCAGCCGTACAGGGTGGTTACCTGTTGGCGCAGGCGTCCCGCGACGTCACACCAATGGCTTCCGCGATCGACATGACGCTAGCGCATCTTCAGACGCTACACAGCAAGCGGGATGCGGCTTCATGAAGGCCACTCGGGAAGCCCTGTCGTCTCCGCTTACCTGGAATACCCTATCGCCGCGGCACGAAGAAACTGCATGACCTTTTCCGCCGGCACCTCACACGGCCTGAGGATCGGCCCCTCAGACGTGATCCAGACGTTTGCACCAAGTTGCTCGGTGGCGCCGAGTCGCTCCGCGTTAATGGCGACCACTTTGCCTCCTGCGTGAGTAGCACGCGTAACGCCCCAAGCTCGTCCAGCTACCTCCGCACGCGTCCAACCCTCTGGGATCGCCCTCAGCAGCGTCTCGAGCTCCTGGTCCTGTCCCCTGTCCATGGCCAGATCCTCCTGTCGGGCCGGTAGCTCACAAGCCGGCCGGAACCGGATGGGGTCAACTGAGTATCAGCAAGCCCATGCACCCCAACGCCTACACCCCGAACAGGTCGTCGGGGATTATATGAATCGCCGCCTCCTCCGCGGAAGCGCCCCCGCCGTCGATGCCAACGTCCTCGGCCCGAAGATCCGACGACGGGTCGTCAGCATCTTGGGTAGCCCAGACAAGCCGACCCGCCCTCAAGTATCCGACCTGGTCGTCGATCGGCTCGCCGCTAGTATCGGATGCGTCACCAATCCCATCACCGACCTCTTCAGCCGTGATGTCGGGAACCTCACGGGCAAGTCTCCGGCTTACGGGCTCGTGTGTACTAGCTTCGTAGGCAGTCACCCCCCAAGCCAGGCTTCCGATTGGGCGATCGAGCGGCGAGTAACCCGGGCCATCAACGTCGTCGCCCAGCTCCTCGTCATCGAGACTCTCATCCGCTGGCAGCAGTCCTGGAACGTACTCGTCCATAAGGTCTCCTCTGATCCTGAATCGCTCGAACTCGTCCCACCATCCGATCCTTCCTCTTCGCCTCCATCTGTCGGTCCGTAGGCTGGGCACCCGCCGGCTCCCCGCCCAGATAAACCGTCAGCGGCCAGGAAGCTGCGGATCTTACGGTGTGCATCGAAAACGGTCTGCAGATCGCGCCTCGACTCGATCCAGACCAAGACGCCATCTGAGCATCGATGTTCCTCATGTTGCCCGGATCTGAGTCCGCCCGGGTCGCGGGGGCGACGATGATCGCCGCCCCGATGCGTGAACGACGGCAACATTTTAGCCCAAACGGACTGATGAGTCCATCTCTGGCTTGGCGTTGAGCGAGTACAGTGGGGGCGTCTTGAGCCCTAGCCGCTCTCGTCGCAGGTAAAGCAGCCCACAGGTGATGGTTCACTAGGGCCGAGCGGCTCTGGCGGCAAGCGATCAACTGGACTATATAGTCCGCGAAGGCTAGCCTGCGGAGGCACTCGGTCATGGGGTGATCGCCCGGCCACAGCCCCCGCTGAGGCTGCGGCTCGGCTGCTGCTGGACCGCATACCCGGACCGCCACTAACAGGATCTACAGGAAGGCACGACTGATGGAAACCGACCAGGATCGTGTCGTCGCATCCGCCCGAGTTGTCCTTCCGGCCACTGAGCGCCGGCGCACGGACATGGCCACCCGCGGCTTCACGTTCGTCGCCGATGAACCGCACAACGGCACACTCGGCGAAGGCCCGACGCCGACGGAGTACCTGTTGATGGCGCTCGCGTCGTGCACTGCTCAGACGCTGCGGCAGTATGTCGACTACAAGTACGACACCGCCGGTGACATCACCGTCGAGATCGACTACCACGAACCCGATCAGGAAGGCGCAGAGCGTTACCTGCAGCGAACGATCACGCTGAGCGAAGAACCTGATCCCGACGACTTGAAGGTGATGCATGACATTGCCGAGAAGTCCCCGGTGACCCTGCTGATTCAGTTCGCGTGGAGCGTGCGGACCGAGTTCGTCGGGCCGCGCTGAAATCAGACCGCTTGATACTCCGCGATCACGGCCGAGCCGCAAGCGGTTGTCGTTCCGCCCTAGTGTCTGGATGGCGAAGCTGTAGCGCGAGCACGGGCTCAAACCGCACCGGTCCGGCACGTTCAAGCGGTCCGGGGATCCCCGGTTCGGACAAGGCCGCCGACATCGTCGATCTCTACCTGGATCCGAGCAGGTCTGGCCGCAGGTGGTGCTGCCCCCACGGTGGCCGGCGCCGAGGCCCGCTTCGAAGCCTTCGCCGCCGAGTTCGGCGACCAGTATCCGGGCCGTCATCCGGCTCTGGCGGACCTCCTGGCCGCAGTTCGTGCCCTTCCTCGACTACGACCACGAGGTCCGAAGGGCCTCTACCCCACCACATCATCGGGAGCCTGAACGCCAGATTCCGGCAGGCCACCCGCCGGCGCGGGCACTCTCCCACCGAGCAGGCCGCGATGAAGGTCCATGCCCGGACGAGCAGGGTTCGGGCTCTACCGCCGCATCGTCGAGATCCGGGACGCCAGCGTAGCCCCGCACCGACAAACGCCTGACCCCCGCCGCGCGGACAGACCCACCCGCCGACGAACGTGGCCGCGCCCGGGCGTTTGTGGGGGGTTTCGGGGGGTGATTCAAATCGCATAGACAAACTTAGGGCCCTGACCGGCATTCTTGCTGGTCAGGGCCTAAATTGTGTGGAGCTGAGGGGATTTGAACCCCTGACCCCCTCGATGCGAACGAGGTGCGCTACCGGTCTGCGCCACAGCCCCTTGACCAACCCACCGAACCGGCGGGCCGGCGCCAAGGCTAACAGGTCGGCCGGTCCGAGCGCGAACCAGCCCCGCCGACGCGTCGCCCCACGCCGGTCACCGTCCGCCGGCCTCGTAGGGGCGCCCACGCAGGCCACCGGCCCGCCGGTAGGAGACCGAACCCGCCGCCCGGCCGCCCCCACTGGCCGCCGGCGGCAGGTCGACCGTCCGGTTCATCCCCAGCGCCGCCCGGCGTACCGCTTCCCGCTGGGCCGCCAGGCGACGCTGCGCCTCCCGACGGGCCTGCGCCCGGCGTGCCTGGGCGCGCCGAACCTCCGCCTGCCGGGCGGCCAGCCAGGCTGCCTCCCGGGCCTGCATCCGCCGCCGGCGGCGATCGGCGATGGCCCGGCTCCGCAGGTGTACGAGGTACGCGCACAGCAGCGTGCCGGTGGCCGCGAAGCCGATCCAGAAGCCGGGGCTGACCAGCACCACCCCGACCAGCTCGACGAAGTTGAGCAGCAGCAGGGCGGCGAAGACCCGGCGCCGCCGGTAGACGGCCGGGGTGTGCCGGGCGGGCGGTGGCCGCCGCCGGGCCGGTCCCGGGGTCCGGGGCACCGAACGCAGTCGACGGCTCCGCCGACCGTTCCCGGGCGGACCGGAGACCGGCGCACCGGGACCGGCGGCTGGCGAGACCGGTTCGGCGCCGGCAGCGTCAGGGGGCGGGACGCCAGCACGTAGGGTGACGATTCGGGTGCGGGGCGGGTTCACCGGCTGCCGTCCCGGGACACTCCGGCGCCGTCGGCGGCGCTGGAGCACCCGCGCCGTCGACTGCGCCCGCTCCGCGGCCAGCCGCTCCGTGGCGTCGTACCGGCGGACCAGTGCCGGCGCGAGGGCGAGCAGACCGGCTGCGGCGAGGACGGCGAGGAGCACCGAGGCCGGCACCCTCATCCCTCCCGTCACCCACCTCGGGGCAACCGACCGGACGAGCACCTCCCGCACCGCCGGGTACGTCCACGGCAGGCGCGGACCAGCTCCCGGAGCCGGCGCGGGTCCGTCCGACGTTGCCGCACGTCCCGATTACTTCAGGTTACGGGGACACACCAGGAATATCGTGCGGCGCGCCGGCCGACCAGCGACTAAGAAGATCAACAGGGGACGGCGCGGCGGGGTCAGGAGGCGGCAGCGCGCAGCCGGTGCCAGCGGGCCAGCAGGCCGCCCTCCCGGATGACCTCCTCGCTGGTCATCGCGTAGCCGATGTGGTCACGCCAGGCGCCGTCGATGTGCATGTATCGCGGGTGGTACGCCTCCTCGCGGAAGCCGAGCTTCTCCACCACCCGCCGGGACGGGCCGTTCTCCGGCCGGATGTTGACCTCGATCCGGTGCAGTCCGCCGGGCCCGAACGCGTGGTCGACGGCGAGCGCCATCGCGGTCGGCATCACGCCGCGCCCGGCCACCCGGCTGTCCACCCAGTAGCCGGCGTACGCCGAGCAGAATGCCCGGCGCACGATGTTGCCCAGGTTGAGATGCCCGACCAACCGCTCCCGACCACCCTCGACCAGGCAGACCGCGAACGGCATGCTCTCGCCGCGACGCGCCTGTCTGCGCTGGTCACGATAGACCCAGCGGAACGCGGCCGGAGAGTTCATCTCGTCCCACCGCCCCGGCGGGGACGACTCCCAAGGCGCCAGCCAGGCCTGGTTGGCACGGCGCACCTCGGACCAGGCCACCGCGTCCGACCGCCGGTACGGGCGCAGCAGCACCGCCCCGTCCCGGAGTTCGACCGGCCAGCCCGGGGTCGTGGCAAAGTTCACGCCCGGTGTCCCGTCGGCAACCCACGCCTCCTCATCGACGTCCCGACACCCTTCCGCACGCCGTTTCCCGCACCGCCCCGGCAACCGTCACCGACGCCGCCCAGCGGCATCGCGGCCCGGTCACCGGCCCGGCCGCGCCGCGGCACCTCACCGGCGCCGGTCCAACCGTCCGAGAGTCCGGCAGCCCGGTCACCGGCGCCGGTCCAGCAGCAGCACGTCCACCGTGGAGCCGGCCGCCGCGCTGGTCACCCGCTCGCCGAGCACCATCAGGCCGTTCGCCTCGGCCAGCCCGGAGAGCGTGTACGGCCCGCCGCGCAGCGGCTGCACCGTGTAGCCGCCGCCGCGCCGCTCGGCCACGTGCGCCGGCCGAAACTCCCGCAGCCCGGACGGCGAGGAGACCGTCTCCAGCAGATGCGCCCGGACACTGGGCCGGAACACCGGCTCGGCCCCGGCCAGCAACTGGATCGCCGGCCTCGCCAGCACCTCGAAGCCGATCAATGCCGCGCCGGGCTCACCGGGTAGACACACCACCGGCACCTCCTCGGCCCCGACCGTACCGAATCCGAGGGCGCTTCCGGGATAGAGGGCGACCTCCATGAAGGTCACCGGGCTGGCCCGGCCACCATCCCGGCGGGACAGTACCCGGCGGATCATGTCACCCGGGCCGGCGCCGGTACCGCCCGTCGTGATGATCAGGTCGGCCCGGAGCGTCTGGTCCTCCAGCAGACCGCGCAGCCCCTCCGGGTCGTCGTCGCAGATGCCCACCCGGTACGCCAACGCGCCCACCTCGGCCGCCGCCGCCGTCAGCGCGTGCGAGTTGATGTCGACCACCTGCCCCGGCTGGCTGGCCCGGCCGACGTCGACCAGCTCGTCACCGGTCGCCACGATCACCACCCGGGGACTGGGCCGGACCACCACGTGCCCGATGCCGGTCGCCGCGAAGACCGCGACCAGGGCCGGTGAGATGTACGAGCCGGAGCGGGCCAGCAGGGTACCAGCCGGCAGTTCCTCCCCGGCCCGGCGCAGCCCGTAGCCGCGCTTCGGGGTCCGGAAGATCTCCACCGCCGCCATGCCCTGGTCGGTCCACTCCACCGGCACCACCACGTCGGCGGCGATCGGCAGCGGCGAGCCGGCCGCCACCGAGAAGCAGGCCCCCGGGGTCAGCCGCACCGGCCGCCAACTCGCGGCGCCGAGGTCACCGACGACGTTGAGCCGCACCGGGCGGGGATCGCCGAGCCGGCTCGGGCCGTAGCCGCCCGCCGTGCCACCGGTACGCCCCGCACCCGAGATGTCCTCCCAGCGGGCCGCGTACCCGTCGATGGCCGCCTGGTCGAAGGCCGGATAGGCGTGCGGCGCGACGACGTCCTCGGCGAGCACGTTGCCGTATGCCTGGGTGAGGTCGAGGTCGAGCGGGGGAAGCGCCCGCAACCTGCGCAGCACGCTGCCCAGGTAGTCGGCGAGCGGCGTCAGCTCGTTGGCGGCCGCCTCGGCATCGGCCGTCGCTGTCACACCGTCACCTCGCAGCGGGGCGTCATGTGCGGCGGCCGGCGTCGGAGGCGACGAACTCGCCCAGCCACTGCCGGAACTCCGCACCCAGATCCTCGCGCTCGCAGGCCAGTTGCACCACGGTTTGCAGGTAGCCCAGCGGCATGCCGGTGTCGTAACGGGTGCCACGGTAGACGATCGCGTGCACCGGCATGCCCTCCTTGAGCAGCAGACCCATCGCGTCGGTGAGCTGGATCTCCCCGCCGCTGCCCTTTCCGGTACGCCCGATCGCCTCGAAGATCGCGCTGGGCAGCACGTACCGGCCGAGCACCGCCAGGTTGCTCGGCGCGTCCTCCGGCTTCGGCTTCTCCACCAGCCCGGTCACCTCCACCACCTCGCCGAGGTCGGCCAGGCTCCGGTCGGCCGGCGCCACCGAGGCGATGCCGTACCGCTTGGTCTCCTCCGGCGGTACCTCGAAGAAGGCCAGCACGATGCCGCCGGTCCGGGCCTGGAGGTCCAGCATGGCCGGCAGCAGCGGCTCGGAGAGGTTCACGAACTCGTCGCCGAGCATGACCGCGAACGGCTGGTCACCGACGTGCGTCTCGGCGTACCCGACGGCGTGGCCCAGGCCGAGCTGCTCCGGCTGCCGGCAGGTGTAGATCTGCGCCAGCTCTCCCGGTCGGCGCACCGCGGCCAGCAGTTCCGGGTCGCCCTTCTCCGCCAGCCGCGCCTCCAGATCGGGCCGGCGGTCGAAGTGGTCGACCATCGCGGTCTTGCCCCGGCCGGTGATCAGCAGGACGTCGTCGATACCTGCCTGGGCGGCCTCCTCGACGATGTACTGCAACACCGGACGGTCCACCACCGGCAGCAGTTCCTTCGGCACCACCTTGGTGGCGGGAAGGAACCGGGTCGCCAGGCCGGCGGCCGGGATGACCGCCTTCACCGCCCGTCGTCCGGCCGTCGGCGTCGAGGAGTTGGCTGGGGTAGCTGCGTTCTCCGGCATGTCGCGAGACTATCGGCCACGGCCCTGGCGCGGCGGTTGTGGCCCGGATAACGCGCCGTCCGGGCCGCCGTCCGCGGTGACCGGTCCGTCCGCGCCCGGCCGCCCCGCCCGGGCCGGTTCGTCACCGCCCGGCCGCCCCGCCCGGCTCGGCCAGCCGCCGCCCGCGCCGATCGTCGGCCGGCCACCCGCCCACGGAAGCCCGTCGTCCGGCGTCGCCGCACCGGCCCGGACCGGGATCTCCTCGACCGTCAGCCGGCCGCCGGCGGTGGCCATCTGGTACGTGTCCCGGCCCGCCGCCTTCGCCGCGTAGAGCGCCTCGTCGGCCGCGACCAGCAACTGCGGTCCGGTGGCGGCATGGTCGGGATAGACGGCGACGCCGATCGACACGGTGACCGATACCAGTGCCCCGACCGGGGTGACCGCGCCGGGCCGGGGCCGGATCGCCATCGGGGTCTCCCGGACGGCCGCGCCCAGCCGCTCCGCCACCGTTGCCGCGCCCCGGGCATCCGTCTCCGGCAGCAGCACCACGAACTCCTCGCCGCCCTGCCGGAAGGCGAGATCCACCTCCCGCATCGCGCCCCGGATCCGCTGGGCGAACTCGGCCAGCACCGCGTCCCCGGCCGCGTGCCCGTACGTGTCGTTGACCTCCTTGAACCGGTCGAGGTCGAGGGCGAGCACGCTGAGCATCCGGCCGAACCGGCTGGCCCGTTCGATCTCCCGCCGGATCGACTCCTTGAGATAGCGGTAGTTCCAGAGTCCGGTCAGCGGGTCGGTCAGCGACAACCGCTGCGCCTCCTCGTGCATCCGGACGTTCTCCAGCGCCACCGCCGCGTGGTCGGCGAAGGTGCTCAGCGTGACCAGGTCGACGTCGTCGAACTCGTCCGCCCCGAGCCGGTCGTAGAGGGCAAGTACGCCGACCGGCGTCCGCCCCACCCCGAACGTCAGCCCCGGACGCCCGGTACCCGGCTCCGCGGCCGTACCCGGCCAGCCGCCGGCGGTCGCCGGGCGCAGCGGCGGCGGCGTACCGGTCCCCGGCTCCGCACCCGGATACGGCACCTGACCGGCCGTACCGGAGGACGGGAACGGCACGGCCACGTATGTCCGGCAGCGCGGCTCGCGGCCGTAGAGGCGCGGCCCGTCCCGGTCCAGCCGGCCCCGGCGCGGCTCACCCGTCGCCACGACCGTGCCGAGCAGCCCCTTGCCGAGCGGTACCCGCAGCGCCGGCCGATCGCCGCGCCGCTGCCGGTCGTCGGCCGGGCGATCCCGACCCGCCCCCGCCGGACCGCTCCCCCGACCGTCCGCCGTCCCGGTGTCTCCACCCGCAGGCTCGGCAGGGCCACCGCCCCCAGGGTCGGCGGGCCCACCGCCCGCCGGGCCGGTGCTCCCGTCGCCGGCCGGGTCGATGCCGCCGGAGCTGGCGGGTGCGGCCGGTGCGCGGGTCGGCGCCGGACGGCCGAGTCCGACGCCGCGCCGGTCGAGACCTTCGGCGCACTGGCTGACCAGGACTCCGGTCCTCGGGTCGAGCAGCAGTACCACCCCGGCCCGGGCCCCGGTCGCCGCCATCGCGGCCCGGAGCAGCAACTGGAAGATCCGGTGCAGGTCGTGCGAGCTGGCCAGGGTGTCGCCGAGTACGGCAAGCTGTTCACGCAACTGGTGCCGGCTGATCACCAGCGCCCGGAGGTAGGACTCCGCCTCCCGGGTCATCCGGTTGAAACTGTCGGCGAGCCGGCCGACCTCGTCCGGGGCCCGGACCGGCACCCGGGTCGCCAGGTCACCCTCGGCGACCCGGTCGGCGGCCCGGGCCAGCTCGGCCAGTGGCCGGGTGGTCGACCGGGCCAGCCGGCCGGCGGCCAGTACCGCGAACACCCCGGCGAGCAGTACGACGATCGCGAGGGGTCCGTACCGGGCCACCGGCGGGTCGCGCGGCACCGACAGCACCAGCGCCAGCGGCTGGCCGGGGGCCGGACCGACCCGGCGGACGTACCGGCCCCCGTTCGCCTGGACGATCCTGTCTCCGGAGATCCGCCGAGCGGCGGCGAGCACGGCCGCCCGGGAACCGTTCGACTCGGTACTCGGCGACTCGGCCCCCTGCGGCCCCGCGTCCGGCGCCGCGCTGCGAGCCGGACCACCACCAACGGACGAACCAACACCCGGGGAAACGGTGCCGGTCGGACGACTACCGGAGGTTCCGGGATCCGGGCGTGCGGAGCCTGGCGCCGCGACGGGACCTGGCGGCGGCGCACTCGGGAACGTCGCCACTGGTCCGGGCAGCTCCCGCAGCAGGGTCACCGCGGTTCCGCTGGCGGCGGCGAGCCGGCGGACGAACGCCGCGTCGAGGGCCTGAGCGGTCCAGACCTCGCCGGTCACCGCCCCCGAACGGTCCCGGAGTTCCATCCGGGCTGCCAGGGCACGCGGCGCCGGGCCGGTGCCGGCCGGCCCGGCGCAGAACGTCCAGGGCCGGGCCGGTGCCGTCGGGGTGACGAAGTCGACCGCACCGGCCGGGCCGGTGATCAGCACGCCGTCCGCCAGCCCTCGCGCCACCGCCTCGGCCGCCGCGCTGGTCCGGCTGGCCGGATCGCCGAGTACGGCCAGCGCGCCGGCCGTGGCGTGCAACTGTTGGCAGAGCGCGCCGATCGAGGTACGGACGGCGTCGGCGGCGAGGTTGAGCCGGTGCTCGGCCCGATGGCGACTCGCCGTGGCGGCCGTACCGGCGACGGAGAGCGCACCGAGCAGCACCGGCCCGAGCACGACGGCGAGGAAAGCTGTGGTCAAGCGTCCACGCAGCGTCACTCATCCCCCCGGAAGCTCGGCACCCGATGCTGCGATGCTGACCCAACCGCAATGGTTAACCGGCCTGCCCCCGGGAGTGTTACGTGCCGGATTTTTCGGATGAAGGTGTCGGCCCGCGCAAGACCGCGCTCCGGGCCACCATGCTGGCCCGGCGCCGGGCGCTGTCGGCTCCGGCCCGACTGGCCGCGGCCGAGCGTGTCCGGGCCGAACTCCGCACCCTGGTCCAGCGGGTACGACCACGCCTGGTCACCGGCTACGTGCCGGTCGGCAGCGAGCCGGGCGGAGCGGAGTTGCCGGACGAGCTGGCCGGCGCGCTGGGACCGGGTGCACAGCTCCTGCTGCCGGTACTCCGCCCCGACCTCGACCTGGACTGGGCGCCGTACGCCGGACCGGGCTGCCTGGTCGCGGTCGGCCGAGGGCTGCGGGAGCCCGCCACCGACCGGCTCGGTCGGGGCGCGATCGGGTCGGCGGAGCTGGTCGTCGTACCGGCGGTGGCGGTCGACCAGCGAGGCGTCCGGCTCGGTCGCGGCGGCGGCTCGTACGACCGGGCCCTGGCCCGGGCCGCTCCCGGAGCCCTCACCGTGGCGCTGTTGCACGACGGCGAATTGATCGACTCGGTGCCGGCGATGGATCATGATTGTCCGGTACAGGCCGTGATCACCCCTTCCGGTGGACTCCGGCCGGTGGGGTCCGGCTGACGGTCGCGGGTCAGGGGTCCCCGGCGTCGGCCCGGACACTTTGGCTGGACGAAAACGGGTACGATGCCGCACCATTGGCACTCGGATACGTCGAGTGCCAACAGACTTGCAAGATCCGGAGGGGAACGTGCCCACCTACCAGTACGCCTGCACCGAGTGCGGCCACCAGCTCGAGGCGGTGCAGTCCTTCACCGATGAGCCGTTGACCGAGTGCCCGGCGTGCGAAGGTCGCCTGCGCAAGCTCTTCAACTCCGTCGGCATCGTCTTCAAGGGCTCCGGCTTCTATCGGACCGACTCCCGGAGCAACGGCTCGGAGGGTGCCGGCAGCTCCACGACGGCGAAGTCCGACTCGTCGAAGAGCGACTCCACGAAGACCGGCTCCGGCAGCGACTCGAGCTCGACCAGTGGCGGCGCGTCCGACTCCACCAGCGGCGGCGGATCCGGCTCGTCCAACGGCGCGTCGAGCGGGTCCGGCAGCAAGCCGAAGGCGACGTCCTCCTCCTCGACCAGCACGACCTGACGACCTCCGACCAGCGGATCCACCAGGTCTGGGAGACGACCGGCAACGTGCCGTCCTTCTGCAGGAACGACGCGCCGGGCAGGAAGCCGTCCGGCACCTGGCGGGCGCGGTGTCCCGTCCGCCGTCGACACGGCGGTCGGCAGTTGCCTCGCCCTGCCACTCCCCCTTCCGGCGGGGCCGGCCCGGGCGGATGCGCCTGACCGGGGTCAGTCGAGTTATCCACAGCCCCCCGAGTTATCCACAGGGTGTGAATCGTCGACTGCCTCCCCCGGGTGCCCTCGCCTAGCCTGCTGCGCACCGGACGACGCCGACCCCACTGGCGCCGCCGGGCCGAGGGAGGTTCGCCGTGGCGCTCGACCGGACGCCCAACCGTCGCGATGGCACGCTGAGCCCGACCCGCTGGGCACGCCCCGGTGCCGGCTCGATAATCCGCTGGATGCTGGTCGCCGCCCTGTTGGCGCTCGCGCTCGGCGCGCTCTACCTGCGCGAGCCGACGTCGTCCTGCCCCACGCCGTCGGCCGGTGTCAGTGGGAGCAACGCCGACCCCGCCGGGTCCGACGGACCGGTCGGCGGCACGGGCTCCACCGGTCCGGCCGGCACGAGTCCGGCGGTGGGGAGCGGGCCGGCGGGTCGGCCCAACGGGTCGCCGGCCGGACCCGGTGGCTCGGCAGCCCCGGGCAACTCGGGGGTGCCGGTGCCGGCGGGGACCGTGGGGGTGCCGATCCGGCTCGCCGAGCCGGCCGCGCTGACGGTGGCCCGGCCGGGAGCCCGGGTGGATCTCCTCGCGGCACCCGGCGGCGACCAGGCGGGCCGGGCACCGAAGCCGATCGTCCTGGCAACCCGGGTACTGGTCCTCGACGTGCTGGGTCCCGGTCAGACCGATGGCGCCGTCAGCGCCATCTACCTGGCGCTCCGCCCGGATCAGGCCCACCGCGCGGTCGGGATGCCGGAATCCACCCGCTTCGCAATCATCGTTCGTTCGTAGCCACCGGCACAACCGCCGGCCGGCGGCCGCCGGACGGCACGGCGCACGTGGTCAGCCACCGAGCCGATGCGGATGATCAGCCAACAGGACGCCGATCATCGCCCGCCGGTACGAGGCAGATGATCGGCCGCCGGCACAACGCCGGTGGCCGGTCGCCGGTACGGCGCGGACGGTTCAGTCACAGCGCGGCGGCGCGGACGAATCAGTCCCAGTGCGGCGGGCGCTCGGCCAACAGCCGTTCGTCGTTGGAGTCCGGCCGCTCGCCCCAGCCCCGATCGGTATCGTCCACAGACTGCTCCGGCAGCACCCGGTGGTCACCGGTCAGCTTGACCGGCCGGTCGTCATCCCGCCCGGCACCGGTGGTGCGCTGCTGCTCCGTCCCCGACACCCGGCTAGCGTACCCGGGGCCGCCGGTCGACAGTCCGCCGGTGACAGCGGGCGAGGGGCCGGAAACGGCTCGGGTTGGTAGCGTCGGACAGCGTGACGACGCAGAGCGGGAACTCCGCCGATGACGCCTTCTGGCGTCGACCCACCGGACCGCCCGCCGACAGCCCGGGGTCCACGGCAGAGTCCGCGACGCCGCCACCGGTACGACCCGGGATCCACTACCCCGGCCCGCCGCCGAGTACCACCCCACCGCCGGGTTGGCGTCCGCCGCTGCACGTACAGCCGGCGCCGCCACGGCCACTGCCGGCCCAGGACCACGCCGCCCTGGACGCCGAGGAGGGGGGCGCCCGGACGCTGACCTACGGCGTCGGCCTGGTGGGCGGTGCGGTGGTGCTGGTGTTGATGTGCCTGCTCTGCTCCCGGGCCCTGTTCTGACCGGACGCTCGGGTGGGCGCCGGCCGGCGGTTGTCGCTCGGCGGGTTAGATGACGCCCTGCCAGACCGCCTCGGCGCCGGTGTCGCCGGTGAGATAGACGTACCAGACGTTCAACGCGGCGAGTACCACCACGACCGCGCCGAGCAGCAAACCGAGCCAACCGGGCACGGACCGGGCCCGGGCTGCCCGCGGGCTGGTCACGACGAGCAGCACGAGCGTCACCACACCGAGGGCGAGACTCCACCACAACGTCAGTTCGCCGTACCCCTGATGCTCCTCCACCTTCTGGAGGATCTCCGGGCCGTAGTTCTTGGCGATCAGCACCTCCTGGAACTCCTCGCCGGACTGCACCGCGAAGAAGGCGGCGACCGGCGCGACCACCGCCAGTACTCCGGCCGCCCAGTCGAGCCGGCTGCGGAACCGGGACCGGGCCAGCACGGCGTACCCGGTGGAGACCAACGCGAGCAGTGGCACGAAGACGACGGCCGCGTGCACCAGCAGCGCGTGGGCGGGGAGACCCATGACTTCCCTGAACACCGACGCCTCCTTGCTAACGCTCCCGGCGGGGAGCCCCTGACGGTACGAAAATTCGATCACGTCATCCGCGACCTATACCGGTACACGAGCATCGAGCCGTCCCGGTTCACTCAGGTTCCACCTCCGGTGCGACCTGCCGGTACCCGTGTGGTGGTGGCCACGATCGGCCCGCATCCGCCTTGTTGGGGCCCCATCGACGTGCTGTGATAGTGGGATGACTGGCGAGGAACTGCTCCGGTCGAGGGGCCTTCGGGTCACCCGGCCGCGCCTCGCCGTCCTCGATGTGCTGGCCGGTGGCGGGCACCTGGAGGTGGAAGAGATCACTCAGCGGGTCCGGGAACGCCTCGACTCGGTCTCCACCCAGGCGATCTACGACGTGCTCGGCGCGCTCTCCCGGGCCGGGCTCTCCCGGCGGATCGAGCCGGCCGGATCGCCCGCCCGCTACGAGGCGCGGGTCGGCGACAACCACCACCACGTCGTCTGCCGGGGCTGCGGCGAGATCGCCGACGTGGACTGCGCGGTCGGCTCCGCACCCTGCCTCGACCCGGTGACCGCGTACGGCTTCGAGGTCGACGAGGCCGAGGTCACCTACTGGGGTCTCTGCCCGAGCTGCCAGTTGCGCCGAGCCACCGACGACTGACCCCCGTCCTCGACTGCTCGGCTGACTCCCGCCCTCGACCGCTCGGACGCCCACGCCCGGCTTGTCCGCCCCGAATGCCGGGCTGCCGGGTCGGGGTGCCGGGTGTCGTGCACGATGCCGGCTGCCGTGTCACGCCGTCCCGGCGGGCCCGCCGTCGCCCGGGTCGGCGGGTGTGAGTGCCCGTTCCACCGCTGACCAGGGCTCGCGATCCGGGGCGGCCGCGCCGGCCGGGCAACTGCGGCGGTAGTCGCACCAGCCACACCGGATGCCGGGCGCGACCGGAAATGCTTCGTCCGGGTCGGTGCCGTCGGCGACCGCCCGCTCGGCGGCGACGATGTCCCGCGCGGTGTCCTCGGCCCGGGCGAGTTGCCGGGCGAGCGACTCCTCGGTGTGGTCGTGCCCGGCCACCGTCCGGGTCGGCAGGTGGTGCAGCTCCACCCGCCGGCAGGGCTTCCGGAAGACCCGCTCGGCGGCGTAGGCGTAGAGCGCGAGCGCCTGGGAGCCGCGGGCGTCGTCGGAGTCCAACCCGCTCCGCCCGGTCTTGTAGTCGACGATCACCAACTCCGGGCCGTCCGGGCCGGGCCGCGAGTCGATCCGGTCAGCGCGACCGTTGAACGCCAACACGGCGGTCTTGACCGCCACCACCCGCTCCACCCCCAGCGGCTCGTCACCGGGGTCGAGCGTCTCCACGTAGGACTCCAGCCACTCCAGAGCCCGGCGGAACACCGCCCTCTCCTGTTCCTCGTCGCGGTAGCCCTCCCGGACCCAGGTGCCCTTGAGCAGGGTCGGCAGCGCCTCCGGACGGCGCCGGTCGGGCGGCGACGCATACCAGTTGCGAAGTGCGGTGTGCACGCTCGCGCCGAGCGAGTTGTGTGCCCAGGGCGGCCCCTTGGGCGGCGCGGGCCGGTCGACGTAGGAGTAGCGGTAGCGGCGTGGGCAGTCCGTGTACGCGCCGAGCTTGCTCGGCGTGCAGACGAAGAGGCGCTCGGGCATCCCCTCGAACCCCAACTGCTCGGGCTGGGCGCCACGCGGTCGAGGAGTCCGGTTGCCGGCGGACGATGGCCTTCGCACGCACCGATCCTGCCATGCCGGTCCGACACCCCCGTCGATCCGCCACCCCCACCCGCCGGACGGCGAGAGCGGTCGGGTCGGCCGGATCGGCAGCAGACGGCGCGGTCACCCGTCGCCGGGAGATCCCCGACCGCGAGGGGCACCGGAAACCGCGGTCAGGAGCCGGCGGTCAGGAGCCGGCGGTCAGGAGCCGGCGGTCAGGAGCCGGCGAGGTGCGCGGTGACGAAGGCGGCGATCGAGTCGGCGATCAACTGCACCGCGATCGCGGCGAGCAGCAGCCCGGCGATCCGGGTCAGCACCTCGATCCCGGCCGGCCGGAGCACCCTGACCACGATCCCGGAGAAGCGCAGGATCAGCCAGACCGCGGCCATCACCGCGACGATGCCGACCGCGATCGCCAGGTAGTCCGCCGTACCGTCAGCCCGCTGCACGAAGAGCATGGTGGCGACGATCGCACCGGGACCGGCCAGCAGGGGCGTACCGAGGGGCACCAGGGCGATGTTCGAGGTGTTCTGCTGTCCGGGGTCGTCGGCCTTGCCGGTGAGCAGTTCCAGCGCGACCAGCACCAGCAGCAGGCCACCTGCGCCCTGCAACGCCGGCAGGTCGATGTGCAGGTAGTCCAGCAGGGTCTGCCCGGCGACCGCGAACACGACGATCACCCCGAGGGCGAGCGTCACCGCCTGCCAGGCGGCGCGTACCCGGTCCCGGGCCGGCATCTGGCCGGTCAGGGCGAGGAAGATCGGCACCATGCCCGGTGGGTCGGTGATCACCAGCAGGGTCAGCAGGACCTCGCCGAGCAGCTTCATGTTCACGTGATCACGTTAACCGGGCGCCCGACGGCGTCCGCCGAGGTCAGCCCGGGTCGGCCAGTACGCCGACTCCGCTGCCCGCCGCGAGGATCCGCTCGTACGCCTCGACCTCGGTGGTGTACGCGCCGAGCCGCACCGTCTTGTGCGCACCGTGGAAGTCGGACGAGCCGGTGACCAGCAGTCCCAGCTCGGCGGCGAGGACCCGTACGGCGTCCCGTTCGGCCGGGGAGTGGTCCTCGTGCTCCGCCTCCAGCCCGGCAAGCCCGGCCGCGGCCAACTCGACGATCAACGAGTCGGGCACGGTCCGCCCCCGCCTGGTCGCCTTCGGATGGGCCATCACCGGCACCCCGCCGGCCTGCCGGACCAGCCGGACCGCCCGGAACACGTCGATGTCGTCCTTGGGCAGCCGGTAGCGCTCGCCGAGCCAGTTCGGGGTGAATGCCTCGGCGGTCGTTCCCACCAGCCCGGCCCGGATCAGCGCCTGCGCGATGTGCGGCCGGCCCACCGAGCCGCCGCCGGCAGCGGCCCGGATTTCCGCCCAGTCGACGTCGATCCCGTCGGCCCGGAGCAGCTTGACGATGCGTTCGCCGCGTACCTCCCGGGCGGCGCGTACCCGGGTCAGCTCGGCGACCAGCTCCGGCGATTCGGGATCGAAGAGATAGCCAAGCAGGTGCAGCGGGATCGACGGCTCGGTGCCGTACCAGCGGCAGGAGAGTTCGGCACCCCGGACCAGGGTGAGTCCCGGCGGCCGCGCGGCGGCGGCCCGCTCCCAGCCTCCGGTGGTGTCGTGGTCGGTGATCGCCAGTACGTCGAGTCCGGCCGCCCAGGCGGCCCGGACGAGTTCCTCCGGGGTGAGGGTGCCGTCGCTGGCGGTCGAGTGGGCATGCAGGTCGATCCGGAGCCGGCTACCGCGCTCGGGTGCCTCGGGCTGACGGGACGTCACCGGGCCGAGGTTACCGGCAGCCGTCGATGCTGCGGCAGCTCTCGGGTAGCGGTGGGAGGTCACCGCCCGTCGGCCGGTGCGGTCAGCCTCGGCACGAGCTGCCAGTCCGCCGAGACGCCGTCGGGCAGCGGCACGATCTCCTCGGTGCCGTCGGTGCGGCAGCGTACGACCTGCTCGTCGTCCCCGGTCACCACCGTCCGGTCGTCGGCCCAGACCGGGGACACCGCACCGGCGGCCGGGCAGGAGACCACCCCGTTCCCGCCGCCCAGCGCCCGGTCGACCTCGATCAGCACGACCTCGGTGCCGCGCCGCTCGGCGAGCCAGTGGCCGTCCGGGGCGAGCCCGCCGTCGGAGGCCTCGGCACGCAAGCCGAGCCCGCAACCGCCCTTGCGCACCGGTTGCAGTTTTCCGCTGCTCGGGGCAAGGCTGGCCAGGCAGCGCCGGGTGCCGCTCTCCTCCCGGACCAGCCCGACGAGGCCGTCGCCGCGTACCCCGTAGATCGCCGTCACGTCGGGGTTGCGGGTCGGCTGCCGGCCCGGGCGGGCCAGGTCGACGAAGCCGTAGCCACGGGATCCGTCGGAGACCACCACCCGGTCGGCGGTGACCGCCACCGGCCAGGTGCCGGCGGGCACCTCGACGTGGTCCATCAGGGCCAGTCCGGTCGCGCCGACCCGGGCGATGTACAGCGTCGTGTCGAGCTGGAAGGCCAACCGGTCGCCGTCGGTGCTCAGCGCCCACCGGTCGTCCTCGCCGCTGAGCGCCACCGAGCTGCCGTCGGGCCGGAGGAACCGGACCTGCTTGGCCCCGGAGTAGACCCAGCCGCCCGGCACCCGGTAGACCCGGGTCACCTCGCCGACACCCGCCAGGCTCAGCCGCCGGCCGTCGGTGGTCCAGAGCTGGTCGCCACTGCGGATGTCGAGTCCCACCCCGGTGTCCCGGCCGGGGACCGGCGGCGGCACCGGCCCGACCGTGACCTCGGCCAGCGAGTCCACGTCGAAGCCGGCGGCGGGCCCGGCCGTCGGCCGGTCGGGCGGCCACCCGCCGCCGAGAGAGGCGGCGCCGGCGGTGACCAGCACCAGCGCGGCGGCCACCGCCACCAGCGAGCCGACGGCCCGGCGCCGGCGGGCGACCCGGCCCCGCCGGATCACGGTGCCGGCCGGATCGTCGGCCACCGGCGGTGTGTCGACCTGGGCGGCGAACATGTCGCGCAGCGAATCTTCCAGCATGGTCGTCACGCTTCCGCTCCGACCGCCGGACCGGGCGGGGCCGGCACCGCCAGGGCAGCCGGCCGCCGGGCCCCGACCTGGCGCGGTCTGGGCAGCTCCGGCGGGGTGGCCGGGCGTTGGCCGAACACCTGCTGCGCGGACCCGAACCGGCCACCGTCGCCGTCGGCCTCTCCGGCGGGTACGGGGACCAGCTCCTGCTCGCCCTGCGGCACCCGACTGTCGGCCTCGGCGCCGAGCCGGCGACGGAGCGTGGAGAGGGCCCGGGAGGTCTGGCTCTTCACCGTGCCGGGCGAGATGTCGAGCAGCGCGGCCGTCTGCGCCTCGGAGAGATCCTCGTAGAACCGCAGCACCAGGACGGCCCGCTGCCTTACCGGCAGGGTGCGGACGTGCCGCCACAGCCGGTCGCGTTCGAGCTGCTCCTCGATCTGGTCCGGGGCGGGCCGCTCGGGCAGCACCTCGGTGGGGCGCTCGCCGTGCCAGCGCCGCCGCCACCAACTGGTCGCCGTGTTGATCAGGACCCGTCGGGCGTACGGCTCGACCGCTTCGATTTCACCGAGCCGCTTCCAGGCCAGGTACGTCTTGGTCAACGCGGTCTGCAACAGGTCCTCGGCGGTCGCCCAGTCCCCGGCCAGCAGGTACGCCGTACGCAGCAGGGCTGCCGAGCGGGCCGCGACGAATTCGCGGAACTCCTCGTCCACCGAGTGCTTCGGCGCCACTCCCGCCTCCCCCCGCCGGTGCCAATTCAGAAGGCTGCCACAAGCCGGACCCGCAGGTCTACGGCGGAAAGGTGCGATTCAGCTCGATGTTCGGGCAGGGGATCGCCGTTTGCACACCGGTGCCGCCCGTGGCGTCGCCAGCATCACACCCGCACCCTCCCGCGCCGGGCCGGTCGTCAGGCGCCGTCCTCGGCCTTGGCCTCCTCGGCCTCCTTGCCCAGCCGCGCCTCGACCGCCTGCGGCTCGTACATCTCCTCGACCACACGCAGGTAGAGCTCGTTGGGGTTGGGAAGATACTTGATCTCCCGAAGCGCCTGCTCCTGACCGGCCGACTCCAGCACGAAGGTGCCGTAGTTGAGGGCCCGGCCGAGCGGCGACTGCTCGTATTTCATGTCGGTGACCCGCAGCAGCGGCATCATCGCGACCTGCCGGGTGATGATCCCGTTGACCACCATCACCCGCTTGTTGGTCAGGATGAACCGGTCGAAATACCAGTCCGCCACCTTCCAGGCGACCCAGCCCATGATGCCGAGCCAGATCAGCACCGCGACGGTGGTCAGCGCGCCGACCTCCTGGCCGGCGAGGAAGCCGGAGAGGTAGCCGAGCACGAAGGTGGCGAGCAGCCCGATCAGCAGCGGGGTGGCCAGGTAGATCTTGTGCCGCTTCCACTCACCCCGGTAGCGCTCCGTCGGGAAGAGGTAACGGGCCACCAGCGAGGTCGGCTCGTCCTCCAGCGGCAGGACCCGGCGCGGGCCGAGCGGCATCCCGGAGGCGTCGACCCGGAGCCCGGCGAGCTCCTCCTCGGAGATCTCCGGGCCCTGGTCCGGATCCCGGACCCAGCCCCGGGTGCCGGCCCGGCGCTCGCCGTAGCCGATGTCGTCGGAGTAGGCGGGCCCGTCCGAATAGGAGGGCCCGTCGGAGTAGTCCGGGCCGGTGCCGAACTCCGGCCCGTCATCGGGTCGGACCCGGGGGATCGGCTCGGTGTCCCGCTCGCGCCGTCGACGTTCGTCGTCGTCCTCGGGCTCAGGGGGTTCACCCGACGGATTGCCCATGGGCGATTAAGCGACGAGGTCGGTGAAGAAGTCGCCGAAGCCCTGGGCAACGTCCAGCAGACTGCCGCCCAGCGACTTGAAGACGTCGGCGGCGGAGGAGGGCTGGTAGGCGATGAAGAAAACCAGGAAGGCGATACCGCCCCAGGTGAGGACCTTTTTAACCATGGCGGGCCATCCCTCCGTGCGGCACCGGGTTGCGAACCCCGGCAAAACCCAGAGTATCAGTCGGGTGTCCTGCGGGAAATAATCCACATACGCCCTCCGCCCCAGCCTGACCGGCCATATCAGACCCTCCCGTGCAGGTAGGGGGACGGAGCACCGTACACGAGCTCGGGCGGTGTCCACTCGGCCAGGTCGTGGAGTTCGACGTCTTCCGCGAGGAGGTAACCCGCACTCGCCGGCCAGGCTATCGCATAGAGCCAGATCCCCCGAGCTTCACCGGCGTAGGCACTCCGGTCTGTCGGAGATTTGACTGACCATAGTGGAGTCGGATGCCCGGCGGCCCTGACCTTGGCGTGCCCGATCCGCTCGGCGGATCCCGAGCCGGGATCGGTCAGCGCCTCCTCGAGCTGCGGCCCCGGGTCGACCCCGGTGGTACCGGCCAGTCGGGTGCCCAGGCCGACGCCCGGCTCCTCGGCGACCAGCACCAGGTCGGCGGGTCCGCCGCCGAGCGGGTCCGGCCCGGTGCAGGCCACCGCGGTCGCGCGTACGCCGCCACGATCGTCACCGGCCCAGCCGACCCCGGTCATCGTCCAGCCCTGCGGAAGTGGCCAGGGGCACCAGAGCGGCAGCGGGGAGCCGGCCCGGGTTGCCGGGCTGCCGTTCTCCTGGTCGGCGGGGTCGCGCTGCTCGATGATCCGCTCGACGGTGCTGGCCACGATCTCCGGCCCGATGTGCTCCGCGACGTGCAGCGGGCAGACCGGGCCGCAGTCCGGGCACCGCCAGGCAGTGTGCATCAGGTCCGGCGCTCTGACCGGACCGCCGCAACGCGGACAACTGACCGCGACACCCACGACAACTACAGTCCCCGCACCTGTGCCCCGAGTCAAGGCGAACCGGCCTTTTCGGTCGTTCTGCGTACGGTCGGGACGCCTTGCCCCAGGTCAGCCGGTCTCGCCGGGCGGCTCCGCGCCGTACGTGCGGATCCAGGCGTGCATGGCGATGCCGCTGGCCACCCCGGCGTTGATCGACCGGGTCGAGCCGTACTGGGCGATCGAGAAGACCGCCGAGCAGGCGAGCCGGGCCGGCTCGGACAGCCCCGGGCCCTCCTGCCCGAACAGCAGTACGCAGCGGCGCGGCAACACCACGCTCTCCAGGGGTCGCGACCCGGGCAGGTTGTCGATGCCGATCACCGACAGGTCGCCGGCGCGGCACCAGTCCAGGAAGGCCTCGATCGTCTCGTGGTGCCGGACGTGCTGGTAGCGGTCGGTGACCATGGCGCCCCGCCGGTTCCACCGCCGCCGGCCGACCACGTGCACCTCGGCCGCGAGGAAGGCGTTGGCGTTCCGGACCACGGTGCCGATGTTGAAGTCGTGCTGCCAGTTCTCGATCGCCACGTGGAAGTCGTGCCGGCGCAGGTCCAGGTCGGCGACGATCGCCTCCCGCCGCCAGTAGCGGTACCGGTCGACGACGTTGCGCCGGTCGCCGTGGCGCAGCAGTTCCGGGTCGTACCGGGGATCGGTCGGCGGCTCGCCCGGCCACGGCCCTACCCCGACCTCGAGTTCGACCTCGGTACCTTCCACGGTTGCCGAGGGTACGCACCCGGCGATCAGCCGGCGGAGCGCAGTCCCAGCGCCTCGCCGAGCTGGTCCAGCACCCGGCGCTGGTCCGGATCCACCGGATCGCCGAACGGGCGTGGCCGTCCGTCCGAACCGGCCGCTCGGCAGACCCGGGCCGCGACCGACTGCACCCACTGCCGGTAAGCGGCCGAGTCGGCCGGGTCGGCGTGTCGGGCCAGCGTCGCGACCGCGGCTCGACAGGACCGGAGCAGCTCGGCGAGTCCGCCGTCGACCCGTCCGGTGCGGACGGGTCCGGAGTGCCCGTCGTCGGACTCCGCGTAGATGGCGGCGACCACCGCCCGGACCAACTCGCTGTCGAACGACCGCCCGGCGGCGATGCCGTCCAGGCCGGCCAGCCCTTCGGTGACCGCCCGGACCGGGTTGTCCGGCCGGGCCGACGACGCCGCGACGATCACCCGGCCGGGCAGCCGGACGAGTAGCTGCCAGTCGTCGGGCGGGTAGCCGGTGGTGGTGGCCCGCCAGGCACCGTGCGTGGCACCGGGCGAGTCTGGAGATCCGGTGTGACTCATGGCGCCTCCCGGCTCAGCATAAGCCGCCGGTAGGCGGAAAGCCCGGTTCCGCCCGAAAAGCGGTAGTGCTGGTGTCGCCGTTGGTCGACCCGGCGGGCGTGATCGCGTGCGCCGACGCGACCGGCCGGACACGCCGGGCCCTCAGCGCTGATTTAAGGGTGTGCCCGGGCGGACAAACCGACCCCGGACGCAATGAGCGGCGGGGCCCTCCCCGGCACCCGCCGCCCACGCTCTGATGGGAAAGATTCTGCCCGACCCGACCCGGTCGACAGAAGAGTCCGCCACGAGATCGGGGTCACAGTTACCTTTTTGTAATGTTACTGAACGTGAACAGGCGTACGCGCCCGGCCATCCGTTATGTCACCTGTTTCCGCTTGCCAACCGGGAAGTTTCCGGATCACACCCGGACTGGCCAGCGGAAGTCTTGGAAACGCTCCCATAACTATCAGTCACCAAACTATGTCACCAGTGTTTCACTTCCAGGCCGGCTCAATGACCGATCCGCATCGATGCCCGGCCAGAACGTGAGCCGCCACACGATGACCGTTTCAACCCGTCGTGCCGGGGAATTCCAAGGAGGCCGGGTGGGTTTCCCAGTCGTAGGGCCAAATTGCGGTGATCGGAGAGATCAATGGCGACCGTTGAGCTGACCACAGCCAACTTCGACGAGGTGACCGAGCAGCCGGGCATCGTGCTGGTGGACTTCTGGGCGGACTGGTGTGGCCCGTGTAAGCGGTTCGCGCCGGTCTACGAGCGGTCTTCGGACAAGCATCAGGACATCGTCTTCGGCAAGGTGGACACCGAGGCGCAGCAGGATATCGCCGCGAAGTTCGACATCCGCTCCATCCCCACGATCATGGCCATCCGAGATGGCGTGATCGTCTTCGCCCAGCCCGGCGCCCTGCCGGAGTCGGCGCTGGAGTCGCTGATCGAGCAGGTGCAGGCGCTGGACATGGACGACGTACGCAAGCAGCTCGCCGAGCACAGCCACTGACGGCCAACTGGCCAGGTAACGACGACGCTCCGGCCGGACACCACGCATCGGTGTCCGGTCGGAGTCGTCCCGGCCCGGCGGCCTCGGACCGACGGTGCCCGGAGCTTGCGGGTACCGCGTAAGGTCTCGAACCGATGGACGCGTTGCCGAGGCGGGGCCGGAATCTCCGGGTGGGCCTCACCCTGCTGGCCGGCGCGGTGCTGCTCGCCGGCACTCTCTGGGGCCAGGACGACCACTTCCCGTTCGGCCCGTTCCGGATGTACGCCGGCTCCAACCCGCCGGACGACCCCGCCCCGGACACCCGGGTCGAGGGGATCGACGCCACCGGCGCGGTGGTCGGGCTCGGCGAGGAGAGCACCGGGATCCGCCGGGCCGAGATCGAGGGCCAGCAGGGCCGGTACGAGGCCGACCCGACCCTGCTGCGCCAGGTCGCCGACGCGTACGCGCAACGGCACCCCGGCGCACCGCCGATCGTCGAGGTACGCATCGTGATCCGCTGGTACGGCATCACGGACGGCCGGCCGACCGGCAACACGGTCGACGAGACGGTGGTCCGGTGGCAGGCCTCGTGAGCACGTCGAGACGGATCGGCGCCGCCGTGTCGGGCTGGCTGACCGAGCCGGTGCCGCTGGGCCGGGTCGCCGCCTTCCGTACCCTGGTCTACCTCTTCGTCGTGGCGGACCTGCTGGTCTTCACGCCCTGGATCCGCGACAAGGCCGGCATCCCCGGCGAGCTGTACCAGCCGCTCTTCGTCGGCCGGCTGCTGCCGCTGCCCACCCCGACCCCGCTGCTGGTCAACCTCATCTTCTGGGCGCTGCTGCTGCTCGCCCTCGCCGCCGCCACCGGGCGGGCGCCCCGGGCACTCGGCTGGGCCGTCTTCGTGCTCTATTTCGAGTGGATGGTCATCGCGATGAGCTACGGGAAGGTGGACCACGACCGGTTCGGCTTCCTGGTGGCGCTGGCCGTGCTGCCGACCGTGGGACGGGCCCGGCACGGCGACCGCACCGAGAGCGAGGCGGCCGGCTGGGCGCTGCGGATCACCCAGATCGCCGTGGTCTGCACCTACTTCCTGGCCGCCTGGGCCAAGCTCCGGTTCGGCGGACTGGAGTGGATGACCGGCTCGGTACTGGCCCGGGCGATCATCCGGCGCGGCACCGAGCTGGCCGACCTGATCGCCCAGGTGCCGTACCTGCTGATCGCGGCACAGTTCGGCATCATCGCGTTCGAGCTGCTCAGCCCGTTGGTGTTCGTGGTGCCGCCGCGCTGGCGGCAGGCCGTGGTGGCGTTCTTCTACTCGTTCCACCTGGTCACCGTCGCCACCATCACGATCTCGTTCGCCCCGCACCTGGTGGCGATGACCAGCTTCCTGCCGCTGGAGCGGCTACGCCCGGTCGAACGCCTACGCCGGCTGACCCGCCGACGCGGTCAGGACGCCGGACCGGTCCCGACGGAGCCGCCGGCCGCGCCGTCGCCGGCCGTGCCGTAGAGCCGGTCCCGGGTCGCCTGCGGCAGCGAGCAGGCGGCCGTACCACCCGGCAGGCGGTGTCGGTTCCGGGCCACCCAGCGGTACGCCGGCCAGGCCAGCAGGCGTACCGGAGGCAGTCGCAGGCCGGCGCCGAGCAGCCGCCAGCCGGGGCGGCTCGCGCCGAGCAGCCGGGCGATCGCGTCCGGCCCGGCCGCGCGTACACCGTCCGTGCCGACCCACCAGACCGCCTCCTCGCACTCGGCTACGGTCAGCCCGAGCGCGTCGAGGTCGGCGAACTGCCAGGGCACCACCCTGGCCCCGGTCGGGATCCGCCGGCCGATGAACTCGGCGCAGGTGGTGCAGAAGGCGCAGTCGCCGTCGTACACGAAGGTGGGCTGGTCCATGTCACCAGTTTCCCCCTCCGGCGACGGTGCCAACTAATCCACGTGGGCGAGATAACCCGAGAGGGTACGGTCCAGGATCTCCGGGCCGGGCCGGGCCCACACCTCGGCGTTGAAGACCTCCACCTCGATCGGCCCCCGGTAGCCGGCGGCGTCCACCGCCTCCCGGAACCGGCGCAACTCCACGCAGCCGTCGCCCGGCAGCGCCCGGCCGAGCAGCACCCCTTCGGGCAGCGGGGTGACCCAGTCGGCGACCTGGAAGCAAGCGATCCTTTCCTCCCGGCCGGCCCGGGCGATCTGCGCCCAGACCTGGTCGTCCCACCAGATGTGGTAGGTGTCCACCACCACCCCGACCGTCTCGGCGGAATGCGGCGCGGCCAGGTCCAGCGCCTGCCCGAGGCTGGACACGACGCAGCGGTCGGAGCAGTACATCGGGTGCAGCGGCTCGATCGCCAGCCGTACCCCGGCGGCGCTGGCGTGCGGCACCAGCTCGCCGATCGCCTCGCCGACGTGCGCGCGGGCCGCGTCCACGTCCCGGCTGCCCTCCGGTAGTCCGCCGGAGACCAGCACCAGCACCGGCGCCCCGAGCGTGGCGGCCTCGTCGATCGCCCGGCGGTTCTCGTCGTACCAGTCGGGGGTCTGGAAGAAACCACCCCGACAGAGTGAGGTGACCGCGAGCCCGGACTCGCGCATCAGCGTGGCGGTCTTGTCCAGGCCGTGTTCGAGGGTCTCCTCCCGCCACAGCCCGACCTGGGTGACCCCGGTCGACAGGCAGCCGGCGACCAGCTCGGGAATCGGCCAGTACTTGGCGGTGGCCTGGTTGAACGAGAACCGCTCCCGGACGGTGGTCATCGGATCGTGCCCTCCGTTCGTGACTGCGGGGCTCGCAAACCCGGCTCACTCCTCGCACTCACCCGTGCCGCCCTCCGTTCGTGACTGCGGGGCTCGCAAACCCGGCTCACTCCTCGCACTCACCGGACCGGCTCGCCGTCGAGGTCCGGGATCTCGATGCGCCGGCCGTCCCGGGCGGAGGCGAGCCCCAGCTCGGCGAGCTGTACGCCCCGGGCGCCCGCCCACAGGTCCCAGCTGTACGGCTCGTCGGCGACCACGTGCCGCAGGAACAGCTCCCACTGCGCCTTGAAGCCGTTGTCGAACTCCTCGTTGTCCGGTACGACCTGCCACTGCGACCGGAAGTCCTCGGTCGCCGGCAGGTCGGGGTTCCACACCGGCTTGGGCGTGCTGGCCCGGTGCTGGATCCGGCAGTTGCGCAGCCCGGCCACCGCGCTGCCCTCGGTGCCGTCGACCTGGAACTCCACCAGCTCGTCCCGGTAGACCCGGACCGACCAGGAGGAGTTGATCTGGGCGACGATCCGGCCCGACTGCCCCGGCCGCTCGATCTCGAAGATGCCGTACGCGGCGTCGTCTGCCGTGGCGTCGTAGCGCTCGCCGGCCTCATCCCAGCGTTCGGGGATGTGCGTGGTGACGTGCGCGGTCACCGCCGCGACCCGGCCGAAGATCTGCTCCAGCACGTAGTGCCAGTGCGGGAACATGTCGACCGTGATGCCGCCGCCGTCGGCGGCCCGGTAGTTCCAGGAGGGCCGCTGGGCCGCCTGCCAGTCACCCTCGAAGACCCAGTAGCCGAACTCGCCGCGTACCGAGAGGATGCGGCCGAAGAAGCCGCCCTTGACCAGCCGGTCAAGCTTGCGCAGGCCGGGCAGGAAGAGCTTGTCCTGCACCACGCCGTGCTTGATGCCGGCGGTGTCTGCGAGCCGGGCCAGCTCGATCGCGCCGGAAAGGTCCTCGGCGGTCGGCTTCTCGGTGTAGATGTGCTTGCCGGCCTCGATCGCCAGCTTCAGTGCCTTCTCCCGCTGGGCGGTGACCTGCGAGTCGAAGTAGATCTGCACGTCCGGGCGGGCCAGCGCGGCGGGCAGGTCGGTGGTCCACTCGGTGAGCCCGTGCCGCTGGGCGATCTCCTGGAGCTTGGCCTCGCTGCGGCCGACCAGGATCGGTTCGGGCCAGAGCCGGCGGCCGTCGGGCAGCGCCAGCCCGCCCTGCTCCCGGATGGCGAGAAGTGAGCGGACCAGGTGCTGCCGGTAGCCCATCCGGCCGGTCACGCCGTTGAGCACGATGCCGATCGTGGTGCGGCCCATGTACGTCGCCTCCTCAGGCTGGCTGATCCGCGGGTGCCACTCGTCGAGCGCGCGGGGGTACGTGGTGCGGTGGGGGTCGTCCTGGCGCGCGATGGTCGCGGTGGAGCACGCCGTACGTCGGTAAGCGCTTTCCCGATTACGCTACCGACTCCGTTCCGATTCGGGCAAGAGCCTGCCGGCACCCCGGTGATCTCCAGCCGTCGCCGGTCACCCAGCCCGCGACGGCCGTGAATGGCCTGGACGGCGCCGCGCTATCCTCACCTGCAACCGGCCACCGGGCGGCCGGGGAAGGACGCACCTCGATGGCCACTCTGGCGGATGTCGCGCGGCGGGCCGGCGTGTCACCCGCCACCGCGTCAAGGATCATCAACGGCAGCCCCAAGCCGGTGACCGACGCGCTCCGCGAGCGGGTGCTGGCGGCGGTCGAAGAGTTGCAGTACGTGCCGAACGCGCACGCCCAGCAGCTCGCCCGCAACCACCGCAGCGCGGTCGGCGTGATCGTGCACGACGTCTCCGACCCGTACTTCGCGGAGATCACCCGAGGACTGCAACGGGTGGCCACCGAGCATGGCCGACTGGTCATCATCTGCAACACCTACCGGGACCCGGACAAGGAACTGGAGTACGTCGAGCTACTCCGGGCCAACCAGGCCGCCGCGATCATCCTGGCCGGCTCCGGTTACCACGACGAGCAGTTCACCAACACCCTCGACGCCAAACTGCGGGTCTACCAGTCCACCGGGGGGCACGTGGCGGTGATCGGCCGGCACGAGCACAGCGGGCATGCCGTCATCCCGGCGAACGAATCCGGCGGGCACCTGATCGGCGCAGAACTGTACGGCCTCGGGCATACCCGGATCGGGGTCGTCGCCGGGCCGCGCCATCTCACCACCACCACCGACCGGCTCGCCGGGCTGCGCCGGGCCGCGCGGGAACACGGCCAGAAGCTCACCACCCGGCAGATCGTCTACGCCGACTTCGACCGCTCGGGCGGCGCCACCGCCACCGCCACCCTGCTGGACAGCTATCCGGGGGTCACCGCGATCGTCGCGTTGAACGACTCGATGGCGATCGGCGCGCTCGCGCTGCTGCGGTCCCGGGGCATCGACGTACCGGGTCAGATCAGTGTGGTCGGCTTCGACGACATGCCGATCGCCCAGGACGTGACGCCCGCGCTCACCACGATCCGGCTGCCCCTGGCCGACATGGGAGCCCGGGCGATGACCCTCGCGCTGCAACCTCCCGAGCCGCTGAACACCCCGCAGATCGAGCACGTCGCCGCGGAGCTGGTCCGCCGGGAGAGCAGCGGCCCGCCGGCCGACGACCGGTAGCCGCGGTCCCGCCTTCGATTCTGCGGTCGCCGCCGGGTCACGCCCGGCGTGGCGAGTTGCGCGGAGTCTCGTACGCATGTTCGAATAGTGGCCATGCGCTGGGAAAACCTGACGTCGGCTCCCCCCGACAGCGGGACCCCTCCGGGGGCGGCGCCGGCGGCTCCACCCCTGCCGCTGGCGCTGCCCGGCGCGACCGTCCGCACCTTCGACACCCCCGGCTTCGCCGGCATGACCTTCTACGAGATACGCGCCAAGTCGATCATCAACAGGGTGCCGGGCGCCTCGCGAGTGCCGTTCCAGTGGACGATCAACCCCTACCGGGGGTGCAGCCACGCCTGCGCCTACTGCCTGGCCGGTGACACCGCGATCCTGCTCGCCGACGGGCGCACCCGACCGTTGGCCGAGCTGCGGATCGGCGACCAGATCTACGGCACCGTCACGCAGGGCAACCACCGGCGCTACGTCCGGACGGAGGTGCTGGCGCACTGGTCGACGGTGAAGCCGGCGTACCGGATCGTCCTGGCGGACGGCACCGAGCTGACCGCCAGCGGCGACCACCGGTTCCTCACCCCGCGCGGCTGGAAGCACGTCGTCGGCGCGCTGCCCGGCGAGCCGCCCCGGCCATATCTGGCGATCACCGACAGCCTGGTCGGCACCGGACGGGCCACTCCCGGTCCCGCCGACCTACCCGCCGGCGGGCTCGACGGAACGATCCTCGGCGGCCGGGCGGTGCTGCGGATCCGCAGCATCGAGCCGCTCGACCAGGAGTTCCAGCTCTACGACATCACCACCGGCACCGGCGACTTCGTCGCCAACGGGGTGGTCAGCCACAACTGCTTCGCCCGGGGCACGCACACCTATCTCGACCTCGACGCCGGCCGCGACTTCGACAGCAAAGTGGTCGTCAAGGTCAACGCGGGCGAGCTGGTCCGCCGCGAGCTGGCGACGCCGAAGTGGGCAGGCGCGCACATCGCGATGGGCACCAACGTCGACTGCTACCAGCGCGCCGAGGGGCGCTACCGGCTGATGCCGCCGATCCTGACGGCGCTGCGCGACTTCGCCAACCCGTTCTCGATCCTGACCAAGGGCACCCTGATCCTGCGCGACCTGCCACTGCTCCAGCAGGCGGCCACGGTCACCCAGGTCGGTGTCTCGATGTCGATCGGCTTCGTCGACGAGCGGATGTGGCGGTCCGTAGAGTCGGGCACGCCCAGCCCGCGACGCCGGCTCGACGCGGTACGCCGGCTGACCGACGCCGGCTTTGCGGTCGGGGTGCTGATGGCCCCGATCCTGCCCGGGCTGACCGACGGCGACGAGTCGATCGAGGAGACGGTGGCCGCGATCGCGGCGGCCGGCGCGGCGAGCATCACCCCGCTGCCACTGCACCTGCGTCCCGGCGCCCGGGAGTGGTACGCGAGCTGGCTGGCCCGGGAGTTCCCGCACCTGGTGACGCGCTACCGAGCCCTCTTCAGCCGAGGCTCCTACCTGCCGCAGGCATACCAGCGCGAGCTGACCGCCCGGGTGCGGATGGCGGCCCGCCGCCACGGTCTGCACCGCTCCGAGCCGGGTGAAGCCCGCCAGGTGCCGGTGCCGGCCCCGGCACCCGTCGTCGAACAGCTCACCCTGCTCTGACCGGCTTCCCTGCCGGCCGGCGCCACCGTCGCGGCCTCCCCAGATCCGCCTCGGGGTCGAACGGGGCTGACGGTACGGGACCGAGCTACTGTCGCGGGGTGCGTAGTCCTGAGCAGATCCTGGCCGAGGCCCGGGTGATAGCCGTGGTCGGGGCGTCCCGTGACCCGGGCAAGCCGGCTCACAGCGTCCCGGCGCTGATGCAGCGGTACGGCTGGCGGATCATCCCGGTCAACCCGAAGGCGGACGAACTCTTCGGGGAGCGGGTCTACCGCTCTCTCGCCGAGATCCCGCATCCTGTCGACCTGGTCGACGTGTTCCGGCCGGCCGAGGACGCCGTGGAGGTGGTCCGGGAGGCGGTCGCGATCGGCGCCCCGGCGGTCTGGCTGCAACTCGGCATCGTCTCCACCGAAGCGAGGCGAATCGCCGAGGAGGCCGGTATCGACTACGTCGAGGACCGCTGCCTGGCGGTGGAACGCGCCACGGCCGGCCTGTCCCGCCGAGGCTGACCAGCACGATCTCTCGCGCCACGGCTCCTCAGCACCCACCCCTGGCGTCACGGCTCCTCAGCACCCACCCCCGCGCCACGGCTCCTCAGCACCTGCCGGCGCTGGCGGTGAACTTCTCCACCGCAGGGCGCGCCATCCCGGACATTTGCCATGAAAGTCGGCGCTGACGGGTAGCGTTCTCGGTGAGGAGGCCGCGCTATGAGCAACCCAGGGCCGGGTGAGCCGCAGGATCCGCAGGGATCCCCGGTGCAGCCCCCGTCCGGCTCCGGCGAACGCCCCGACCGGCCCGCCCAGTACGGCGGCTACCCCGGCCAGTACGACCAACCCGGCCAGTACGACCGCCCCGAGCAGCCCGGCCAGTACGGCTATCCGGGCCAACCCGAGCAGCCCGGCTACTACGGCCAACCCGGCCAGTACGGCTACCAGGACCAGCCCGGTTACTACGGACAGCCGGGCCAGCCCGGTGCCCAGGGCGAGCCCGGCTACTACGGTCAGCCCGGCCGGCAGTCCGGCGTCAACCTGCTGGCGATCCTCTCCCTGGTCTTCGCCTTCGTCTTCGCGCCGGCCGGCATCGTGCTCGGGCACCTGGCCCGACGCCAGATCCGCCGCACCGGCGAACAGGGCGGCCAGTTGGCCACCTGGGGGCTGATACTCAGCTATGTCTTCACCGCGCTCTACCTGATCGGCTGCTGCGGCTGGCTGGCGCTGGTGAGCTGGGCCGGCGCGGAGGGCGACGGTGGCGCGTACTGACCCGGTCGGGCGGTGCGTCGCGGCGGTGCGCCGGGACCGCCCGACCGACCGGTGACGGACGGCTTTCCGGCTACCGGTACTCCGCCTCCCGCACGCTGTTGCCGCCGTCCACCACCAGCATCTGGCCGGTGATGTACGAGGCGGCCGGCGAGCAGAGGAAGGCGATCGCGGCGGCGACCTCGTCCGGGGTACCGGGGCGGCCGACCGGGGTGCCGAGCCCCTGCTTCAGTTCGGCCATGGTGGACGCCGCGGTGTAGATGGTCCCGGGCGCCACCGCGTTGACGGTGACCCCGTCGGCGATCATCTCCATCGCGAGCGCCCGGGTCAGCCCGACGACACCGGCCTTCGCGGCCGCGTACGCCGCCTCGGTCGGCAGGGCGTTGACCGGGCCGGCGGTGGCGGCGAGGTTGACGATCCGCCCCCAGCCCCGTTCGGCCATGCCGCCGCTGAACGCCCGACTGCACAGGAACGCCGTACTCAGGTTGCGTTCGATCTCCCGGTGCCACTCGTCGTAGCTCAACTGGGCGACCGGCCGGAGCACCTCGGGACTCGCCCGGCTCGCCAGGCCGGCGTTGTTGACCAGTACCTCCACCTCGCCGAGCTGCTCGACGATGGCGTCCGCCAGCGCGCCGACCTCGGCCTCGTCGGTGAGGTCCGCGACGAAGCCCGTCGCGCCCAGTTCGGTGGCCCGGTCGTGGATGCGTCGGGTGGTCGAGACGATCGCCACCCGGGCACCGAGCACGCAGAGCCGGCGGGCGGTCGCGTATCCGATCCCGTCCGGACTGCCGGCGCCGGTGACCAGCGCCACCCGCCCGTCCAGCCGCATCGTCACCGGTTCGGCGTCCTCGGCCGGCGCTCCCGTCCGGCCCGGGTCGATGCTCTGCGAGACGGTGCCCTGCGAGCCGGTACGGGGTCGGCGGGCCAGCGCGGGGCGCGTGGCGTCCCGACGAGGCCGATTACCGGATCTGTCCCCGGCGCGCGCGTCGAATACCATGCCCGCGATCCTGCCCGGTCCAGGCGATACGGGCAACGCCGCAGCGCCGTGGCACCGCCGACCGCGCGTGAGCCGAGACCGGCCCGGCACGCCGAGCGCGCGTGAGCCGAGACCGGCCCGGCACGCCGGGCGAGATCGGCCCGGCACGTCAGCCGAAGCCGGCCCGGCACGCCGGGCGACGGCCGCCGGCCGGATATGGGGACACCGATCTGGCGAACGCCGACTACCCTGGCGACGCATCCGAACGGACGAAGTGAGAGACCTCGAATGACCGACCCCCAGCAGAGCGGCTACTCCAGCGATCCGTCCTGGCAGGCACAACCACCGGCCCACCCCGGGGGCTACCAGGATCCGGGCTACCAGCCCATGTACCAGGACCCGACGGTGCAGGCGGCCGGCCCTGCCCAGCCCTACCAGCCGGGATATCCGGCCGACGCCGGCTACCCGACCCAGGCGTACCCGGCCGGCACGGATCCGATCAGCGGTCAACCGGTGATGGCTCCGGGCTATCCGCCGGCCGGTTACCCGGTCGTCACCCCGGGTCCGTCGACCAACGGCCTGTCGATCGCCGCGATGGTGGTCGCCATCGTGGGCGCGCTCGGGCTCTGCGGGTACGGACTGGGCGGCTACCTCGGTGCCGTCGGGGCGATCATGGGACACGTCGCCAGCAAGCAGATCCGCGAGCGCGGCGAGGGCGGCGCGGGATTCGCCAAGGCCGGCATCATCGTCGGCTGGATCTCCACCGCCATCGCGGTCCTCGCCACCATCGCCATCGTCATCTTCTTCGTCTGGTTGGCCAACCAACCGTCGTCGTACGACAGCGGCTACTGAGCATCGACACCGGCTACTGAGCATCCGGACCAGCAGGAGGCGCCGTGAACCCCGGCAGCACCGGTAACCCGCCCGAGCCCACCAGCGACCCGGGTGTCGTCGCACAGCCGGCCCTCGACGCGGGGCAGTACCCGGGACCGGCCGGCGAAGCGCCGCACCCGGGTTGGACGCCGGGCCACCCCGGCTACCCCGGCTACCCGTACGTGGTGCGCCGGCCGACGAACGGGATGGCGATCGCGGCCATGGTCACCGGGATCGTCGCCCTGTTCAGTTGCCAGCTCGTGGGCGGGGTCGCGGTCTATCTGGCGAAGAGGGCACGTACCGAGATCCAGGCGAGCGGCGAGGAGGGCAGCGGCTTCGCCACCGCCGGCCTCGTGCTCGGCTGGGTCTCGCTCGGGCTGGCCGCGCTGGGCCTGCTCTTCTTCCTCGCCTACCTGGGCTTCATGGGCGTGCTTTTCGCCACCACGGCGAGCACCTCGGGCTGACCCTCGGCCGGCCCGAGAATCCCCGGTAGACCCGAGACCCCCGGCCGGCCGGGATCGCGGCCACGCTCCGGCCGGTAACCTTTCGACCGGCGGACGTCCGGCCGGGCGGCCTTCGCGGCCGGCGGGATGTCAGGTCAGCGGTTCTGGTGCGCTCCTCCTGAGCGCGGCTCGCCGTCCGACAGGGGGCCGGCCTCCGGCGGGGCGGGCAGCGGCTCCGGGTGGACCCCGGTGCCGGGGCGCCGGGCGGCCCGCGCCTCGCCGTGCAGCACGACGGCGACGCCGGCCAGTAGCAGGACCAGCCCGGGCAGGGCGGCCGTCCGGGGTACCTGGCCCAGCCAGACCCAGGCGAGCAGCGCGGCGCCGGGCGCTTCGAGCAGGAAGAGCACGCTGATCGTGGTCGCCGAGATCCGGCGCAACGCGTAGTTGAACATCGAGTGCCCGAGCAGTTGGGCTCCCACCACCAGCCCCAGTACGGCGAGCCAGGTGCCGGCGTCATAGCCACCGAGGCGTACGCCGCCGGCCAGGCAGACCACCAGCAGCGCCGCCGCGCAGACCCCGTAGCAGATGGTGGTGTAGCCGAGGGTGCTGATGGTGCTCCGGACCCGTTCGCCGAGGGCGGTGTAGACCGCCGCCGCCATGCCACCGGCGACCGCGAGCAGGTCACCGGCGACGGCCCGGCCGGAGACCCCGAAGTCCGCGCCGACCGCCCAGATCGCGCCGACCACCGCGAGCCCGATGCCGAGCCAGGCGACCGTGGAGAGCCGTCGGCCCTGGCCGAGCGCGATCAGCCCCTGCCAGACCGGCTGGGTGACCACCAGCGCGGTGGCGGCGGCCACCGAGGTCAACTGGGCGCTCGGCATCCAGGTGGCGAAGTGCACCGCGAGGGCGAGACCGGCGAGCACGCAGTAGCCGGCGTCCCGGCGGCCGGTGTCGCTGGCCAGCGCCCGGAACTCGGCCCGGCGCCGGAAGAGCGCGACCGGCCCGAGCACGCCGACCGCGAGGAAGTTCCGCCAGAACGCGATGGCCAGCGCGGGCGCGGCGGCGAACGCGATCAACGGCGCCGACGAGGACACCGCCGCGATGGCGACCGCGACCGCGCCGATGCTCAGCGGATCGATCGAGGTCCCGGGCGGTGGTACGGCGACAGGCACGGAAAAATCCTCACATGTCACTGCGGGCCACCATCTGGTCGACAAATCGTTACGATCGTCCGATCGCGCCTGGCTCCACCCGGTTCCGGAGGCCTGCTCCCCCATGCCCACATACCGGTACCCCCTCCCGACAGACCGCTGCTCCGCCCCCGACTACCAACCCCGACCGGACCGGTCGGAACAGGGCGGGGAGCGGCGATTACCCGCGTACCGGGCCGTGCTGTTCGACTTTTTCGGCACCCTCACCTGCGCCAACCGGCGGGGACAGCAGCACGCGGTGGTCGCCGCACTGCTCGGCTGTGCCGTGGAGGCGCTGGTCGAGGTGCTCGACCGGTCCTTCTACCTGCGCGCCAGCGGCGCGCTCGGCGACGCCACCGACACCATGCGCTGGATCTGCGCGCAGGCCGGTGCCCGACCCTCCGCCGCCGACCTGCGCGCCGCTGTCGAGGCCCGGGTCGAGGCGGTACGCGCCGACACCCGACTCCGCCCCGAGGCGGTGACCGTGCTGCGCGCCGTTCGGCGTCGTGGCGTCCACACCGCGCTGGTCAGTGACTGTACCCACGAGCTTCCCGCATTCCTGCCGCAACTGCCGGTCGCGCCCCTGCTCGACGCGCGGGTCTTCTCGGTGCAGGTCGGCCGCTGCAAGCCCGATCCGGCGATCTATCTCGCCGCCTGCCACCGGCTGGGTGTCGCCCCGCCAGACTGCCTCTACGTCGGCGACGGTGGCAGCCAGGAACTCACCGGCGCCACCCGGGCCGGGATGACCGCGATCCGGCTGGCCGCCGCCGACCTCGGCGGTCACCTCGTCTTCAACCGGGACCTTGGCTGGACCGGTCCGGCACTCAGCTCGCTGACCGAGCTCCCCGGGCTGCTCGACGTACCTCCAAACCGGCCCGGGTCGGAGCCGGCGGGTTCCGTGCCGATCCCGGGTGAGGCAGGATGCGGGGTGTGACGGACGAGCAGGTGGCCCCGGTCTCGCCGCTGGTGACGGAGGCGGTGAAGAAGGCGGCCGTGGCCTGGGTGGCGGTCGGCGACCGGCCGCCGGTGGCGCTGTGGTGCGTCCCACTCGACGGCGGGCTGTACGTGGTGAGCGGCCCCGGCGAGCAGTCCGCGCCGGGGCTCGCCGAGACGCACACCGCGACGGTGACCCTGCGCGGCGACCACGGCGGGCGGATCGTCACCTGGCCGGCCGAGGTGTCCCGGGTCGCACCGGAGAGCGAGCAGTGGGCGACGGTGGCCCCCCAGGTGGCGGCCAAGCGGCTCAACGCCTCGGGCAGTCCGACCGACCTGGCCGAGCGGTGGAGGGCTGGCTGCGTGCTCAGCCGGCTGGCCCCGGCCGGCCCGCCGCTGGCCGCCGGGCAGACCCTGCCGGACGACTCGCTCGCCGCCCCGCCGCGCGAGGCCATCCCGGTGCGGCAGACCCGCCGGCCGTTCCGGTTGCACCGGGTCCGGCGCCGCTGACCGGGCCGCTGTCGGCGGACCAGCGAACCGCCCAGCGGCACAAAAAGCGCCGCGCGCCTCAAGGGGCTAGGCGCGCGGCGAACTTCAACGATCGTCGCACCCCGACGGGTACGGCGTCTACCGTCAAATCGCCAATTTCCCGACCCATGGCTGAACGCCCGACTTGCCGCCCCCGCCGTACTCGTTCGCTTCGTCTGTCGAATGCTGCTCAACGCCCGTCTGTCCCGGTGCGGCCGGCCAGTCGGACCGGCCGGCGACGTAGCATGGCGAACATGTCTGCTCCAGCCGTTCCCGGCCAGGAGGCCGTCGCCTCCGGCACCGACTCCGCCGTCCGGCCCACGAACGCCATCGAGGAGGCGGTGCACGCCGCGCTCGCCACCGTCGACGATCCGGAGATCCGCCGGCCGATCACCGAACTCGGCATGGTGCGCTCCGCCGTGGTCGCCGCCGACGGCACGGTACGGGTGGAACTGCTGCTCACCGTCGCCGGCTGCCCGCTGCGGGACAAGCTGCGTACCGACATCACCGCGGCGGTCGGCGCGGTACCGGGCGTGACCGGAGTCACCATCGACTTCGGCGTGATGAGTCCGGAGCAGCGGCAGGCGCTCCAAGCCCGGCTGCGCGGCGGCGGGCAGAGCCAGGAGCCGGTGATCCCGTTCGCCCAGCCCGGCTCCCGGACCCGGGTCTACGCCGTGGCCAGCGGCAAGGGCGGGGTCGGCAAGTCGAGCGTCACGGTCAACCTGGCCGCCGCCCTCGCCGCCAAGGGGCTCGCGGTGGGCGTCGTCGACGCGGACATCTACGGCCACTCCGTACCCCGGATGCTCGGCGTCGAAGGCCGGCCGACCCGGGTCGAAGACATGATCATGCCGCCCCAGTCGCACGGGGTGAAGGTGATCTCGATCGGCATGTTCACCGACGGCAACGCGGCGGTGGTCTGGCGGGGCCCGATGCTGCACCGCGCGTTGCAGCAGTTCCTCGCCGACGTCTACTGGGGCGACCTCGACGTCCTGCTGCTGGACCTGCCGCCGGGCACCGGCGACGTGGCCATCTCGCTGGCCCAGTTACTGCCCAACGCGGAGATCCTGGTGGTGACCACGCCGCAGACGGCGGCGGCCGAGGTGGCCGAGCGGGCCGGCGGGATCGCCCTGCAGACCCACCAGCGGCTGGTCGGGGTGGTGGAGAACATGTCGTGGCTGGATCTGCCGGACGGCTCCCGGATGGAGGTCTTCGGCTCCGGCGGCGGCGCCATGGTCGCCGAGTCGCTGACCAGGGTGATCGGCGCCCAGGTGCCGCTGCTGGGTCAGATCCCGCTGGACACCCGGGTACGCGAGGCCGGCGACGCCGGTGACCCCGTCGTACTCGCCGAGCCGGAGGCGCCGGCCGCCAAGGCGCTGGCCGCGGTCGCGGACCGGCTCGCCGTACGCCGCGAGTCGCTGCTCGGCAAGCCCCTCGGGCTCCGCCCCACCGGTCGCTGACCACCCGCGACGGCCGACGCTCGGGCGTCCACGTCCGCGCCCGACACCGGACCAACGTGGCATCAGCGCCTCGGATCAGGGACGCCGGGTCAGGTGGCGTCGGCGTCGAAGACGCGGCGTCCGGCCGGCGTCACGTCGCTGCCGGTACCCGAGGTCGAGGCGGTCGAGCCGCTGGACGAGCGGATGTCCGCCGAGGCCGCGACGTCGTCGACCTCCCGGCGTACGTCGGTCAGGTCGGAGCGGAGCTTCTCGAACGTCCCCTCCAGCGGCTTCCGGATCGCCTGCTCGTCTTCCTCGCTCAGCAGGTGCTTGCGGATGAACGCCTTCGGGTGCAGATCCTCAAGCTGGATGTCGGTGCCCAACTCGCGGCTCAGGTCGCCGGTGGCGTTACGGGCCATGTTGCGCAGGTTGCGCAGCATCCGGAGGCCGTCGCTGATCACGGCCGGCAGCCGGTCGCCGAAGATCAGCAGCGCCACCAGCAGCAGCGCACCGATCTCCCACCAGTTCAGGTTCTCGAACACGCCTGCCTCCTCATCCCCGCCCCCGGCAAGAGTACGCACGTCATGGCGGGCGGTGGGAGGGGGAGCGGGGCGCTACTTCACATCGGCGGCCAGGGTCACCGAGGCGGCCTGCCGCTCCGGCCCACGCCGGTACTCGACGTTCACCACCGAGCCGGGTGCGTACTTGCGGACCAGCGCGATCAGGTCGCTCGGGTCCTCCAGCGGCTTGCCGTCGATTTTGAGCACCACGTCACCGGCGCGCAGCCCGGCGGCGGCGGCCGGCCCGGTCGGCTCGACGGCGGAGATCCGCACCCCGCCCGACCCGCCGGAGCGGGTGCCGCCGACCGTCGCGCCGATCACGGTCCGGCGGGCCTTTCCGGTGTCGATGATCTCCTGGGCCAACCGCTTGGCCTGGTTGATCGGGATCGCGAAGGCCAGGCCGACGTTGCCGGCGGTCTCCTCGTCGGCGGCCGGCGTCTGGATCACCGAGTTCACCCCGATCACCCGCCCGCCACCGTCGACCAGCGGCCCGCCGGAGTTGCCCCGGTTCACCGCGGCGTCGGTCTGGATGGCGGCGTAGTAGCGCACCTGCCCACCCGCCTCACCCTGCCGGAACGTCCGGTCCAGCGCGCTGACGATGCCGGCGGTGACGGTGTTGGCCAGCGACAGCGGGGTACCGAAGGCGAGCACCGGGTCGCCGACCGCCACGGCGTCCGAGTCGCCGAACTCCACCGGCTTGAGGCCGTTCCGGGACACCTTGATCACGGCGATGTCCGCCTCGGGATCCTTGCCGACCACCTCGGCCGGTGCGGTGGAGCCGTCGTTGAACACCACCGTCGCGGTGTCGGCGCCGGCACCGACCACGTGGTCGTTGGTGATCACGTAGCCGTCCTGGCTGACCACGAAGCCGGAGCCGAGACCGATGCCGCCGTTGCCGCTGACCCGTACCGTGACGACGCTGGGCAGCAGCCGCTCCGCGACACCGGCCAGCGAGTCGGGTGGCCGGCGGGCCGTGACGGGCGGCTCTGCGGCGGTCGAGCCGAGCGTGGTCGTACCGCCGGCACCGCCGCGCACCGCGAAGGCGTACCCGAGTGAGCCGCCCAGCGCCCCGGCCAGCAACGCGGTGATCAGCGAGACCAGGAAGACCGGAGCCAGCCCCCGCCGCCCGGCGGTGGCCGGGTCGGTCACCGGCTCGGGTTCGGCGCCCGCGCCCGAGGCCGGCGCCGCGTGCACCACCACGGCCGCCGGAGTGGCCGGGTTCCGCCACGGGTCGTGCAGCGCGTCGGACCACCACGGGGACGATCCCGGGGTGGCGGCCGACCCGGGCACCGCGGGCGTGCCTACCGTCGAGGGCGTCGGCGGCGGGGGATTCCCCGGCGTCGCCGTCCCGTCGGGCTGGCGCCAGTTCCAGCCGTCCGTCACGTTCGCTGCCTCCCAGTCCGTCCCTGAAGCCGGGCGCCGCGCGGGCCGGGGCGACCGGTTCCGGCCGCGGCGTCCGGGTTCCGCATCCAGGATCGCACGGATGGCCGATTACCGGTCATCGGTTGGTCCGAGGCGGCGGCGCCGTCCGAGGTACGCGCCTGCCGATCACGTGACGCCACCCTTAGGCTCATACCCGCAACCCGCCCCGTCCGCCGTCCCACCGCCGCCGTTCCACCGTCACCCCGCGAACCCGCCGTCCGCAAGCTCCGCCCGCCGGAAATCCCGGCACCCCCGAGACGCACCGAGACCGAGTTCCATCCCCAGCCGAGTCCCTCGCCGCCCGGAGGTGCCCCATCGCCACGGTCGCCCGGTCAGTCAGTACGACGACCGCCCAAGCACTCCAGTTCGCCGAAGCGTACGTCGCCGAGGACCTGGTCCTGCGTACCGCCCGCAGCCTGGCCAGGGAGGTCGGGCTCGACGCCGTCACGCCGGGGACCGGTGCCACGCTCCGACTGCTGGCCGCGGCCGGCAGTGCGCGAGCCGTCGTGGAGATCGGTACCGGTACCGGGGTCAGCGGGCTCTGGCTGCTCCGCGGCATGCGCCCCGACGGCATCCTGACCACGATCGACGTGGAGACGGAACACCAGCGGATCGCCCGGCGGATCTTCCAGGAGGCGGGCTTCGCCTCCGGGCGTACCCGGATCATCACCGGCCGGGCGCTGGACGTGCTGCCCCGGCTCGCCGACGGGGTCTACGACCTGATCTTCGTCGACTCGGAGGTGGCGGAGTACAGCGCCTGTGTCGAGGCGGCGCTGCGGCTGCTGCGCCCCGGCGGGGTACTCGCGCTGCACGGCGCGCTGGCCGCCGGCCGGATCGGCGACCCGGCCGCCCGGGACGTGGAGACGGTGACCGTCCGGGAGGTGGTCAAGGCGGTCCGCGAGTCGGAGGAGTGGACCCCGGCGCTGCTGCCCACCGGCGAGGGCCTGCTCGTCGCGGTCAAACGCTGACCGGCCCCGGCCGCACACCGACCGGAGCACCGGCATCGGCATCGGCTACGGCTGGGTCGCCAGCCAGCGCAGCAGGGTGCGTACGCCCCAGCCGGTCGCGCCCTTGACCAGTTCGCCGTCGTTGCCGTCGGACCAGGACGGCGCCGACATGTCCAGGTGCACCCAGCGGTCCCGCAGGTCACCGGCGAACTCGCGGAGGTAGAGCGCGGCGGTGACCGATCCGGCGCCGTGGTTCGGGGCACTGTAGAGGTCGGCGATCTCGCTGCCGAGGTATTCGGCGTAGTCGGTGGGGAGCGGCATCCGCCAGGCCCGCTCGCCGGCCGCCTCGGCCGCCGCCAGTACCGCCTCGGCCAGCTCGTCGGTGTCGCTGTAGAGGGCGGCGGTCCGCTTGCCGAGCGCGACCGCGTTCGCCCCGGTGAGGGTGGCGAGGTCGACCAGCAGGTCCGGCGCGAGCCGCGCCACGGCGTAGCCGAGTGCGTCGGCCAGCACCAGCCGGCCCTCGGCGTCGGTGTTGGTGCTCTCGCTGGTCAGCCCGTTGTAGTGCCGCACCACGTCGCCCGGCCGGTACGCCGAGCCGCTGACCATGTTCTCGGCGAGCGGGGCGAGCGCGGTGACCCGGACCGGCAGCCGGAGCGCGGCGGCACCGAGTGCGGCGGCGACCACGGCCGCGGCACCGCCCATGTCCTTGCGCATCAGTTTCATGCCGTCCCGGGGCTTGATCGACACGCCGCCGGTGTCGAAGGTGATGCCCTTGCCGACGAGTACCACGTGCCGGTCCGCACCCTCGGGTCGCCAGCTCAGCTCGACCAGCCGGGGTCCCTGCGCCGATCCCCCGCCGACGGCGAGGATGCCGCCGAACCCCTCGGCGGCGAGCCGGTCCGGCTCCCGGACCTCGACGGTCAGCCCGTCGCGGCCGGCGGCCGCCTCGGCCACTCGGTCGGCGAACCAGGCCGGGCTCTTCACCGAGGAGGGGGTGTTGGTCAGGTCCCGGGCGAACCGGGTCGCCTCGGCGACCACCCGGGCGGTGTCCAGAGCCGCCCGGTAGGGCTCCGGGGCGGCGACCGCGAGCAGTACCTCGGTCAGCGCGGGCGGGTCGCCGGCGGCTCCGTCGGTGTCGGTCATCCGGAACCGGTACGACGCCAGCCAGATCCCTTCGGCGAGACCGCGCACCGCCTCCGGGGTGGCATCGGCCGGGATCGCTATAGTGATCGAACTCTCACGCGTGGCCGCCCGGACCACCGCCGCCCCGGCGGACCGCCAGCCGGCCTCGTCGCCGCCGCCCACACCGGCCAGCAGCAGCCGGGTCGGGGTGCCCTGCGGCCGGATCGACCGGTGCAGCGCGCCCGCGGCACCGGGCTGGTCGAGGTACGGCAGCAGCGCGGTCGCCTCGGCTGCCAGTTCGGCAGGCAGGGCGAGGAAGGTGGGCAGCACTCGACCGCCCGGGTCGACCCGCGCCGCCCCGTCGGCGGGCGCACCCGGCGGCTCCGCAGGCGCGACCGGCAGGGCCAGGGTCTCGAACCCGCTCGGGTCGACTACCAGACGGATCGACAGCACGCCGGCGTTACCTCCAGACGATCTTGTGTGAGCGGAAAGAACGTACCCGCCCGGGCATCTACGACCCTGGGCCACCGGCGACACCGCCGGTGGCCCAGGGTGAGAAACCCCGCCGGACGAGACGTACCGCCCGGAGGAGTCGGCGTTCACTTAGCCGGCGGCGGCCTTCAGCGCGTCACCGAGCGCGTTGGCCTCGTCGGGAGTCATCTCGACGACGAGCCGGCCACCACCCTCCAGCGGAACCCGCATGACGATGCCCCGGCCCTCCTTGGTGACTTCCAGCGGACCGTCGCCCGTCCGCGGCTTCATCGCCGCCATGTTGTCTCCCCTCAGACCTTCATCAGGGTCGGTGGGTTACCCCACATCCATTTGGTCAGCATCACCGCCCAAGGCCGCGGTGCCGACCAACGATTTTCCCTGATGAACACCGCCGGACCCAAACCGAACCAGCGTTGATGTAACAGCATCTAGCTTATCTTGAGAAGGGGTGTCACAATGTGCGGTCATGCAGGCACGGTCGGCACTCTTCGACCTGTACGGCGACTACCTCCGCTCCCGGGGTGGACGCGCACCGGTGTCCGCGCTGGTCAAACTACTATCCCCGCTCGGCATCGCCGCACCCGCGGTCCGTACCGCAGTCTCCCGGATGGTCCGGCAGGGCTGGCTGCACCCGCTCCGACTGGCCGCCGGACCGGGCTATCTGCTCACCCCGAGAGCGGCCCGACGACTCGACGAGGCGGCGGCCCGGATCTACCGGACCGGCAAGATCGGATGGGACGGCCGATTCGACCTGATCGTGCTTGAAACCGGCACGAACCGCCGGGACCGGCAACGCCTCGCCGCCAACCTGAGCTATCTGGGCTACGGCATGCTCGACGAGCAGACCTGGGTCGCCACCCGGCCGGGCGAGGACGTGGACGCCCTGCTGACCGAGGCCGGGGTGCGCTACGAGCGGTTCACCGCCGCGCACACCGCCGGCACGCCCGGGGCGATGGGGGTGGTCCGGCGGGCCTGGGACCTCGACGAGATCGCCAACGCGTACCAGGAGTTCGTCTCCGAGCAGCGGCCACTGCTCGCCGCGGTGACCGTACGTAGCTGCGACGAGGACGCGTACGCCGCCCGGTTCCGGCTCGTGCACGCATGGCGTACCTTCCTCTTCCGGGACCCGCAACTGCCTCCCGCGCTACTGCCCGAGCGGTGGCCGGGGACGAGCGCGGCAGCCTTTTTCGACCGGCACGCCGCGCGGCTGCGCCCGGCCGCCGACCGCTTTGTCGAGCAGTGCCTCGACGGTTCCCACCGGATCGCCCGACAGAAGGGTCAACAGCCGTGACCGAGCCGTTGCTCATCGACCGCTCCGACTCCGTGGTCACGCTGACCCTGAACCGGCCGACCGCGATGAACGCGCTGGACGTGGCACTGAAGGAGGCCCTGCGAGACACCCTGGCCGAGTTGGAGCACGACCGCTCCTGCCGCGCGGTGGTGCTCGCCGGTGCCGGATCGGCCTTCTGTGCCGGCCAGGACCTGCGGGAACATGCCGCCACGCTGGCCGGTGGCGGCACCGACCCGCTCGGCACGGTCCGGACCCACTACAACCCGATCGCCGCCCGGCTGGCCAGCCTGCCCAAGCCGGTGATCGCGGCGGTACGCGGCATGGCGGCCGGCGCCGGAGCCTCGCTCGCCTTCCTCGCCGACTTCCGGATCGGCGGCCCCGGCACGAGCTTCCTGCTGGCCTTCGCCAAGGTCGGCCTGGCCGGCGACACCGGCGCCTCCTGGTCGCTGCCCCGGCTGGTCGGCCACGCCAAGGCGGTCGAGCTGCTGATGCTCGCCGAGCCGGTACCGGCCGACGAGGCGCACCGGCTCGGGCTGCTGAACCGGCTGGTCGACGACGAGCAGGTGCTGGAGACCGCGCAGGAGCTGGCCGTCCGGCTGGCCGCCGGACCGACGGTGGCGTACGGGGCGATCAAGCGGCAGCTCTCGGTCGGCGACGCCGGCACCCTCTCCGAGGCGCTGGCCGCCGAGGCCCAGGCGCAGGCGATCTGCGGCGCCACCACCGACCACCGGGCCGCCACCGCCGCCTTCGTGGAGAAGCGCCGGCCGACGTTCGAGGGCCGCTGACCGTCCCCGGGCGCCGGCATCGCCGGAATCACCGCTGACGCAGACCGATCTCGATCGCCGGCCTTACCGGGCTCGTACACAACCGGCCTAGGGTCGGCCGCATGGTCGATCGGGACGCCGTCGTACATCTGCTGCGCCGCGCCACCTTCGGGCCGACAGCCGCCGAGGTGGAGGCGGCCGGACGCGCCGGGCTGGCGGCCACGCTGGACCGGTTACTCAGCCCGGTCGGCACCGACCCCGGCGCGGCGGCCACAACGGCGCCCGAACTCGGCGCCGACCCGTACGCCGGGATCACCAAGGAGTCCGGCCGGGAGCAGCGGCAGCAGGCCCAGAAGAAGCGGGCGGAACAGGCGCGCGGGCTGGTCGACTGGTGGCTGGACCGGATGGTCGCCGCCGAGCACCAGCTCACCGAGAAGCTGGTCTTCTTCTGGCACGGGCACTGGGCGACCAGCGTACGCAAGGTCAAGTCCGCCCAGCTCATGCTCGGGCAGCTCGACACCTTCCGGCGGTACGGTCGGGGGCCGTTCGAGGCACTGGTCCGGGAGATGGTGCGGGATCCGGCCCTGATCCTCTGGCTGGACGGGCAGAAGAACACCCGTACCGCCCCGAACGAGAACCTGGCCCGGGAGCTGATGGAGCTGTTCACCCTCGGCATCGGGCACTACACCGAGGCGGACGTCAGGGCCGGGGCACGGGCGCTGACCGGCTGGCAGGTCGACCGGCGTACCGGCGAGGCGCGGTTCGTCCGGCGCCGGCACGATCCGGCCGGGAAGACGATCCTCGGCCGGACGGCGGCGTTCGACGCCGACTCGTACGCCCGGCTGCTGGCCGCCCGCCCCGAGGCCGCCGCCTTCGTCGCGGCCCGGCTCTGGGCCCGGTTCGCCGGCGCCGACGTGCCGCCGCCGGAGGCGCTGGCCGGAACCGCCGGCACCACCACCGAGGTGCTCCGGGCGCTCTTCACCGCGCCGGAGTTCGGGCAGGCCCGGGGCGGGTTGGTGAAGCAGCCGGTGGAGTGGGCGGTCGGGGCGATGCGCCAGCTCGGCATCCGCCCCGGCAATCTCCCTGACCAGCAGCGTCGGGAGCTTGCCAACCGGTTGGCCGGGATGGACCAGGTGCCGCTGCGACCGCCGAGCGTCGGCGGCTGGCCGGCCGGTCCGGCCTGGCTGACCACCTCGTCGTTGCAGGCCCGGATGCGGCTGGCCGCGCTGCTGGCCGCAGCGGCGGCCCCCGAGGTGACCCGGCGGCTCGCCGGCACCGCCCGGGACGACCGGCCGGAGGCGCTGGCCCGGCTGCTGGTGGTGGACCGGTGGACGCCGCGCACCCTGGCCGCCCTGGCCCCGCTGGCCGACGACCCGCGCCGGCTGCTGGTCGCCGGGCTGGTCAGCCCCGAGTACACCGTCAGTTGACGAGGAGGAGACGAGCGGATGGACATCCTCACCCGACGCAGGTTCCTGCTCGCCAGTGGCGTGGCCGGGGCGGGAGCGCTCGCGGCCGGCGCAGGCGCGTACGGCCTGTCGGACCTGTTCGACACGGCCGGTGACCGGGACCCGCAGGCCCGTACCCTGGTTCTGGTCACCCTGTACGGCGGCAACGACGGCCTGAACACCGTCGTCCCGTACGCAGACCCGGCCTACCAGGACGCCCGCCCCGAGCTGGCGTACTCGGCCGACGAGGTGAAGCGGCTGGACGACCGGGTGGGGCTGAACCCGGCGCTGGCCGGGCTGCACCGGCTGTATGGCGAGGGCAGGCTGGCCATCGTACGCGGTGTCGGATATCCGACACCCGACCGCAGCCACTTCCGCTCGATGGACATCTGGCAGACCGCCCACCCCGACCGCCCCGAGCACACCGGCTGGCTGGGCCGCTGGCTGGACGGGGCGGGCGGCGACCCCCGGCTCGCGGTCTCCTTCGAGCCGACCCTGCCGCCGCTGCTCGCCGGTGCCCGCAGCGCGGGTGCCGCCGTACCGGTCACCGAGCGGAAGGCCCGCCGCCCGGTCGGCGACCCGACGCTGGCCAAGCTCGCGGTGGCGGAGCCCGGCGAACCGGCCGGTCAGGCTCGGGCCGCCGCCTGCTTCGCCGACCTGCGCGCCGTCGACGCGATGATCACCGAGGTACGCGACGCCGCCGCGACCGAGGAGGCCGACGACGGCGGTGACGACGACCGGCCGGCCGCGACCGCGACCGGCGGGGCGCGCAGTTCGCTCGCCGCCCAACTCGACCTGGTGGCGCAGTGTGTCGAGGCCGGGGTGTCGAGCCGGGTCTTCTCGGTCTCGCTGGGCGGCTTCGACACGCACGCCGACGAGAAGCAACTCCAGGCGGTGCTGCTCGGCCAGGTCGACAAGGCGCTGACCGCCTTCGTCGACCGGATGGCCGGCACCGAGGCCGGGCGCAGGGTGGTGGTGGCGGTGTACTCGGAGTTCGGCCGCCGGGTCCGGGCCAACGCCTCGGACGGCACCGACCACGGCACCGCCTCCGACGTCTTCCTGCTCGGCGCCGGGGTACGCGGCGGCCTGCACGGCGAACCGCCCAGCCTGACCCAGCTCGACGACGGAGACCTGCGGTTCACCACCGACTTCCGGGACGTCTACGGCAGTCTGCTGGAGCGGGTCCTCGACACCGAGCCGGAGCAGGTGCTGGCCGGCTGGCGGGGCCGGCTCCCCGGGGTGCTGACCTGACCGCCGCCGGGGCGGGGGCCGGGTCAGTCCTCGTCCTCCTCCGGGTCCTGGTTGGCCTCGACGCCGAGCACGAACGCCTGCATCGCCAGCTCGTCGTCCGACGGCGCGACGAACGCCGGCAGCTCGCGGGGGCCCAGCTCCTGGACGTACGCCCAGAACAGCCGGACCGCCTCGGCCGGTGACCCCGCCTCGATCGGCAGGTCCAGGCTGACCAGGTAGTTCCGGCGCTCCGGTGCCGGGCCGACCCGCCCAACCAGCTCCTGGTAGACCGCCGGGTCGACCGGGGTGACCGGGCCGTCGAGGGCGAGCCGGTCGGCCGGGACCGGCGCGTCGAAGACCTGCCGGGTGTACGTCACCGCGAGCGCCGCGGTCTCGCCCGGTCCGGACTGCGGATCGTCCGGATCCCGCTCCTCGACGCCATCGGCGGCGATCACCCGGCCGAACGCGACCACCAGCGGCGGCCGCTCGTCGCGGACCACCAGGACGGGGTCGCCGGGGCCGGGCCGGGGCCCGCCGTTGTGGCCGGTCAGCTCCAGGGTGTCGTGGTGGAAGAGCCGCTCGGCCTCGTAGCGCTCACCGGGGATGACGACGGCCCACGTCCGGGCCGAACCCGCTGCACTCATGCCGCTATCCCATCACGGCGGCGGGCGGCCGCTTCACGTGGCAACCGTCGAGATGGTCGTCGACCATGCCGGTCGCCTGCATCAGCGCGTACGCCGTGGTGGGGCCGACGAACCGGAAGCCCCGCTTCCGGAGTGCCTTGGCCATCGCGGTCGACTCCGCGGTGATCGCGGGCACCTCCGCGAAGGACCGGGGCCGGGCCGCCCGGGCGGCCGGGGCGAACGACCAGAGCAGTGCCGCCAGCCCGTCCGGCAGGTCGAGCGCGGCCCGCGCGTTGGCGATCGCCGCGTCGATCTTCGCCCGGTTCCGTACGATGCCGGCGTCCGCCATCAACCGGGCCACCTCCGCGTCGCCGTAACCGGCCACGGTCTCCAGGTGGAACCCGTCGAAGGCGAGCCGGAACGCCGGCCGCTTCCGCAGGATGGTCAGCCAGGAGAGCCCGGACTGGAACGCCTCCAGCGTCAGCCGCTCGTAGAGCGCGTCGTCGCCGTGCAGTGGCCGGCCCCACTCCTCGTCGTGGTAGACGGCATAGTCCGGGGTACTCGCGCCCCAGCGGCAGCGGGCCAGCCCGTCGTCGCCGGTCACCAGATCAGTCACGGCGCCAACGGTAGGCCAACCGGCCGACAACCTGCCGGTGACCAGCACCACCGCCGCCGTCCCAGCACTGGCCGGATGGTGCCGGGGTCAGGGCAGTTGGCCGCGCTCCACCAGCCGGGCGAACCGCTTCAGCGCCTGGGTGAGGCCGAACTTGGAGCCGGGCCAGAGCACCGGCCAGGCCACCCGCCCGGCCGAGCCACCGGGCAGGTGGAACCACTCGTGCCAGACCACCTGGGTCCGGTCCTCGGCCATCTGGGTGCAGCGCAACACCCCGGGGCCGCGCAGCAGACCGCCGCAGTGCACCACCCGCACCTCGTACGGCGGGTCCACCCGGACCACCCGCATCTCGTCGCGGAGCACGGCCGGCCCGACCGCGGTGACCGCCTCCACCAGGCTGCCCTCGCCCCCGTCCCCCTCCACCAGCCGGACCCGGGTGAAGGGGATCCAGTCGCCCTGCCGTTCCCAGGCGGTCAGCGCGGCGAAGACCCGGGGTGCGGGGGCCGCGACGATGACCGTCGCGGTGACCTCTCCGGCGCCGGGCTGGGCCGCTGCCCGGAGCCCCTCGGTGCCGTCCGGATCCACACCGCCCGGGTCGGCGGCGCTCACGCCCGCTCCGGTTGCTCCGCCGGTCCACTCGGCCCGGCTGCCCCGTCCGCCTGCACCGGCCGCCCGACCCGGGTGGTCGGCGCCCCGTCGGCCGGTTCGTCCGACTCGTCGGCGGCGTCCGCCCGCACCGGCCGCCCGACCGTCCCGGACGGGCTCCCGTCCACCGGTTCGGCCGACTCGACGGCGCTGTCCGCCGGCACCGGCCGGTCGTCCTCGCCGTCGCCGGTCGAATCGCTCGATCCGTTGCTGGCGGCCGACCCGATCGGTGCGGTGGCCTCGGCCAGGTCGCCGTCCTCGGCCTCGATCACGGAACCCCCCGCCCGGACCGGCCGGGTCGGGGCCGGTTCGTCGCCGTCCGCCCGGTCGTCCGTCGCGGGCGCGGCAGGCTCCGCCGGAGCGGGCTCGGGCCGGCTGGACGGCTCGGACCCGAACTCGACCGGCTGGAACTCGAGCGGCGCCGGCTCGGCCAGCCCGGACCGGTGCTCGGAGCCGCTCGGGACACCGCCGGCGGCGTCAGCCGGGCCGCTGACCGGCGGCACCGGCGACGAGTGAACCCCGATCCCGCCGGTCGTCGCCGCGGCGGCCAGCGTACGGGCCGAGGAGTTGTCGACCACGGCGTCCGGCGCGGCCCCGGCCGACCCGGCCGGTACGAGAGCCGCCTCCCGGGCCCGGCGGAGCACCTCGGCGTCGTCCAGCCGTCCCTCCCGCAGTGCGGTGACCTCCGCCTGGAGCACCCCGATCAACTCGTCCTTGTAGCCGATGTCGTACGCGGTGCGGCGCAGCGCCTGGTCGACCTGGGCCATCCGGTAACCCCGCAGCGCCAGGTCGAACCGGACCTGCCCGACGTCGGTCTCCAGCAGCGGCCGGTTGCCGGGCAGCGGCACCGCCCGACCGTCCGGCTCGGCGGTGCCCAGCCCAGGATCGGAGCCGGTCACCAGCACCGTCACCCCGAAGACCACCGCCGCGACGGTCAGCGCCACGACCAAGAGGAGCAGAACCTGACCCATCCGCCGATGGTGGCATGGCGAGCCGGGCCGGGCGACCCCGCCACCCCGGTCATTCTTCGACAGGCTTGACTTCCTCCCCGCCCGAAAGGACGGGAGGCAGGCATCGCCGGCATCGCTCCCGGCTACGACTCGACCAGCCGCAACGATGTTCTTGGCCGCGTTGACGTCCCGGTCGTGCCGGGGTGCCGCAGTCGGGACACGTCCAGTGGCGTGTCCCGAGGGAGAGCGTGGCGAGCAGGTGCCCGCACACCGAGCAGGTCTTCGAGCTGGGGTGCCGGCGGTCGACGACGACCAGGGGGCTCGGGTAGACCCGACACTTGTACGCCGTACGCATGTTCGAAAGTCCATCCGAGGGGGCGAGTTGAGTAACGCGACACGCCGCAGGCCAGCGGGCTTCGCCCTCGGACCGTCCCGGCTCCGCCGGGCCGCTCCTGGCGCAGTCCGGATTCCTCCCCGCACTGAAGGACGGGGCATCCTCCGGAGGACCCGGTGAAACCCTGCCTGTCGGCGCTCACGGCACCCCGGCTGCGGGCCGCCGACCCGTGCCGGCGCCCGCACGGGTACGGCGGTCCGCGGCCGACTAGCGTGATCAGCGCCAAGACGGTGGAGGAGGAGTGGATGGCGGACGCGCTTCGACTGGGGCGGCGCACGTTCGCGCCCGGCGACCTCGCCGTGATGGCGATCGTGAACCGTACCCCGGACTCGTTCTTCGACCGGGGCGTGACCTTCGCCGCGGAGAGCGCGCTACGGGCCGTGGAGCGGGCGGTGACCGAGGGTGCGGAGATCATCGACATCGGCGGGGTGAAGGCCGGGCCCGGTGCCGAGGTGGATGTGGCCGAGGAGATCCGTCGTACCGTCGGCACCATCGCCGCCGTCCGGGCCGCCTTCCCGGACGTGGTCATCTCGATCGACACCTGGCGGGCGGAGGTGGCCGTCGAGGCGATCGCGGCCGGCGCCGACCTGCTCAACGACACCTGGTCCGGAGCCGACCCGGCGCTCGCCGAGGTGGCCGCCGCGACCGGGGTGGGACTGGTCTGCTCGCACGCGGGCGGGTTGGCTCCGCGTACCCGGCCGCACCGGGCGGCCTTTCCCGACCTGCTGGGCGACGTGCTCGACACCGTCACCGGGCTCGCCGACCGGGCGGTCCGGCTCGGGGTACGCCGGGACGGCATCCTGATCGACCCGGCGCACGACTTCGGCAAGAACACCCGGCACTCGCTGGAGATCACCCGACGGCTCGGCGAGTTGACCGGCACCGGCTGGCCGGTGCTGGTGGCCCTGTCCAACAAGGACTTCGTCGGAGAGACCCTCGACCTGCCGGTGGACCAGCGGCTGGAGGGCACCCTCGCGGCCACCGCGATCTCGGCCTGGCTGGGTGCCCGGGTGTTCCGGGCGCACCAGGTACGCCCGACCCGGCGGCTGCTGGACATGGTCGCCTCGATCCGGGGCGACCGCCCCCCGGCGGTCTCCCGGCGCGGACTGGCCTGACCCGGCTCCGGTCAGACCTGCCTGGCAGTACCGGTCAGACCTGCCGGACCGCGCTCGTCAGACCCTGCGGACCCCCGGTCACGCCCGGCCCGCCCGGCTCACTGCGTCCAGCGGAGGATGTTCTTCCGCCAGGCGTAGAGGATGCCGAGAGCGAGCACGGCGACGAAGATGGCCATCTCGATCACCGTGACGAGGCCGAACCCGGGCCGGTCGAAGACCACCGCCCAGGGAAAGAGGAAGACCGCCTCGACGGCGAACAGGACGTAGAGATAGGCGTAGACGTAGTAGCGGATCTGCATCTGCGCCCAGTCGCTGCCGACCGGGTCCAGCCCGCACTCGTAACTGGTCCGCTTGCCGGGCGGGTCCGCGGGGCGGGCCGGCCTGAGCACCCGATTGGCGGCGAACGCCCCGACGAAGACCAGTACGCTGGCGAGCAGCAGCAGCCCCAGCGTCGCGTACGACCCCAGGTATCCGGTCATGTGCGGCAGCCTACCGCCCGGTGTCGGGTTTCTACCCCGCAGAATTCGACGTCCGGAGTTCGGTGATCTGGATAACGACACTGCTTTCCGGGTGGGGCGAAAGCACGCTAATGCTGCCATTACAGCGTCCCATGTGACGGACCTTGGGCAAGGATCACCTAACCATCGACGTAGGCTCTGCAATGAAGGACTGGAGCGGGCCCGGCCTCACCACCGCCAACCCGCCACCGGCGCTCAAGGAGGACATGTGGCCGAGCAAGGCGAGGTCACCCCTGAGCTCAGCCCGTCCGACCGGGCCGAGCGAAGCGAGGTGCAGCAGTGAGCAAGCAGGTCCAACAACTGGATCGGGTGGTCATCCGGTTTGCCGGCGACTCCGGCGACGGCATGCAGCTCACCGGCGACCGATTCACCTCGGAAACCGCTCAACTGGGCAACGACATCTCGACGCTGCCGAACTTCCCCGCGGAGATCCGCGCCCCCGCCGGCACCCTACCCGGAGTGTCGAGCTTCCAGGTGCACTTCGCGGACTACGACATCCTCACCCCGGGCGACGCCCCCAACGTCCTGGTCGCGATGAACCCCGCCGCGCTGAAGGCCAACCTGGCCGACCTGCCGCGCGGGGCCGACATCATCGTCAACACCGACGAGTTCACCAAGCGGAACCTGGCCAAGGTGGGCTACCAGGTCAGCCCGCTCGACGACGGCTCGCTGGACGGCTACGTGCTGCACCCGGTGGCGCTGACCTCGATGACCGTCGGCGCGCTGGCCGAGCACGACGTCTCGAAGAAGGACGCCGAGCGGGCCAAGAACATGTTCGCGCTCGGCCTGCTCTCCTGGATGTACTCCCGGCCGTACGAGTCGACGATCCGGTTCCTGGAGCGGAAGTTCGCGGCCCGGCCGGAGCTGGTCGCGGCGAACACCGCCGCCTTCAAGGCCGGCTGGAACTTCGGCGAGACCACCGAGGACTTCGGGGTCCGCTACGAGGTCAAGCCGGCGAAGATGGACCCGGGGACATACCGGAACATCACCGGCAACGCCGCGCTCTCGCTGGGCCTGGTCGCCGCCGGTGTCCGGTCCGGGCTGCCGGTCTTCCTCGGGGCGTACCCGATCACCCCGGCCTCGGACATCCTGCACGAGCTGAGCAAGCACAAGCGGTTCGGCGTCACCACGATGCAGGCCGAGGACGAGATCGCGGCGATCGGGGCAGCGCTCGGCGCCTCGTACGGCGGTGCGCTCGGCGTCACCACCACCTCGGGTCCGGGCGTGGCGCTGAAGGGCGAGACGATCTCCCTGGCGGTGGCCCTGGAGCTGCCGCTGGTCATCGTCGACGTACAGCGGGCCGGCCCGTCCACCGGCATGCCGACCAAGACCGAGCAGGCCGACCTCAACATGGCGCTGTTCGGCCGGCACGGCGAGGCGCCGGTCGCGGTGATCGCCCCGCGCTCGCCGTCCGACTGCTTCTTCGCCGCGCTCGAAGCCGCCCGGATCGCGCTGACCCACCGCACCCCGGTGATCCTGCTGTCGGACAACTACGTGGCGAACGGCTCCGAGCCGTGGCTGCTGCCGGACGTCGAGTCGCTGCCGGACCTGCGGGTCGAGTTCGCCACCGCGCCGAACGGCGAGGACGGCAAGACGTTCCTGCCCTACCTGCGCGACCCGGCCACGCTGGCCCGGCCGTGGGCGATCCCCGGCACGCCGGGGCTGGAGCACCGGATCGGCGGTCTGGAGAAGGCCGACAAGACCGGCGACATCTCGTACGACCCGGCGAACCACGACTTCATGGTGCGGACCAGGGCGGCCCGGATCGAGGCGATCCAGGTGCCGGACGTCGAGGTCGAGGACCCGGACTCGGACGCCCGGGTGCTGGTGCTCGGCTGGGGCTCGACGTACGGGCCGATCGGCGCGGCCTGCCGTGGGCTGCGCCAGCGCGGCCTGCCGGTGGCCCAGGCACACCTGCGGCACCTCTCGCCGCTGCCGGCCAACCTCGCCGAGGTGCTGGCCCGCTACGAGAAGGTGGTGATCCCGGAGATGAACCTCGGCCAGCTCGCCCACGTGATCCGGGCCCGGTACCTGGTCGACGCGATTGGATACAACCAGGTCCGGGGGCTGCCGTTCACCGCCGTCGAGCTGGAGACCATGCTGGAAGAGGTCGTGAAGAATGCCTGAGCCCGTCGCCCTCAAGCTCACCACCAAGGACTTCAAGTCCGACCAGGAGGTGCGCTGGTGCCCCGGCTGCGGTGACTACGCGATCCTCGCCGCGGTCCAGTCGTTCATGCCCGAGTTGCAGATTCCCCGGGAGCGGATCGTCTTCGTCTCCGGCATCGGCTGCTCGTCGCGCTTCCCGTACTACATGAACACGTACGGAATGCACTCGATCCACGGCCGGGCCCCGGCGATCGCCACCGGGCTCTCGGTCTCCCGGCCGGACCTGTCGGTCTGGGTGGTCACCGGTGACGGCGACGCGCTGTCGATCGGCGGCAACCACCTGATCCACGCGCTACGCCGGAACGTCAACCTCAAGATCCTGCTCTTCAACAACCGGATCTACGGGCTGACGAAGGGGCAGTATTCTCCCACCTCCGAGGTCGGCAAGATCACCAAGTCGACACCGGTCGGCTCGGCGGACGCGCCGTTCAACCCGCTCTCGCTGGCCCTCGGTGCCGAGGCGACCTTCGTGGCCCGGACCATCGACTCGGACCGCAAGCACCTCCAGTCGGTGCTGCGCGCCGCCGCCGAGCACCAGGGCTCGGCGTTCGTGGAGATCTACCAGAACTGCAACATCTTCAACGACGGCGCCTTCGACCAGTTGAAGGAGCCGGCCACCCGGGACGACTACCTGATCCGGCTGGAGCACGGCCAGCCGATCACCTTCGGCTCCGACGGCCAGTTCTGCGTCGTACACCCGCCGGGCGGGTTCGGCCTGGAGGTCCGGGAGACCGCCTCGGTACCCGCGAGCGAGATCGTGGTGCACGACGCCACGGTGACCGAGCCGGCGTACGCCTTCGCGCTCTCCCGGCTGCCCGGCTTCGCCCTGCGCAACACCCCGATCGGGATCTTCCGCAACGTCGACCGGCCCAGCTACGACGGAGTGGTCCAGGGGCAACTCGACGCGGCCCGGGCGAAGAGCACGGGCACCCCGGAGGAGCAGCTCGCCGGCCTGCTGAACAGCGGCGACACCTGGACGATCCTCTAGGTCGTCGAGGATCGCGGACCCGTCGACCGGTGAGCGCCGGTCGGCGGGCCTGGGCCGGCAGCGCGGGCGACCGTCAGCGGGACTGGTCGGCAGGGGCGCTGCCGCTGCTGGACCGGTCGTCGCGGACGTACACCAGCATGTCGCCGGTCTCGATGGCGGTGGCGGCCTGGTCGGCGAGCGAGACCACCTTGCCCCGCCGGACCAGCGCGATGACCAGCGCCTCCAGTTGGCGCGGCGACACGCCGACCTCGTCCCGGGTGGCCGAGCGCATGGCCAGCGCCATGCCCTGGCCGGGGGTGAGCAGGTCCTCGACGACGTCGATCAGCGGCGGGGCCGAGGTGGAGACGCCGAGCAGCCGGCCGGCGGTCGCCGACGAGACGATGACGTGGTGCGCCCCGCTCTGCCGCAGCAGCGGAGCGTTCTCCGCCTCCCGGGCAGCGGCGATGATCCGGACCTGTCCGGCGGTGAGCTGCCGTACGGTCAGCGTGACCAGTACGGAGACCTCGTCGCTGTCGGTCGCGATGATCACGGATTTCGCGTGCCGGACGTGCGCCTCGTTCAGCGTCGCCGACCGGGTGGCGTTCCCCTCGATCACCACCAGTCCGGCCGAGGTGGCCTGTCGGATCGCGGCCGGATTACGCTCGACGACGAGGATCCGTTGCTTGTCGAAGCCGGTTTCGAGCAGTGCGGAGATCGCGCTACGGCCCTTGGTGCCGTAGCCGCAGATGATGACGTGGTCCTTCACTTTCCTCCTCCACCGCGTCAAGCGGAGGTTGGTGCGGTACTGCTCGGTCAGGACTTCCAGGGTGGTGCCGACCAGGATGATCAGGAACAGTACCCGGGCCGGGGTGATCACCAGGACGTTGATCAGCCGGGCCCCCCGGGTGACCGGCGTGATGTCGCCGTATCCGGTGGTGGAGAGGGAGACCACCGCGTAGTAGAAGGAGTCGAGAAGGGTGATCCCGTCCTCGTTGGAGTCACGGTAGCCGTCCCGGTCGAGGTAGACCACCGTAACGATCAGCAGCACGAGGCCGATCGCGGCGGCGAGCCGCTGGCTCAGCGCCCGCAGTGGCCCCCTGCGGATGGCGGGAAAGTGGATCATCGCCAACCCCGCCTCATCGCCGCCGCCCGCACGCCCACAACATAGCGGGGATCTTCGCACCGGGTTGCCCGGGTGCCCGGATCGGGGCCGACAGGCCGGGTTGTGGTCGGGCGTCCAGCCACGCATCGAGCTGAAATTTTGGTTAGATACATTGCGCTGGGTACGGCTGAATTAGCACGCTGTGACGTCAAGTGCGGTCATCCGCCCCCAAACGCCGCGCTGTGCAACTCTCTCCCGTCGCCTGGAGGTGCCGTGACCACGCTGCCCGCAGTTCCCGACCTGGCCGCCGGGACCGTACTCCAGCTCCGTCAGGAGGACTGGCGGTACGGCGGCTACCCGCTCCGGCTCCGGGTCGAACAGGTCCGGCACGACATCTCACACTATTACCAGGACGAATGGGTTTGGATCGTCGGCGAGCGGCTCGACCGGGACGGCCGGGCACAGGGCCGGATCGAGGCGCTGGTCAGGGTGGCCGCCCTGGGCGAGCGCGACCGAGAGGAGCGCGGCTGAGCGGAGCGGGCCGGGTGCGGGGGTGTCCGGGCGGCACGGCGGATCGCGGGCGGCGGACCGTACGGCGGAGAGTCCATGGTCGATCGAAGGCTTGCGCCCGGTGGCCACGTGTGAAAATTTCCTTCCAGCGGCATAAGCGTGTCGGTATAAACCACCGACGGGCGCCGCCGTGCCCCTCCCCGCCCCCGGGGGAGCCCAACGAAGGGACACACCGCATGAAGCCATATCGGCTCGTAGCCGCCGGGCTGGCCGCAGCGCTGCTCGGTTCGCTCGTCGCCGCCACGCCCGTGAACGCCACACCCGCGATCACCACCACCGCACCCACCCGCGCCGGCAGCACCGGCTGCGCGACCGATCCCGCCACCCCGAAACGGCAGTTCCGGGCGATGTGGATCGCGAGCGTCGTGAACATCGACTGGCCGACCAAGGCGTCCTACACCGCGCCGGACCGGATCGCCGCCCAGCAGGCGGAATACACCGGCTGGCTCGACCTGGCCCAGCGACTGAACCACAACGCCGTGGTCGTGCAGGTCCGGCCGACCGCCGACGCGTTCTGGCCCTCGCCGTACGAGCCGTGGTCGGAGTACCTGACCGGGGTGCGCGGCCAGGACCCCGGCTGGGACCCGCTGGCGTACCTGGTCGCCGAGTCGCACAAGCGGAACCTGGAGTTCCACGCCTGGTTCAACCCGTACCGGATCTCCATGCCGGACGGTGCCGGCGCCGACGTCAACAAGCTCGCGCCGGGACATCCAGCCCGGGAGAACCCGGAGTGGGCGGTCGCCTACCCGCAGAACGCGGCCGGCTCCCGCCTCTACTACAACCCCGGCATCCCGGAGGTACGCCAGTTCGTCCAGACCGCCATGCTCGACGCGGTCAAGCGGTACGACATCGACGGCGTGCACTTCGACGACTACTTCTACCCCTACCCGGCGGCCGGGCAGGACTTCGCCGACCAGGCCACCTTCGAGCGGTACGGTGCCGGCTTCGCCAGCAAGGCGGACTGGCGGCGGCACAACATCGACCTGCTGGTCCAGGAGATGGGTCGACGGATCAAGGCGACCAAGCCGTGGGTGAAGTTCGGGGTCAGCCCGTTCGGCATCTGGCGTAACAAGGCGGTCGACCCGCTCGGCTCGGAAACCAACGGCACCCAGTCGTACGACGCCAACTTCGCCGACACCCGCAGGTGGGTCAAGGAGGAGTGGATCGACTACATCGTGCCGCAGGTCTACTGGAACATCGGCCTCGCGGTGGCCGACTACGCCAAGCTGGTGCCCTGGTGGTCGGAGGTGGTCGCCGGCACCCGGGTGCAGCTCTACATCGGGCAGGCGGACTACAAGATCGCCGACCCGGCGCAGCCGGCGCCCTGGCAGGACCCGGCCGAGATGTCGAACCACCTGACCTTCAACCGGGACTATCCGCAGGTCGCGGGCAACATCCACTTCAGCGCGGTGCAGGTCCGGGCCAACCGGCTCGGCGCCACCGACCGCTACGCCGCCGAACACTACTCCCGGCCGGCGCTGATCCCGACCATGCCGCACCTGGCCGCCAAGCCGCTGATGTTCCCGGTGCTGACCGGCGCGTCCCGGCAGGCCGACGGGGTGCGGCTGCGCTGGCGGCAGCCGGCCGACGGGCTGGGGCCGTTCGGTCGAGCCACCTCGTACGCGATCTACCGGTTCGACGGGATCGACCTGCCCGGCTCCTGCGGCTTCGCCGACGCGGGCAACCTGGTCGGCACCGTCCGGGCCGGCGGCGCAGGGGTGCAGTCCTGGCTGGACAGCACCGCCGAACCCGGCCGACGGTACAGCTACTACGTGACCGCGCTGGACCGGCTGGCCAACGAGAGCCAGCCCAGCCCGCCGTGGTTCGTGCTCCGCTGATCGGACCTCGTCGACGAAGATCCACCGCCACCGGTACCGACCGGCACTGGCGCGCGAATGCTCCGGGGTACAACACCTCGGAGCATTCGCCTGTTCTGGCGCCTGTCAACGAAAATAAAGGTCGGATAGAGATCGGCGGGCGACGATGCCCTGAGACTGTCACCACGTAGATCACCTACCGGTGACAGCTCCGCCCCGCCCGGGCCTCCCCACGAGGGAGCCCTTCCTATCCGGAGGTACCTGCCTTGTCCCGTCGCCTGCTCACCACCCTGACCGCCAGCATGTTCGCGGTGCTGGCGCTCCTCGGGTTCGCCGCACCCGCTGCCGCCGCGGTGACCCCCGAACAGAAGCTATCGGTGCTGTCGAGCTGGACCCAGACCAGCGCCAGCAGCTACAACGCCTGGAACTCCGCCCGCACCAACCAGGCCGCCTGGGCCGACTACGCCTTCAACTGGAGCACCGACTACTGCTCGTCGAGCCCGGACAACCCGCTCGGGTTCAACTTCGAGCTCTCCTGCCATCGGCACGACTTCGGCTACCGCAACTACAAGGCGGTCGGCCAGTTCGACCCGAACAAGGCCCGGCTGGACAGCGCCTTCTACGAGGACCTGCGACGGGTCTGCGCGACGTACAACGCGTTCGTCCGCCCGGCCTGCTACAGCCTGGCCTGGACCTACTACCAGGCCGTACGCGCATTCGGCTCGCTGGTCATCAGCCAGTCCGACCTGGACAAGGCGGCGAAGCTGAAGGCCGACGGTGAGCGCCGGGCGGCCGCCGCCGCGGCCGCGGCCCGCTGACCTCCACATCCGCAGGCCACTCGTCGCCAAGGTGAACCCTGCCAACCTCCCCGCGCGGTCCCTCCGTGGTACCCAAAGGTGAAAGTCGGGGCGCACTGGCCACGCCGTCCAGGTCGGAAGAGGTTCACTGATCCGGTCGGGACCGGCGCCGATTGCCGTCGGCGCCGGTCCCGATGCCGGTCCCGCCCCGGCCCGGATCCCCCCCCGGGGCGGGACCGGCCGGCTCAGATCGAGCGTCGCGCCAACGGTCGCCGCCGCGACCCGCCCGGCGTCGGGGCCGTCCGGCGCGCACTGTCGAGCTGCCCCGGTTGTGCGCCCGGATCGAGGATCCCCGCGCCATCGAGGATCCCCGCGCCGGAATTGGAGTCCGGTTCGGCCGGCCGGCCCGGGTCGCCGGTCACGGCACGTCGCCGCCGTCCGGCGTTCCGGCCGAACCCGCCCCCGGCGGCTGTCGGCTGCCCGGTGCGGACCGCCCCCGGCTGCCCTGCCCGCGTTGGCTGACCAGCCCGATCCGGCTGACCGCCCCGACCGGCCCGACTGCCGACGGGCCGTTCCCAGGTGAGCCGCTGGTTCGTCGGCCGGCCCCGGATCGGCGCCGGCGGCGGGTCGGCGGGCTCGGAGATCCGGCACGGCGGCGACGGCGGCCGGGCCGACCATGCCGCAGCGGTCGAGCCGGGACATCTCCATCGGTGGCCACACCGGCAGTACCGCCAGAGTCGGCGCCAGTCCCTTCGATGCCGATCGGGCGTACGGCGTAACCAGCTCATCTCGCGACCCCCTCCGCGTCCGGTCTGGAGGCGGGGACCGCTCGTGCGGTGCCGGCTCCGAGCGGTCCCCGCGCGGGTACCGCTCTCCCCCCAGAAACGATCCCGGAGCGGTCCCGTCGGTGACAGTCTGGTGCAGAGGTAACTACTGTGGACGGCGATCCGGCCTCTTTGCGCAGTTGAGCCACGGCGTACGCGTAGTCATGAGTGGGCCGCGTAGATACCGACACATTCCGAGTGGAGGGTGCGTGATGGGCGCAGCGGTGGACCTCCTGGTCGAGGAGTTGATAGAAGCACGAACGTCCCGGGCCATGACCCAGGAGGAGTGGGCCCGCACGGTCAAGTTCTCTCCGACGCACGTCAGCTCGGTGGAGACGCGGCACCGGCCACCGACCGGCGACTACGTGGCCGCCGTGGACCGGGCGTTCCAGACCGGAGGCGCCTACACCCGGCTCCTGGTCAAGCTCGCCAGTTTCGACAGCGCGCCGATCTGGCTGCGGGACTGGATCGAGATCGAGCGGGAGGCGGTGCTGCTCCGCTGGTTCGAGCCGGCGTACGTGCCGGGGTTGTTGCAGACCGAGGCGTATGCTCGGGCGACCCTGGCCGGCGGCCGGTTCACCGCCGAGGAGATCGACCGGCACGTCGCCTCCCGGCTGGCCCGGCAGGCGATCCTCAACCGGGACGTCCCGCCGCAGCTCATCGCGGTGATCGACGAGGCGGTACTGCGCCGGCCGGCCCCGGAGCAGCCTGGGCTGATGGGTGAACAGGTGGAGCGGATCGTCGCGCTCGCGGAACTGGACCACGTCCAGGTGCAGGTCGTCCCGGCCAGCACCGGGATCTATCTGGGGCTGGCCGGACAGTTCATCATCGCCGAGATGTCGGACGACAGCAGGGTGGGGTATGCCGACAATCAGCTCAAGGCGCAAATAGTCGATCAACCGGGCGAAATTGCTAGACTGGTGCGAATGTGGGAAGTAGTGCGTAACTATGCTCTTCCCGTCAGACAATCGCTCGAACTGATCAAGGAAGTGTCGAAGATATGGACTTAACTGGGGCCGTTTGGCGCACGTCGACCCGGTCCGGTGGTAACGGTGGTGCCTGCGTGGAGGTGGCGGACAACCTGCCTGGGGTGGTCGCCGTCCGGGACAGCAAGGACCCGACCGGCCCGGTCCTGGCGTTCCGCCCCGACTCCTGGCGGATATTCGTCGACCTCGCCAAGGACCTCTGACCACCACCCTGCCTCGATGCTCCCGCCCCCTCGGGGGTACGGGAGCATCGTCGTCTCCGGCATCGTGCCCGACCGTTCCGGGTGTCCCGACGTCTCGGACGAACACGCGCGGCGGCCACCGCGACAACCCCGCTCGGCGGGCCGGATCGGTGGGCGTGCCTCAGTGCTCGACCTCACGGGGCGCGTCGACGCTCTCCCGGGGCCGTGGGCGCTGTGCCGGGGTCTCGACGTGGGAGAACCTGATCGAGCCGGCAGCCAGGTCGGGATGGTCGACCTCCAGGGCCACCGCCGCCGCCTCCTCCAGGGTCAGTTCGGCGCCGGCCGCGTATGCGGTGTCGAAGGCCGTGTCACCCATCAGGTTCCGCAGCGAGGCCTGCTCCTGGAGCCAGTACGCCCCGAAGGTGCCCGGGGTACAGCGCATCGCCGAGCGGGTGAGCTGGGCCGCGCCGAAGAGTCGCGCCGCCGATCTCGGGTCCCCGCCGCCGGCGCAGCGCACCGCGATCGCGTTCACCGTGTCGCAGGCCCTGGCCAGATAGCCATAGCTCATCCGGGACCGCAGCGCGACGACCAGGTGGTCGTGCGCGGCGACCAGGTCGCCCCGGGCCAGCGCCACCATGCCGAGCAGCATGTCGACGGAGCGCTTGCCGCGCTCGGTCGGCCGGCCCGCCTCCACCGGCCGGGCCGCGCCGAGCAACTCGGCCGCCTCGTCCAGGGAACCCCGGCGCCAGAACAGCTCTGCCAGGCTGTAGACGGCGAGCAGCGCCTCGCCGGCCACGCCCTCCGTCTCGGCCTCGGCGATCACCTCCCGGCACACCCGCTCGGCCTCGGCGAACCGTCCCATGTCGATCAGCGGCGCGGCCCGGCCGGCAAGTACCCGGATCAGCAGGCCCGCGTCTCCGGCCTGCCGGGCGGCCGACTCGGCCCGCTGCGAGAAGCGCAGCTCCTCGGCGAACTCACCGTCCGCGCCGGCATGCTGCGAGTGCATGTGGTACGCCGCCGCCAGCTCTGCCTCGGGAATCTGCTCGCCGGTCTCGGCGATCCGGCCGTAGAGCCGGAACAGCCACAACCGTCCCTCTCGGGCCAGCCCCCGCTCCCGCCACCACTCGTCCAGCCCACTGGCCAGTTGCAACCCCTGTCGGGCGCTGCCGCCGGTGACGGTCCAGTGCAGCGCGGCCCGCAGCTCGTCGGCGAGCGGGTCGAGCGCGTAGAGGGAGAGGGTGACCGGCCGGTCGTCCGGGCCCAGGTAGGCCCGCTGCAACGCGTGCAGCGACCAGGCCACGTGCCGGTCCCGGGCGGTCTGCTCCTCCCCCGCGTCGACCAGCCGGCGCGCCGCGTACGCCCGGATCGGGTCCAGCATCCGGTAGGTGCTGCCGGAGACGTTCGGCTCGGCCTGGATCATCGACTTGTCGACCAGCACCGACAGCGGGTCGAGCGGGTCGTCGTTGAGCAGCCACTCGACGGTGGCCAGGTCGACGGGGCCGGAGAAGACCGCCAGCCAGCGCAGCAGCCGGGCGGCCCGGGGGCCGAGCGTCCGGTATGACCAGGTGACCGTGGCCTGCATGGTGACGTGCCGCTGGGTGGCCGAGCGCTGGACCGCGCGGACGCCGACGGGTGGCGCCACCCCCCGGGCCGCCGCCGCCAGGTCCACGGTGTCCTGCTGGTTGGCGACCCAGCCCCGGGCCGGCACCGGGGCTGGTTCCACGTCGTCCCGGCCCGCGTCCAGGGCACCGAGTACGTCGTCCAGCCGTTCGGCGAGCTGGCTGGCGGAGAGTACCCGCAGCCGGGCGGCGGCCAGCTCGATCGCCAGCGGCAGCCCGTCCAGCCGGGTCACCACCCGTTGCAGGTCGGCCGACTCGGCCGGACCGGACCGGCGCCCGCCCCGAGCCGCCGCCGTCCGGTCGAGCAGCAGGGTCACCGCCTCGCTCGGACCACCACCGGGTGCCGGGTCGACGGAGAGCGGTGGGATGCGCCAGATCACCTCGCCGGGCAGCCCGAGCGACTCCCGGCTGGTGGCGAGCACGCGTACGCCGCTGCCGCCGGCGAGCAGTCGCGAGATCACCTCGGCGCAGGCGGCCGGCTGGGCGTCGCAGGTGTCGAGCACGACCAGCATCCGCCGGGACGCGGCGAACTCGACCAGCGTCTCCAGCATCGGCCGGCCCGGCTCCGGCCGCAGCCCGAGGACCGCGGCGACCGCGAAGGCGACCAGCCCGGGATCGGTCACGGTGGCGATGTCGACGAACCAGACCCCGTCCGGGTACGACTCGACCACGCCGCCGGCCAGCTCGACCGCCAGCCGGGTCTTGCCGGCCCCGCCGGCGCCGACCACCGTCACCAGCCGGTGTGCGTCGATGAGCTGGTCCAGCTCCTCCCGCTCCGCCTTGCGGCCCACGAACGAGGTGACCTGGGTCGGCAGGTTGTGCGGGATCGCGTCGGCGGTGCGCGGTCGGGGGAACTGGCGCTCCAGTCCGGGGGCGACGAGCTGGAAGAGCCGCTCCCGGTCGTCGAAGCCGCGCAGCCGGTGCAGGCCGAGGTCGAGCAGGGAGGCGCCCGGCGGCAGCGGCGCGGCGTGCCTGGCGGTCGCGCCGGAGCAGAGCACCTGGCCGCCGTGCGCGGCGGCGGCGATCCGGGCGGCCCGGTGCACCTCGGCGCTGGCGTACTCGCCGTCGCGCGGCTCGGCCTGCCCGGTGTGCAGCCCCATCCGGACCCGGGGGGTGGCCTCCGGTGTCGGCCACTCGTGGTTGTTCAGCGCGCGCTGCGCGGCCAGCGAGGCGTCCAGCGCGGACGAGGCGTCGGCGAACGCGACGAAGAACGAGTCGCCCTCGGTGAAGAGTTCGGTGCCGTCACTGGCGGCCAGCGTCGCCCGCAGCAGGCGCCGGTGCTCGCTCAGCACCGGCCGGTAGCCCGGACCGAGCATCTGGGCCAGCCGCGTGGAGCCCTCGATGTCGGTGAACATGAACGTCACCAACCCGCTCGGCAGGTGGATCCGTGCTGACATGCCTGGAACCTCCCGCCCCCTGGAAGTCGCGTTCATGCTGCCGCATATTTACGGGTTGGCCCATCGTAGGAACGGACGGCGCGACCCCGTACCAAGGTGCTAACCGGGGACTGTGCCACGAAACCGACATCACGGTCGCGAACTGTCCTCACTGAACCTTTTCCACCTCCCCCTGCGGTCGGCCGTGCCCGCAGGTGAGAGTCGGGGCGGAGGCGTCGCGCTGTTTGAGGTCGAAAAGGTTCACTCTCCGGGACGGGAGGGGGCCGGGCCCGGACAGCCGGTTACGGCCTCAGCAGCCGCAACTCCCGCCGCAGCAGCCGCCGCTGGGGGCGGCCGGTGCCGGCGCGGCACCGGCCCCACCGCGACCGGTGAACGCGACCGTCGACAGTAGCTTGACCGTGTCGTCGTGCCCCTGCGGGCAGGACGCCGGAGCCGTGGCCTCGGCCATCGGCCGGTTTATTTCGAAGGTGTCGCCGCAGGCGCGGCAACGGAACTCGTACCGGGGCATACCAACAGCGTACGGCCAGACCTGACGTTCGACGGTCGATGGGTAATACTCGACGGGTGGCGGAGCCCGACGAGATTTCTACGACTCGACCACTGCGGCCTGCGGCGCCGGTCTTCGACGGGCCGCTGGCCAGCTCGGGTGCGGCCCCGGATCCGGACTTCGATCCACCGCCGGTGACCGTGCCGCGCCCGCGCGCGGAGGCCGAGCCCGTCCGGCCCACCGAGCCGGAGCCGGTCGCCACACCCGCCGAGCCGAAGGCCACCGTCGCCGGGTCGGTCTCGCCGACCGCGTCCGAACCCGGCCCGGCCGCCGACCGCGCGACAGCCGAATCCGAGTTGGACCCGGTCACCGAGACCGCGCCGGTCCCGGTCGCCGCCTCCGGGTCGGATCCGGGTGTCGACTCCGGGCCCGATCCGCTCAGCGGTTCCGAGGCGGATTCGACTGTCACGTCGGAAGGTGAGGCCGCCGCCGAACCCGGCCCGACCACCGAGCGGCCGACCGCCGCCGGGCCGACCGCCGGTGCCGGGACCGAGGGCGCCGCCGGACCCGCGGCGCAGCCGGCCGCCGGGGCCGGACCGACCGCCACCGCCGGACCGACCGCCACCGCCGGACCGACCGCCACCGCCGGACCGACCGCGCAGCCGGCCACCGGGGCCGGGGCCGAGAGCGCCGCCGGGCCCGCCGGTGGGAACGCCGGCACACCCACGCCAGCGAGCACACCGCCGGCGACGGGCAAGCCGGCCGAGACGGTGATCGACCTCGACGTACCGGCGACCGCACCGGCCGGGCCGAACCGGCGGATCCGGGTCCGGTTCGCGCACGCGGTCGCCCGCTGGCCGTCACCCGGGGCGGTACGCGCCTGGTCCAAGCGGCCGAGCGGCCGGGTCACGCTGCCGGCGCTCCTGCTCTTCGCCCTGGTCGCGGCGACCGGCGCCGCTGGCGCGTTCCTACTCCCGGCCACCGCGCGCCAGGCCGGGCCGGTCCAGCCGGGTGCCGCGACGAGCCCGGCGCCTTCGCCGGCCGCTCCCGAGTTCCCCGTCGATCCGGGCGGGCTGCCCTCGGGGCTGCCGAGCCCGCCGGCGTTCGGCACGCCCAGCGTTCCGGCGCCGCCCTGGAACGCGACCGGCGGGCGCCCCTCGGACGTACTCGCCGGCTGGGCCGCCCAGATCGGGCCCCGGGTCGGGATCTCCACGACGGCGATGCAGGCGTACGGCTACGCCGAACTGCAGGTCGGCCAGACGGCGCCCGGCTGCCAGCTCCGCTGGACCACGCTGGCCGCGATCGGCCAGGTGGAATCCGCGCACGGGCGGGCGAACGGGGCGATCCTCGGCGCGAACGGGATAGCCGCTCCCGAGATCATCGGCCTGCCGCTGGACGGCGACGGCGGCCGCATGCGGATCCTGGACACCGAGGACGGCCGGCTCGACCGGGACGCCACCTACGACCGCGCGGTCGGCCCGATGCAGTTCATCCCGACCACCTGGGAGGAGATCGGGGCCGACGCCGACGGCGACGGGGTGGAGAACCCGCACAGCATCGACGACGCGGCTCTGGCGGCCGGTAACTATCTGTGCAAGGGAGGCCGCAACCTGTCGGTCGCCTCGGACTGGTGGAGCGCCATCCTTTCCTACAATGACGTGCGGCCATATGCCCAATCGGTGTTCAACGCGGCCAACAAGTACGGCACGGACAGTCGGACTTAGCGTAATGTCCTCGACACATTGAAGAACTGGGCACTTTCGCCAGGCTGCGGTTGACGGCAAGCTAGACGGGTGATGGTGCGCGAGTGGGATCCCCGGACCGCCCCGGCCGCCGAGATCGAGTCCTTCCTGGACGCGATCAACGCGGTTTTCGCGGCCGACCTACCGGAGGACCCCCTGTGGGAGAACGGCATGCTCCGGGAGTACCTCTGCGAGGTGATGCCCGGCGAACGCCGGATCTCCTGGGTCATCCAGGACGAGCCCTCGGCCGACGGGCAGCCGGGACGCATCCTCGGGCACACCCACGTACTCCTGCTGGGTGACATCGGCGTACTCGAGGTGATGGTGCACCCGGCGGCCCGGCGTCGCGGGCTCGGCCGCAAACTGATCGCCACGGCGGCCCGGCGGACCTACCAGGAGGGCTTCCGTTCGATGGGTGTCGAGGTCATCGGCGACACGCCCGCGGTCGGGTTCTACGAGGCTCTCGGCTTCGCCCGGGAATACGAGGAGGACCGCAGCGTGCTGCGGCTCGGCTCGGTCGACTGGGGCGCGCTCGGCGACATGGCCCAGGGAATCGGCACCGGATATCGTCTGGAGTTCTGCCCGGGCGGGCCGCCGGACGACTTGATCGAGCCGTACGCCATGGCGAAGGCCGAGTCGCGCGACATTGACGACGGCGACCTGGACCTACGGCCGAGTTCACATGATCCGCAGCGCCTCCGGGACAGCCTGAACTGCCTGCACCGGCGCGGGATGAAGCCGTACATCGTGCTCGCGATCGAGGAGAAGACCGGGGTGGTCGCCGGGCTCACCGAGGTCGTCGTACCGGCCCAGCACCCGACCCGGGCCGACCAGTGGGACACCATCGTCGGCCAGGAGCACCAGGGCTACGGCATCGACCGGGCGATGAAGGCCCGGATGCTCTTCGAGCTGCGTTCGGCCGAGCCCAAGCTCTCCGAGGTGCAGACCTGGAACGCCCGGACCAACGAGGCGATGCGGGCCGTCAACGCCGACCTCGGGTTCCAGGCCGACCGGGAGTGGTACGAGTACGGCGTCGAGGTGGCCGAGCTGGTGCACCGGCTGGACGGCGGCAACTGAGCGCGGCGGGACAGGGCGGGAACGCCCGACCCCGCCCCCGCGTGTACCGGACATGGAGGCAGTGGCCAGCGAGCCGGTCGCCGGCCCGGCCGGGCATGTCGCGGCCGAGCCGTTCGACACGTTCTACCGGGCGCACAGCGACCGGGTCTACCGCGCGCTGGCGCTGAGCCTCCGCGACGACGGTCTGGCCCGGGAGGCGACCGACGAGGCGATGACCCGCGCCTACGCCCGGTGGGACCGGGTCCGCACGCTGGACAACCCAGCCGGCTGGACGTACCGGGTCGGTCTCAACTGGGCGACCTCCTGGTGGCGGAAGTTGCGCCGGGAGCGGCCGCCGGTCAGCGAGGATCGGCATCCGGTGGCTGTGCCGCCCGATCCGGCGGCGCTGGCGGCCCGGGACGCCCTCGACGAGCTGCCGTTGGCCCAGCGCACCGTCGTGGTCTGCCGGGTGCTGCTGGACCTGTCGACGGCGGAGACCGCGGCCGTGCTGGGAGTCAGCGAGGGGACCGTGAAGAGCCGGTTGGCCCGGGCATTGGCCGCGCTGCGGACGGCGCTGACCGAGGAGGAAGACCAGCGATGAACGTCGTACCTGACGAGCTGGCGAGGGCGGTCCACCGGGCCGCGACGGCCGCGACGGCGTACGACGGGAGCCCGGATCTCGTCCGGCGGCGCTGGCGGGGCCGGCGGCGGCGCCGGCTCGCCGTGGCGGCCTGCCTGGTCGCGGCCGGGGTGGCCGGCGTGCCGGTGCTGGCCGGTCAGTTGCTCGGCAACGCCGGTGGACCCACGGCGGTCACCGATGACGGACGGTCGACGCCGTTCCAGCGGCTACTGGTCGGATCGGCCGACTGGTACGCGACGGGCTTCGTCCAGGCCAACCCGAGGGGACCGGGAGAAATCGGCGAGATCGGCTCCGACGGCCGGTTCAGCCGCCACGCGGTGCCGGCGGACTGGAGCCAGGGCATCGGGCTGCCCGACGGCCGAATCGTCGGCCTGCTGCGCTCCGACGCGCGGGAGGGCCTGCGGCCGGGCGAGCGACTGTCGATCAGGCTGGTGGTACTCGGCGCGGACGGTGCTGTCCAGGCCGACCGACCGCTGCCGGCCAGGCCGGACACCGTGTTGGTGGGCGCCACCGGCCGGACGGCGTACCTGCTCCGGGGTGGGGCGATCCTCGGCCACGAACTCGGCACCGGGCGGGAGTCTCAGGTGTTGGCACCGGCGGGGGAGGTCGTCCACCCGCCTTGGGCGGTCCGCGGGGACCTGCGGGCCGGGCTGCTCGCCGTGCCGGACGCGGACGGGCCGGACTGCGCGATCCAGGTGATCGACCTGGCCGACCGGCGGCTCCGGGCGCACCTGCGGATCGATCGGGCCTGCGCCGCCACCGTCCGGTTGTCGTCGGACGGCCGGCTGCTGGCGGCGGTCTACGCACGCCCGGCGGAGACGGGGGCGGGCCTCGACCACCGGGTGACGATCCTCGACGTGCCGACCGGGGCGGTCCGGGCCGACCAGCCGCTGGACCTCGGCGTGTCGCCGGTGGGGCCGGGCAGTCTCGTCCCGCTGGTCGGTATGGCCTGGAACGACGCCGCGACGATCCGGGTCGCGACCGGCCAGCCCCGTGCGACACCGGTCGACGGCGGGTTCAGCATCACCACCGTCACCGCCCGGTAGCGCCGCGCGGAGCCGCGCTCAGTAGCGGTCGCGGAGCATCCGGGCCGCCTCGACGGCCCAGTAGGTGAGGATGATCTGGGCACCGGCCCGGCGGATCGAGGTCAACGTCTCCAGCACCGCCCGTTCGCGGTCGATCCAGCCGTTGGCCGCGGCGGCCTCGACCATCGCGTACTCACCGGAGATCTGGTAGGCGGCGACCGGTACGTCCACCTCGGCCCGGATCGCGGCGAGCACGTCGAGATAGGGCAGGGCCGGCTTGACCATCACCAGGTCGGCGCCCTCGGCGACGTCGAGGCGTACCTCCCGGAGCGACTCCCGCAGGTTGGCCGGGTCCTGCTGGTAGGTGCGGCGGTCGCCCTGCAACGACGACTCCACCGCGTCCCGGAACGGGCCGTAGAACGAGGAGGCGTACTTCACCGCGTACGCCAGGATGCCGGTGTCGGTGTGCCCGGCGGCGTCCAGCGCCCGCCGCACCACTCCGACCTGGCCGTCCATCATCCCGGACGGCCCGACGACGTGCGCCCCCGCCTCGGCCTGCGCCACCCCCATCTCGGCGTACGCGGCCAGGGTGGCGTCGTTGTCGACGGTGCCGTCCGGGGCGACCAGCCCGCAGTGCCCGTGCGAGGTGAACTCGTCGAGGCAGAGGTCGCTCATCACCACCGTGGCGTCGCCGACCTCGGCGATCACGTCCCGGATCGCCACGTTGAGGATGCCGTCCGGGTCGATGCCGCCGGAACCGGTCTCGTCCTTCTCGAGCGGCACCCCGAAGAGCATGATCCCGCCGACGCCGGCGTGTACCGCCTCGGCCGCCGCCTTGCGCAGCGACTCCCGGGAGTGCTGCAGCACTCCCGGCATCGAGGCGATCGGCCTCGGCTCGGCCAGCCCCTCCTTGACGAACATCGGCAGCACCAGCTCCGCCGGGGCGAGCCGGGTCTCCTCGACCAGCCGGCGGATCGCCGGGGACCGCCGCAACCGACGCGGGCGGATCTCTGGGTACGACATGACCACTCCTCACGGCCGACCGGCCGGCACCCGATCCGGCGTCTGCCGGGCCGCTGGGACCGCCGACGGCCCTGTGCCGTCGATGGCGTCCTAGGACCGATGGTGCCTCAGAACCGAGCGTGCTTCACAACAGATGGCGCTATACAAATCCGACAGAGATTACCGGAACCGCAGCGCGGTCGGGCCCTGGACCTTCGAGCCCCGGCGCTGCTTCGCCGGCATCGCGGCCAGTTTCTCCCGCAACTCCACCGCGTAGGACGCGAGCGCCTCGACCAGGTCCGGCACCGAGGCGTGCGCCGGCTGGGCGTCCACCCGCAGGCCGAACTCGGTGGCGGTCTCCGCCGTCTTCGGGCCGATCACCGCGACCACCGTCCGGGCGTGCGGCTTGCCGGCGATGCCGACCAGGTTGCGCACGGTCGAGGAGGAGGTGAAGAGCACCGCGTCGAAGCCGCCCGACTTGATCGCGTCGCGGATCTCGGCCGGCGGCGGCGCCGCCCGCACGGTCCGGTAGGCGGTGACGTCGTCGACCTCCCAGCCGCGCTCGGTCAGCCCGGCCGCCAGGGTCTCGGTGGCGATGTCGGCGCGGGGCAGCAGCACCCGGCCGACCGGGTCGAGGATCTCGTCGTGCGGCGAGAACTCGGCGAGCAGCCCCTCGGACGACTGCTCCCCGGACGGGATCAGCTCGGGCTGGATGCCGAAGGCGCGTACCGCGTCGGCGGTCGCCTCACCGATACAGGCGATCTTGACGCCGCCGAAGTGCCGGGCGTCCAGACCGTGCTCGGCGAACTTCTCCCAGACCGCCCGGACGGCGTTCACCGAGGTGAAGATCACCCAGGCGTACCTGCCGTCGACCAGGCCCTTGACCGCCCGCTCCATCTGGGCCGGGGTACGCGGCGGCTCGACCGCGATGGTCGGCACCTCGCACGGGATGGCGCCGTATTCACGAAGTCGGGCACTCATCACCCCGGCCTGCTCCTTGGTGCGCGGCACCAGCACCTTCCAGCCGTACAGCGGGCGGTTCTCCCACCAGCTCAGCTTGTCCCGGTGCGGGACACCGACGCCCAGGGTGAGCACCACCCGGCCGGTGAAGCCGAGCGCGGCGGCGACGAAGCTGTCCACCGTCGAGGTGGTGGTGTACTGCGTCTCCCCGGTGCCGTCCCCGGTCACCGCGACCGCGGTGGAGCCGTCCACCCCGACCGCGAGCAGTCCGTCCCGGACCGCGGCCAGGTCACCGGCGTCCACCGCCAGCGCGAGCGAACCACGGCCGACCGCCGCCGCCAGCGCCTCGAAGTCCATCGCGGTGACGTCGTCCACGTCGGCGGCGGTGCGTACCCCGGACAGCGGTACCCCGGCGTAGGTGGCCACCCCCTCGGCCTGGCCGACCCCCGGCACCACCTCGAAGTGCACGGCGGTACGCGCCACCGCCTGCACCTCCTTGACCACGGAGTCGTGCCCGAACGGGTCACCGGCGACCAGGTGCACGGCGGTCAACCCGGACCGGGCCGCCGACAGCAGCACCTTGGCCACGTCGCCCGGCGCCCCCTCGGCCGGGGTGAACTGGGCGTCCTCCTTGGCCTCGGCCTTGACCGCCGTGAGCAGGGCCTCCGGGACGCTGCGGTCGTACACCACCTGGTCGGCGTCGATCAACGCGCCGTGCGCCCGGCGGGTCAGCAGGCCGGGGTCACCGGGGCCGGCCCCGACGAACGCGATGCGGCCTGCGGGCTTACGGGTGCCGATCATTCTGTAGCTCCAAGATGCTGGGTCCTCGCGCCGGATTCCTTGGGCGCCCCGAGGATCGAGTCGGCGCCGAGGTCGAGGAGTTCGGCGGCGAGCGCCTTACCGATCTCCGTCGCCTCGGCGGGCGTACCGGTGCGGGACAGCCGGATGTCACGGGTACCGTCCGGGCTGATCACCGCCCCGCGCAGGTAGATCTCATCGCCGTCGTCGCCCTCGGCGACTTCGGCGTACCCGGCGACCGGCGCACTGCACCCGGCCTCCAGGGTGGCCAGAAATGCCCGCTCCGCGGTGACCGCGGCCCGGGTCGGTGCATGATCGAGTACGCCGAGCAGCTCGACCAGTTCCGCGTCGTCGACCCGGCACTCCACGGCCAGCGCCCCCTGTGCGGGTGCCGGCAGCATCAGCATCGGGTCGAGGGTCTCGCTGATCTCCTCGGTGCGGCCCAGCCGGACCAGCCCGGCCCGGGCCAGCACCACCGCGTCGAGATCCGCCTTCGGGCCCCGCACCCGGCCCACCCGGGTGTCCACGTTGCCGCGGATCGGCACCACCGTGAGCTGGAGCCCGAGCGCGTGCAACTGGGCGATCCGGCGCAGTGCACCGGTGCCGACCGTGGCACCGGGCGGCAGCTCGGCGAGGGTACGGCCGTCCTTGGCGACCAGCGCGTCGCGCGGGTCCTCCCGGGGGGGTACCGCCGCGATGTGCAACCCGGCCTGACCGGCCGTCGGCAGGTCCTTGTAAGAGTGGACGGCGAAGTCGATCTCGTTGGCGGCCAGGGCGTCCCGCAGCGCGGAGACGAAGACCCCGACGCCCAGCCGGTGCACCGGGGCGCTGGACCGGTCGCCGGCCGTGACGACCTCGACCAGCTCGACCTGGCGGCCGGTCGCCGCCGTCATCGCATCGGCGACCGCCCGGGACTGGGCGAGGGCGAGGGCGCTGCCCCGGGTGCCGAGCCGCAGCGCGGTCATGCCAGCACCCCGATCCGCCCGGTGAGGTCCGCCCACCCGGTGCCACCGGTCCGGCCGGCGGGAGCCTGAACCTCGGTCATCGTTCTCCTCCGGATTGCTGTCGGGGCACCGGCGCACGCAGGGCGGGACCGGCACCGAGGCCGGCCTGACCGCCGATCTCCGGCGGGCCGCCGAGGCCGGGCAGGCCGGCGAGACCGGTCAACCGGCTGCCGGCCGGTACTCCGGCCAGCTCGGCGGCGGCCAGTTCCGGCACGGTGTCCGCCTGTGAGGTGACCGGCACCTCCAGGTCGAAGAGTTCCCGGAGCAGGGCGGCGTACTGGTCACCGCCGGGCTCCGCGGCGAGTTGCCGGACCCGTACCGTCGGCGAGTGCAGCAGCCGCTGCACCACCCGGTGCACCGTGTGGCTCACCTCGGCACGCTGGTCGTCGGTGAGGTCCGGCCGGCGCTGGGCCAACCGGCGCAGCTCGGCAGTGACCACCTCGTCGGCCCGGGCCCGCAGCGCGGCCACGGTCGGCGCGACGTCCGCGCCGCGCAGCCAGGTGAGGAACGCCTCGACCTCGGAGCCGACGATTCGGGTGACGGCCGCGGTGTCGGCGGCGGCCGGTCCGATCGGCTGGGCCGCGGCCAGCCCGTCGATGTCGATCACCATCGCGCCGGGGAGTTCGGCGACCGCCGGCTCGATGTCCCGGGGTACGGCGAGGTCGAGCAGCACCAGCGGGTCCGGCCGGTCGGCCGCGCGCTCCCGCAGTGCCCGGTCCACCGTCTCCCGGGTGAGGACCGGCTCGATCGATGCGGTGGCGGCGACTACTATGTCCACTGTGGAAAGGGCGGTCGGGAGTTCGGCGATCGGCACCGCCGTCGCGCCGTACGCCTCGGCCAGCCGGAGCGCCCGGTCGTGACCCCGGTTGCTGATCTCCACCGGGCCGGCGCCCAGCCGGGAGAGCGTGGCCACGGCCAGCGCGCCCATCGAGCCGGCCCCGACCACCAGCACCGGGCGGCCCTCGATGTCGCCGCCGAGGTGCGTGCCGGCCAGGTCGAGAGCGGCGCTGACCACGTTCTGCCCGGCCCGGTCGATGTCGGTCTCGGCGTGCGCCCGCTTCCCGACCCGGAGCGCCTGCTGCATCAGCTCGTGCAGCAGCCGGCCGGGCGCCTCGGCCTCGCTCGCGGCATGGTAGGCGTCCCGGAGCTGGCCGAGGATCTGCGCCTCGCCGACGACCATCGAGTCCAGCCCGGCGGCGACCCGGAAGGCGTGCTCCACCGCCGCGCCGTCGTAGTGCACGTAGAGGTGGTTGGCCAGCTCGGCCGGGGCGGCCCCGGCGTGCCCGGCCAGTACCGCGCAGATGTCTCCCAGCCCGCCGTGGAAGCCGGTGACGGCGGCGTAGACCTCGACCCGGTTGCAGGTCGAGACGACGACCGCCTCGCCGACGTACGGCTGGGCGAGCAGCCGGGCGAGGATCTCCGGCAGCTCGGTGCCGGCGACGGCCAACCGCTCCAGGATGGCGACCGGCGCGGTGCGGTGCGACGCACCGACGACAAGTAGATTCATGAACCGACCGCCTCCGCGTTCGTCGACCGGAGTGTCCCGGCGGGCGCTGCCTCGGTGGTGCCGGTGGCGGCGAGCCCGCCGGGCAGGGCGGTCAGCCCTGCCGGGGCGGCGCCGCCCCGCGTGGTGCCGTTCGGTGTGCCCAGCGCGGTGCCCGGTCCGGCGGTCGCCGGCAGCCCGGTCAGCGCCGCCTTGCGGTGCTCGTGGAAGGAGAGGATCTGCAGCTCGATCGCAAGGTCGACCTTGCGGACGTCGACCCCGTCCGGCACCGCCAGCACGCACGGCGCGAAGTTGAGGATGCTGGTCACCCCGGCCGCGACCAGTTGGTCGGCGACGCTCTGCGCGGCGGTGGCCGGGGTGGCGATCACGCCGATCGCGATGCTCTCCTCGGCGGCCACCTGCGGCAGCTCGTCGATGTGCCGGACGACCAGTCCGTTGATCATCTCGCCGAGCCGGGCCGGGTCGGCGTCGAAGAGCGCCGCGATCCGGAAGCCGCGGCCGGCGAAGCCCGCGTACCCGGCGAGGGCGTGACCGAGATTACCCACACCGACCAGGGCCACCGCCCGGCACTGGGTGAGCCCGAGCACGAACTCGATCTGGTCGATCAAGAGGGCGACGTCGTAGCCCACGCCCCGGGTGCCGTACGACCCGAGCTGCGAGAGGTCCTTGCGCAGCTTCGCCGAGTTGACCCCGGCCGCCGCCGCCAGTTCCTCGCTGGAGACCGTGTCGTTGCCGGTTTCCGCGAGATTGTGCAGGGCACGTAGGTATTCGGGGAGCCGGGCGACCGTCGCCTCAGGGAGATCCGGAAGCGCCGGCACGGCACCGGCGCGGCCGGGCGTGCCTACGGGGCGGTGCTGACTCATGCGACTCCGTGCCGTGCGATCTTCGACCAGCCGGACCGGCGGGTCGTTCCGGTGGACCCGCTGGCGGCCGCCATGACCGGCTGTGCTAGCAGGGCTCGTCGGAGTAACAGAGTAGGCGCTTGTGAAGACACGCACAAATCGCGATCTTGATAGACCGCGATAACGCCCCACCCGGGCCTCCACTTACAAGATCAGTTCGCGACCCAACCGGAGCCGCCACGGCGATTATTACCTAAGTCCGACTTATCTGACCAACTCGCCGCTATCGCGCCGGCCGATCGGCCAGCTCTTTCCGCCGAGCCAGCAATCACGACGCGCCGCGGATTTCCTGAAACCACCATTACATTCGACGACAAACCCTTGGCGCTCAGCGGATTGCCGGCTGCCGGACTTCCGATCCGAACGGCACCCGGGGAGCCCGACCGGACGGGCAGAGCCGGTGGTGACGGCCGAGGGGCCCGCCGCCGTCGTCCCTTCCGGCGCTCGCCCGCGCCGACGAGGGGCCGGGGGCGCGCGGATTTCGTCCCGGGTGGGGACAGCCCTACCGTGAAGAGGCCAGCCGATGGGATGGGGACCGACCGCGCCGATGCCTAGCGTCGAGAACATGACCACGACCACCGCCACCAGCGTGGCCGCCGGCGCCGAACCCGGCGCCGGCCGCACCGTGCTACGCCAACTCGCCATCGACTCCGGCTATGTGTTCCTCGGCCTCCCCCTCGCACTGGCGAGCTTCGTCGTGCTCGTCACCGGGGTCGCACTCAGCGCCGGGCTGGCAGTGACGGTGACCGGGCTGCCGATCCTGGCCGGCACCCTCTACGCGGCCCGGGGGTTCGCCGACATCGAACGGCTGCGGATGCCGGCGGTGCTCCGGCAGCCCCGGGTACGCCCCAACTACCGCACCGCCGAGCCCGGGGCCAGCGCGTGGCGGCGGATCTTCGTACCCATCGCCGACGCGCAGTCCTGGCTCGACCTCGCGCACGGCTGGGTACGGCTGGTGGTGGCGCTCGGCACCTTCGTGATCACCGTGGTCTGGTGGGCCGGTGCGATCGGCGGCTCGCTCTACTGGGCGTACGACTGGGCGATCCCGCAGAGCCCGGGCGACGAGGGCCTGCCCGAGCTGCTCGGACTGGGTGACAGCGCCGCCGCCCGGATCGGGCTGAACACCGCGCTCGGAGTGTTCTTCCTGATCACCCTGCCGCTGGTGGTCCGGGGCTGTGCCCTGATGCAGGCCGGGCTCGGTCGCGCGCTGCTGACCGGGGTGGCGGAGATGCGCAACCGGATCACCGTACTGGAGGAGCAGAAGCGGGCCGCGGTCTCGGCGGAGGCCACCGCGCTGCGCAAGCTGGAACGGGACATCCACGACGGGCCGCAGCAACGGCTGGTCCGGCTGGCCATGGACCTGAGCCGGGCGCAGCAGCAGCTCAACTCCGACCCGGAGGCTGCCCGGCAGACCCTCGGCGAGGCGCTCGCGCAGACCCGGGACACCCTCGCCGAGCTGCGCGCACTGTCCCGGGGCATCGCCCCGCCGATCCTGGTCGACCGGGGCCTGCCCAGCGCCCTGGCGGCGCTCGCCGGGCGCGGTCTGATCCCGGTCGAGCTCGCCGTCGACCCCCGGCTCGGCACCGCGGACGGCCGGCCCGACCCGGCGATCGAGTCGACGGCGTACTTCGTGGTGGCCGAGGCGCTGACCAACGTCGCCAAGCACAGCCGGGCCACCGAGTGCTGGTTGACGGTGACCCGCGAGGAGCGGTCGCTGCGGATAGTGGTGATCGACGACGGCGAGGGCGGCGCGCACCTCTCCAAGGGACACGGTCTGGCCGGGCTCGCCGACCGGGTACGCGCCAACGACGGCACCCTGACCGTGCTCAGCCCGGTCGGCGGGCCGACCGAGATCCGGGCCGAGCTGCCGTGCTGAGCCCCTCCGGCGCCCCCTCCGGCACCGCACCGGCACCGGCCGGGGCCACGCCCGACGGCCGCGAATGCCCGCCGGACGGGCCGGCGGTGGTAGACAACAACATCATGCGCGTAGTGATCGCCGATGACGCGGTCCTCCTCCGGGAGGGTCTGATCCGCCTGCTGACCGAGCACGGCCACGATGTGGTGGCCGCGGTCGGTGACGGTACGACCCTGGTCGAGGCCATCGTCACGCACCGCCCGGACGTCTCGATCGTGGACGTCCGGATGCCGCCCTCGCACACCGACGAGGGGCTGCGGGCGGCGGTGGAGGCCCGACAGCGGGTACCCCGGACCCCGATCCTGGTCCTCTCCCAGTACGTCGAGGTGTCGTACGCCGACGACCTGCTCGCCACCGTCAAGCCCGGCGGCGTCGGTGGGGGTGGGATCGGTTACCTGCTCAAGGACCGGGTGGCGGCGATCGACGAGTTCCTCGACGCGGTACGCCGGGTGGCCGGCGGCGGCACCGTGCTCGACCCGGAGGTGGTCGGCCAGCTACTCGTCCGGCGTCGCCGGGACGACCCGCTGCGGCAGCTCACCCCGCGCGAGCGGGAGGTGCTCGGGCTGATGGCCGAGGGCCGGTCGAACACCGCCATCGCCCGGGCCCTGGTGGTCAGCGACGGCGCGGTGGAGAAGCACGTGCGGAACATTTTCACCAAGCTGCAACTGCCGCCGGACGAGGAGCAGCACCGCCGGGTCCTCGCCGTCCTCGCCTACCTGCGCGGCTGACCCGGCCTGCCCGGCGGGACCCGCACCGGGAGAGGTGACCCGGCCCGCCCGCGCGCCAGCCCGGACGGCGTAACCGGGCCGGCGACCGGGCGCAGTTCCCCGGCGTCGGCCAGAGGCGCAAGCCCAGAGGTCAGTCCAGTTTGGCGGCCAGTTCGACGGCCTCGGTGAGCGAGTCGGCCACCGGCCAGCCGCCGGCACGCAGCCGGGCCGCGTCGGTGAACCCACCGGTGTAGAGGACACAGCGGGCGCCCACCGAGTCGGCCGCCTCGGCGTCGTCGATCGAGTCGCCGATCAGCACCGCCGACGTTCCCTCGATACCGAACGCCGCCAGGTGCCGGGCCAGGTGGCTGGCCTTGCGCTCGCCGCCGACGCTGCCGCGCAGGCCGTCGACCCGACGGAACACGGCGGTCAACCCGTACCGGTCGACCGCCGGCACCAGCTCCTCGTGGAACCACATCGACAACAGCGACTGGGTACCGGTCCAGGTCTGGATGGCCTTGGTGGCGTCGGCGGCCAGCTCACAGCTGGCCAGCCCGACCCGGTACGCCTCGTGGAAGAGCTGGTCCAGCCGGCTGAACTCCTCGGCGTCCACGGCCCGGCCCAGTACCTCGGCGTAGTAGTCCGCGATCGGCCGGCGGAACTGCGTACGGTGTTCCTCGGCGGTCACCTCGGGCCCGCCGGCACCGGCCAGGGCCACGTTGGTGGCGGCGACCACCAGGGTCAGGTCGTCGAGCAGGGTGCCGTTCCAGTCCCAGACGAGGTGCTCACGCATCCGAGCACGATACGCGGAGACCCCGACCGGGCCCACGGCCGCGGCCGGACGGCGGGACGGGAAGTCACCGACGTCACACGCCCGCGCCGGGACCGTCGTGCGGGGGCGGCCGGTTGCGGGAAAGGCGGTCAGGCGCGGGGGGTGGTCAGGTCGCGGAGCAGGCGCTCCTCCTCGACCCGCCAATAGCCGTGCTCCAGACCGTCGAGCAGCACCACCGGCAGCCGGTCGCCGTACTCCCGCTCCAGCTCCAGGTCGCCGGTGACGTCCAGCTCGGTCCACCGGTCGCCGGTCACCGCCACCACCCGGTCCACGGCCTCCTTCGCCACCTCGCAGAGGTGGCAGCCGGGCCGGGTGATCAGGGTCAGCCGTGGCTCACTCGTCGTCACTCGCGCCCCTTTGCCGGATCACCGATCTGCGTACCCGGCCGATCGCGGAGAGCGGCAGGGACCCGACGAACTCTATCCTGCTCGGGCACTTGAACCGGGCCAGGCTGCCGGCGCAGTACGCGGCCAGCTCGGCGGCCGAGACGCTGCTCTGCGGGGCCCGTACGACGTACGCGGTGACCGCCTCCCCGGCCACCGGGTGCGGTACCCCGAACACCACCGACTCGACCACCTCCGGATGGGCGCCGAGCACCCGTTCGACCTCCTGCGGATAGACGTTGAAGCCGTTGACCAGGATCAGTTCGCCGAGCCGGTCCACCAGAAAGAGGTCGCCCCCGGCGTCGGCGTACGCCACGTCGCCGGTCCGCCACCAGCCGTCCGGGTCCGGCCCGCCGTGCCCGTCCGGCCAGTAGCCGGAGAAGAGGTTGGCGCCCCGGACCACGATCTCGCCGGGGTCGGTGCCGGGCGAGGAGAACTCCAGGTCGGGCTCGTCCGCGCCGTCGCCGTCGTCGGCCGGCTCGACGGTGGAGCCGTCCCGCCACAGCTCCTCGCCGTCGGCGGCGACGAGCCGCAGTTCGACGCCGGGGATCGGCCGGCCGATCGAGTTCGGCTTCGCCGTCGGGCCGGAGAGCGTGGTGGTGAGCACCGGAGCGGTCTCGGTGAGGCCGTATCCGACCTGGATCCGCCGGCCGGTCGCCTCGGCGAACCGGGCCGCGCCGCTGACGGCCAGCGGGGCGGCGCCACAGATCGCGACCCGCACCGAGGCCATCGCGGTGCGCAGCGCCGGGCCGGCCGGCACCCCGGCCGCCGCCGGGGCGTCCGGCAGCATCGTCCAACCGAGAAACATCGACGGTACGCCGACCAGCACGCTCACCCGGCGCCGGGCGACCACCTCCAGTACGGCTGCCGCGTCGAACCGGTCGACCAGCACCCCGCACGCCCCGTGGTACGCCACCGCGCCCAGCCCGGCGTTCAGCCCGTACGCGTGGAAGAGCGGAAGAGCCAGCAGCACCCGGTCGTCCGGCCCGACCACCGACGGGGAGATCCGGTCGATCTGCTCGTGGTTGGCGAGCAGCGCCCGGTGGGACAGCATCGCCCCCTTCGGCTCGCCGGTGGTGCCGGAGGTGTAGAGCAGCACCGCGACCGCCTCCGGGTCTGTCCGGACCGGCCGGCCGGCCGGGTCGCCGCCGCCCGGCACCACCCCCGGGCCCGGTTCCGGCAGTGCGGTGTGCAGTTCGGTCAGTGCCGGCAGCTCGGCCCGTACCGCGTCGACCGCCGCCCGGACCTGTCCGGTGCAGATCAGGACGGCCGCCGCCGAGTCGGCCAGGATGTGCCGCAGCTCCGGACCGGTCAGCGCCGGGTTCACCGGCACCGCGACCAGCCCGGCCCGCTGGGCACCGAAGAACGCCACCGCGAAGTCGGGCGAGTTGGGCAGTGCGATGGCGACCCGGGCCGGATGGCTGTCGGCCGGCCCCGCGACCCGGCCGCGCAGCGCGGCGGCGACCCGGTCCACCGCACTGTCCAGTTCGGCCCAGCTCAGTACGCCGTCCGGCCAGAGCAGTGCGGGTCGGTCGGGTCGACTGGCGGCGGCCAGGCGTACCCGGTCGGCCAGGGTGACCGCGGCTGGCTCGGCGGGGGTGTCCGGTCCATCCTGCACGGTCGCTGAGTCTGGCACAGTGCCGGAAGCGACGCGTACTCCGACCGTCGCCGGTGCCCAGCGGTCGCCCGACCGGCCATCCCGGACCCGCCGGTACGCCACACGCCGACGACGTCGGTGGAAGTTCTCTCGACGTGGAACTTCCCTCGACTTCTCCGCTTACCCGGGGTACGGTCCAGCAGACCGTAACGGGTTTCGGATATCGGTGCCCCAGCACGGTGGACTTCTCCTAACACGTTCGCGGCGGCGCGCCCAAGGCCCGCCGCGCATTGGCGTGTTTCCACGTTTTCCCTGTTCAGAGCCCTCACTACCGCACTGTCAGGCATCTGACAGCGCACAAGCTGTGCGCCCCGTTCGGGTGGCTTCTGGAAATACTTTGGCTCTGTGTAACGGACTTGCCGCACATGGGTGACGTTGGCCCTATCATCACTCGGGTCGGCTCACCCCTTTTGCCGTGAGTCGACACCCCTCAGCCCGAGGAGGCCGCCGTGCCTGTGAGAGCACTGCACCAGCAGCTGTGGGGCGTGTGCCGTCGTACGGCGCACCCCGGAACTGCCGTGCCGGATCGCGCCGACCCCGGCGCGGGTACGGCCCCCATCGCGGCCGGATCCCGGCGACCGGTCCCGCGGCCTCGGCCGGCCGGGGAGGTCCAGTGAGCACATACGGATACGTCGGCGGAGCGACCGGCGGCGCCCCCCGGAACACCCGCCTCGCCCTGACCGAGGGCCTCGACCGGCTCCGGGTGTCCATGGACGACATGCTGAGCCTCGCGGTACGCGGCGACGGCGGCTCGAAGCGGACCCGGAACCGCCCGCATCCGAACGAGACCCCGCCCCGGCACAACACGCCGGGCGGAAACGCCCGTCCGGTCGGGGGCCGGGTGGCCAGTCCGACCCGGCCGGCCATGCCCGCCCAGCCGGGCGCCGCGGCACCGCCCGCCCAGCCCGCAATGTCGGAGACCGAGACCGCGGTACTGCCGGTGGTGCCGGCGACCGAGAAGTCGACGGGTTCGGGCGGCAGCTCGCCGACCGGCTACCCGGACCGGCCGGACCCCTCGGATCCGGCCCGGGAGGTCTGGGCACTGGTGGAACGGGCCCAGGCCGGCGAACCCGAGGCGTTCGGCCTGATCTACGACCGGTACGTCGACACCGTCTTCCGGTTCGTCTACTTCCGGGTCGGCAACCGGCAGCTCGCCGAGGACCTCACCTCGGACACCTTCCTACGGGCGCTGAAACGGATCGGCAGCTTCACCTGGCAGGGCCGTGACCTGGGTGCCTGGCTGGTGACGATCGCCCGGAACCTCGTCGCGGACCACTTCAAGTCCGGCCGATACCGCCTGGAAGTTACTACGGGTGACGTTCTGGATGCGGACCGCGAGGATCGGGGGCCGGAGGGAAGCCCGGAGGCGGCCGTCGTCGAGCACATCACCAACGTCGCCCTGCTGACCGCAGTCAAGCAGCTCAACCCCGAGCAGCAGGAATGCATCGTTCTGCGATTTCTACAGGGTTTCTCGGTGGCGGAGACGGCCCAGGCGATGGGCAAGAACGAGGGCGCGATCAAGGCTCTGCAGTACCGCGCGGTCCGGGCACTGGCCAGGTTGCTGCCGGACGGATTCCAGCCGTGAGGCGCTGTCACGGCCGCCGTCGGCGCTCCGTGACTCCGCTCACTCTTCGTAGTATTTCCCGCCGCCGGCCCGTAACCGGTCGACCCCGCCGACCGTTTGTCCGGGTGCGACCGGCGGTTGGCCTGACATCCCTCCGACCGGTCGGTCGGAGAGCGGATCCGGCCTCGGGCACCGTGGCCTGGTCCTGAAGTCAGCCACCGTCGTACCCGGACGGCGAGACGGGCCGACCGCAGCATCGCGACCAGCGAAGGGAGGTGTCGGCGGTGAGTTGGAAGACCTTCTACCGCCAACGCGCCGAGCGCTTCGCGCAGCTGCTCGACGAGGCCAACGGAGGCCGTCGCCACCACGTCCGGTCCCGGGTCGACGACGACCTGGCACAGCCGCTGGCTGTCGGGCAACGCCTCAGGGACGTGCAGTCCACCGTCGAGGTCGACCCCGACTTCCGGGCCGGTCTGCGCGCCATGCTCGTCGCCACCGCCGAGCGGGAAGGGATCGGCGCGACCGCCAGCGACGACGCCATCGTCGACGGCGGCGGCCAACCCGCCACCCGCCGGGCCGGTCAACCCGCGTTCCGGGGTCCACGCACCCGGGCCCGGGCCCGCGGCGCTGTCGTCATCGGGGTCGCGGTCGGCGCGATCGCGGTCTCCGGGATGTCCGCCGCCAGTGAGAACGCCGTACCCGGCGACGCGCTGTACGGCATGAAGCGGCACACCGAACGCGCCCAGCTCGCCCTGGCCAGCTCCGACCTGAGTCGCGGGCAGCTCTTCCTCGACTTCGCGCGTACCCGGCTCGCCGAGGCGGTCGCGGTCGGCGGGCAGAACTTCGGCTTCTCCGCCGTCCTGGAGGACATGGACGCCGACACCCGGCAGGGCATCAAGCTGCTGACCAGCGCGGCGGTGCAGCGCCAGGACCCGGCCGCGCTCGACGCCGTGGACAGCTTCCTGCGCCAGCAGCGCCCGCAGGTCGCCCGCCTCTTCGAGGACACCACCCGGGCCACCCGCAGTCGCGCCAACGACTCGCTGGAACTCCTCGACGACGTGCAGCACCGGTCCGAGAGCCTCCGGGCCGCGCTCGCCTGCGGAGTCGGCGCGATCGGTCGGCAGGACTCGATCGGCCCGCTTCCCCGGACCTGCCCGGTCAGCCGTGGCCCGGCCGGTACGCCGCCGGACGGGCTGCCACCGGCCGCCGAGGGGGACGGCGGCAGCCGTACCCCGGAGGAGCCGCCGAGTGCCCCGGACCGTACCTCGGCGCCCAGGCCACCGGCTCCGACGCCCAGCCAGGACCAGCCACCGGCGGTACGGGACCCCAGCACCACCGAGCCCGTGCACCGGGTCGGCGGCTGACCATCGCCCGCACCGGCCCGGCTGTCCGGGACTCCGGGTGCGCCTCGGTGGATCCGGCTACCCTCGCTGTGTACCCGTAGCGAGGAGGTTCCCGCGTGGCCCGAGCCCGCAAGGTGACGGTCAGCACCGACGACCACGGTCACACCGCCGGCTGGGCCGACGCGGGGCCGGACGCCCCACCCGCGGATTCGGCCCGGACCGACCCCCGGGCCGCCGCCTTCTTCGACGTGGACAACACGGTGATGCAGGGCGCCTCCATCTACTGGTTCGCCCGCGGTCTGGCGGCCCGCAACTACCTCACCACCGGTGACCTGGTCCGGTTCGGCTGGCAGCAGCTCCGGTTCCGGGTGCTCGCCGTCGAACACCCCGGCAGCATGTCCCGGGTCAAGGAGGCGGCGCTGGCCTTCGTCGCCGGTTGGCGGGTCGAGGACGTCGAACGGCTCACCGAGGAGATCTTCGACGAGCTGATGGCACCCCGGATCTGGGCCGGCACCCGAGCCCTGGCCCAGCAGCACCTGGACGCCGGCCAGCGGGTCTGGCTGGTCACCGCCGCCCCGGTGGAGATCGGCCGGATCATCGCGGCCCGGCTCGGCCTGACCGGTGCGCTCGGCACCGTCGCCGAGATCCGCGACGGGGCGTACACCGGGCGGCTGGTCGGCGACCTGATGCACGGGCCGGCGAAGGCGGACGCGGTGGTCCAGCTCGCCACGGTGGAGGGGCTGGACCTGGACCGGTGCGCCGCCTACAGCGACTCCGCCAACGACCTGCCGATGCTCTCCACCGTCGGCCGGGCGGTGGCGATCAACCCGGACGGCACGCTGCTCCGGCACGCCCGGGAACGCGGTTGGGCGGTACACGACTTCCGGACCGGGCGGAAGGCGGCCCGGATCGCCGTACCCTCGACCGTGGCCGCCGGGCTGGTGGCCGGCGCGGTGACGGCGGGGTTGGCGATGCGTCGCCGGCTGACCCGGTAACCGCCCCCGGTCGGGCTGCCGCTCAGGGGCCGAACGGGTCGGGCCGCCTCTCCAGCAACTGGTGCAGGGTCTGCTGGATGGTCTCCCGGACCTGGTCGGCGAGGTTGAAGACCACCAGTGGATCGTCGGCGGAGTCGACCAGGTGATCGGTGGGGATCGGCGGGCAGAACTCGATCAGCCACTTGCTGGGCAGTGGCACCGCGCCGAGCGGGCCGAGCCACGGGAAGGTCGGCGTCACCGGAAAGTACGGCAGCTTGAGCAGCCGGGCCAGCGGCTTGATGTCGGCAAGCATCGGGTACGTCTCCTCCGCGCCGACAATCGCCACCGGGATGATCGGCGTCCCGGTGCGGAGCGCGGCGGAGACGAAGCCGCCCCGACCGAACCGTTGCAGCTTGTAGCGGTCCGCGTAGAGCTTGCCGACACCTTTGAAGCCCTCGGGGAAGACGCCGACCAGTTCACCCCGGCCGAGCAGCCGCTCCGCGTCCGGGTTGCAGGCCACGGTGCCGCCGGTCTTGCGGACCAGCTCGGAGACGACCGGCATCCGGAAGACCAGGTCGGCCCCGAGCAGCCGCAGGTAGCGGTGCTTCGGGTGCCGGTCGTGCAGCACGGCCGCCAGCACCAGCGCGTCCATCGCGACCGTGCCGGAGTGGTTGCCGACCACCAGCCCGGCACCGTCCACCGGCAGGCGGTGCACGCCGTAGACCTCGGTGCGGAACCAGTCGCGGTAGAGCCGGCGCAGCACCGGATGGAAGACCTGGTCGGTCAGCTCGGGGTCGAAGCCGAACTCGTCGACCTCGTACTGCCCGGAGAGGCGCCGGCGCAGGAAGGCCAGCCCGGCGGCGACCCGCCGGTCCCAGACGTCGCCCGGCCGGTCGGGCACCGACGGCCCGGCCGGGCCGGACCGGTGCCCGTTGCGCCGCGCCGACCGCTCCAGCTCCGTGCCGTCCTGCTCCGCGGGCGCGGAGTATCGGTCCGGGGGGTTTCCCGGATCGTGCCGCGCCCCTGCGTCCTCGCCGTTTCCGGTGCCGGTGGGCCGCCGGTCGTCGCCGGTCATCGTCCGCCCCGCTCCGCAGGCCCGGCACCGTCGACTGCGCCGAGCTGGGTGATCCGGTCCCGGACCGTGGCCCGGGTGTGCCGGATGCCATCCATGATCACCTGCTCGGCCCGGCGGAGCTGCTCCGGCCCGAGCACCGTACCGTCGCGGTGACTGGCGATGAACTCGTCGAAGGCGGCGGCGGTGGAGCGCGGAGTGAAGCCGTACTCCGTGGTCAGCCTGGTGGTGTCGACCACCCGGCCGTGCACGAACAGGTCGACCTGGTCGAGCCCGTAGCGGGCGAAGCCCAGCACCCGGGCGAGCCCGGCCGCGCCGGAGAGCCCCGGCTCCACCACCGGCAGGGCGACCCGGCCGGCCCGGCGGATCGCTTGGGAGAGCGCCAACACTCCCGGCCCGGCGACGTTGTACGTCCCGGGGTGCTCCTCCACCACCGACCGGTGCAGCACCTCCAGCACGTCGTCGAAGTGCACGAACTGGAGCCGGGGGTCACGACCGAGCACGGTCGGCACCACGGGCTGAGCGAAATACCTGGTCAGCGTGGTGTTGGCCATCGAGCCGACGAAGGGCGCGAAGCGCAGCACCGTGGCGGTGACGTCGGGGCGGCGCCGCCGGAAGCCGCGGACGTACCCCTCGATGTCGAGGATGTCCCGGGCGAAGCCGCCACGCGGCACGGCCCGGGGCTCGGTGTCCTCGGTGAAGACGGCCGGGTCCCGGAACGACGCCCCGTAGGCGGCGGTCGACGACCGGACGACCAGCTTGCGCAGCCGGGGCGCCCGCTGGGCGGCGGCGAGCAACTGCATCGTGCCGATGACGTTCTGCTCCTTCATCGCCGCCCGGCCGCCGTGCTGCGGATCAGCCGCGGTGACCAGCGCCAGGTGCACGACGGCATCGGCACCCAGCTCGTCGATGATGGTGCTCACCGCGCCGGCGTCGGCCCGGACCCGCTCGACGCCGTCGAGTAGTTCCGCGATCTCGTCCGCCGGTTCGTGCACGTCGAGACCGACGACCCGGGCGATCCGGGCGTCGGCGACGAGCCGCGCCGCGACGTGCGCGCCGAGGAACCGGCTGACTCCGGTCACCACGACGACCCCCGGCGCATTGGGAGTGCTACCGGGGGTCACCTCGCGCTCCGCACGGGACGACCCGGGCCGGGCCCGGACCGCCGCGACGTCGTCACGTGGGCCTCCGAAGGTCGACAGTCTGACCGGCTCACCACCGGCCGGGCAGGCGCCCGGCCGGGGTCACTTACCGAGACGGCGACGCTGGACGCGGGTCTTGCGCAGCAGCTTGCGGTGCTTCTTCTTGGCCATGCGCTTGCGGCGCTTCTTGACCACCGAGCCCATACGACAGCCCTTCTGATGCGACGTGCTGATCGGACCGGCCTCACCCGCGGGTGCGGCCGGCTACCGAGCTGGACAACGGACCGGGCCGGCACAACGGGCTCGCACCCATATCGGCACGTGGCCACGGTCGCGGTCCAGACTAGCCCTCGGCCATCAGCCGGGCCAAAGCGCCCCCACGAGGAACCGCCCGGAGCGCTCCGGGACGTCGCGACGCCATCGCTGCGCCGTCAGGCGGTCTCCTGAAAGGCACCGCGCAGATAGTCGTGCACGGCGTGCTCCGGCACTCGGAACGACCGGCCGACCCGCACCGCGGTCAGCTCGCCGGAGTGCACCAGCCGGTAGACCGTCATCTTCGAGACCCGCATCAGCGTCGCCACCTCGGCGACGGTCAGAAACCTGACCTCCGGCATTCGGCTGTCCGGCTGTGGTGATCCTGCCATGGCTCACCAACCCATCCCAATCCCCGGCGCGTGCCGCCCGGCGGGATGCTTCCGCGCCGCAGCTACGCGCGTGTTACCAGTACGGTAACGGGGCGGCTGTGACCGGCGCGATCCCTTCGGGCAATTGATCATCACTGGCTCGTCCGTCGGCCCGTGGGAATCCGTCATCGAGCCTTTTCCCACCTGAACCGCGCACCGCGTCCGTGCGTGCGGTGCGCCGGACCGCAAGGAAGGTCGAGAAGGATCATTCGGCGCGCAGCGCGATCACCGGGTCCAACCGCCCGGCCCGCTGCGCCGGTACCACCCCGAAGATGATCCCGACCGCCGCCGAGACCCCGAACGAGAGCGCCAGCGACCACCAGGTGACCACCGCCGGTACCGGGGAGAGGGCGGCCACCAGCAGCGCGGCGCCCACCCCGAGCCCCATCCCGAGCACCCCGCCGAGCGCGGTCAGCAGCACCGCCTCCAGCAGGAACTGGATCCCGATGTCCCGGGGGCGGGCGCCGACCGCCTTGCGCAGGCCGATCTCCCGGGTCCGTTCGCGTACCGAGACCAGCATGATGTTGGAGACCCCGACGCCGCCGACCAGCAGCGAGATGCCGGCGATCGCGGCCAGTACCCCGGTGAGCACCCCGAGGATGTCCCCGAGTACGCCGAGAATCTGCTCCTGGGTCACCGCGCTGAACTCGGTGTCCGGGTGCCGTCGGGTCAGCTCGGCGACGACCCGGGCCCCGAGGTCGTCGATCTCCTCCCGGTCCGGCGCCTTGATCGCGATCCCGTCGATCCGCTGGGTGCCGTAGAGCCGGTGCGCGGCGGTGACCGGGATGTGCACCTCGTCGTCCCGGTCCACCCCGAGGCTCTGGCCGAGCGGGGCGAAGACCCCGACCACCCGGAACCGTACGCCGGCGATCGCGACCTGCTGCCCGACCGGTTCGCGGTCGCCGAAGAGGGTACCGGCGACCGTGGCGCCGAGCACCGCCACCCGGCGACTCGTGTCCACATCGGACGAGGTCAGGTAGCTGCCCCGGTCCAGTTCCCGGACGAAGACCTCGGGCGTGTTCTCCAGTACGCCCTGCACGGTGGTGAACGCCGAGCGGGTGCCGGCGCGTACCGTCTCGCCGGAGGTGACCGTGACCGCCACCCGGCGCGGATCGCCGACGACCCGGTTGACCGCCTCGACGTCGGCCAGGGAGAGCCGGGAGACCGCCGGTGCCGCGCCGAAGTCGAGCCGGCCGGGCACCACGACGAGCAGGTTGGAGCCGAGGCCCTCGACCTGTTGCTCCACCTCCCGCTTGGCGCCGGTGCCGATCGCGACCAGCACCACCACGGCGGCCACCCCGATCACCACCCCGAGCATGGTGAGCATGCTGCGCAGCCGGTTCGCCGCCAGGGCGTCCAGCGCGACCCGCCACGCCTCGGCGATCCTCACGAGCCGCTCCCCGCCCCGGCGGCCGGGCCATCCGCCTGCCCGGGGCCGGCTCCGCTCGACCCGCGGCGTGCGGGGGGGGGGGGGGGGGCCCCCCCCCCCCCCCCCCCGCACGGGTGCCCCGAGTCGCTTCCGGACGCTCGTCGGGGCTCCGCGCTGGGAGCGGGATCTACTATCTCAGGCGCCCGCCGCGCCGCCGGCACGACCGTCGCCGAATCCGGCCCGACCGCCGATGGTGGGCCCGCCTCCGGCCCGACCGCCGATGGTGGGCCCGCCTCCGGCCCGGGCGCAGGTGGTACGGCCGCCGGTTCCGGCTCCAGCGCCGGTGCGACCAGGACGCCGTCGCGCATCGTGACCTGCCGGCGCGCCCGCTCGGCGACCTCCCGGTCGTGGGTGACCAGCACCAGCGCCACCCCGTCGGAGGCGTTCAGCTCCTCCAGCAGGGACAGCACGGACTCGCCGGTCGCGGTGTCCAGGTTGCCGGTCGGCTCGTCGGCGAGCAGCAGTACCGGATCGGTGACCAGGGCCCGGGCGATCGCCACCCGCTGCTGCTCACCACCGGAGAGCTGGTTGGGCCGGTGGTCCAGCCGGTGCCCGAGGCCGACCCGGCCCAGCATCGCCGCCGCCAGCTCCCGCCGGCGCCGACCGGCGATCCCCCGGTAGACCAGCGGCAGCGCGACGTTGTCGAGGGCGGAGGTCCGGGGCAGCAGGTGGAACGACTGGAAGACGAAGCCGATGGTCTCGTTGCGCAGCGTGGCGAGTTCGCCGGCGTCCAGCGTGGCGACGTCCCGACCGCCGATCACCAGCCGGCCGGCGGTGGGCCGGTCCAGCCCGCCGAGCAGGTGCATCAGGGTCGACTTACCCGACCCGGACGGGCCGACGACCGCCACGTAGTCACCGGCGGCGATGGTCAGCGAGACGCCGCGCAGCGCGGTCACCGACACCCCGCCCAGGTCGTACGTCCGGACCAGCTCGACCGCCTCGACCGCCACCCCGGACCGCCGGGTGAGTCCATCGGCCACCCCGGACCGCCGGGTCGGTCCCCCGGTCGCAACGTCGGCGGAGCTGCCCACCGGCGCGGCGGTCAACGTACCCGCTCTCCGGAGCGCACCTGGTCGCCGCCGCTGACCACCACCTGCTGGCCCGGCTGCACCCCGCTGACGATCTGCACCAGGTCCTGGCCCTGCACCCCGACCGTCACCGGCACCTGCTCGGCGATCCCGTCCTCGACCACCCAGACCGCGTCCCGCCCCTGCGCCGAGTGCACCGCCGCGGCCGGTACGGTCACCGCGCCGGCCGCCTCCCGGACCCGCAGCCGGACCACCGCGCTCATCCCGGGGCGCGGTGCCGGGGCGGCCCGCCCGTCGGCGAAGCGCCCGGAGCCGAGCGCGAGCCGCACCCGGTACGAGACACCACCCCGGGCCGACGCGGTCGGCAGTACGTCGACCGAGCGGACCCGGGCCGAATATTCCGCGCCGGTGGCGGCGTCCAGCTCCACGCTCGCCGGCACACCCTGGTTGACCAGCAGCACATCGGTCTCGTCCACCTCGGCGACCAGCCCGAGGTCGGACAGGTCCACCACGGTCAGGATCGGGGTGCCCGCGCTCACCCGGCCGCCGACCGGCACCGCGCCGTCGACGCCGGCCACCGGTGCGGTCGTGTTGCCCCCGCCGAGCGCCCCGGCCGGATCGACCCCGCCCGGGGCACCCAGCCCACCGGTCGCGCCGAGCAGTCCGGCCAGCACGTCGGCCGTACCGGCACCGGGAGCCGGCGAGGCGGGGCCGCCGAGCTGCACCACCCCGCCGATCGGTGCCCGCAGCACGAGCGCGTCGACGGTCGCCTTCGCCAGGTCGTACGCCTGCTCGGCCTGGAGACGCTGGGCGGCGGAGAGGGCCCGTACCGCGGAATTCAGCCCGGCGACGCCGCGCTGGACGGCGCGTAACGTGGCACCGGCGGTCTCGGCCGCCGCCTGGTACTGCCGCTCCGCGATCCGGACCTGGGCGAGCAGCGCGGCCCGGGCGGCCGGGTCGGTGAGCTTGCCGGCGGCGTCCCGGGCGGCCTGGAACGCCTGCGCCGCCGCCCGGTCGGTGCCACGGCGCAACCGGGACAGGTCGGTGCCGCCGCCGACCCCCCGCCCGGCGCTCCGGGCCGCATCGAGGGCCCGGCGGGCCTTGGCCAGCCGGTCCCGGGCCGAGGGCGAGTCGACGACCGCGAGCACCCGGCCCGGCCTGACCAGGGCACCCGGCCTGACCCGCAGCTCGGCCAGGGTGCCGTCGGCGGGTGCGCTCAGGGTGGCCGCCGCCCTCGCCGTCACGCTGGCCGGCGCGTCGACCAGTTCGGCCACGTCGGCCCGCTCCACGCTGGCCAGCCCGACCTGATCGTCGGACTCACAGGAGGCCGCGGAGAGGCCGAACAGGACGGTGAGGGCGAGGAGGGCGGCGGGTATCACGGGGCGACGGGGCCGCGGTGCTGCGGACAGGCGCGGCGGAGAGGCGCGACGCACGCCGCCATGGTACGAGGTGCCACCCGCACCGGCCGGCAGGACGCGCGGGCCACTAGCCCGCTGAGCTGCACCTGATCAGGAGGCGGTCCTCTTCACGTACGCCACGCACTCGTCGTGCAGCTTCGACCAGTCCTGGCCGAACGCCTCCTGGGACGCCTCGTCCTCCGACCGGCCGTCGTGCACCACCAGTTTGAAGAAGGTGAGTACGTCCTTCTCGCCGAACCGGTCGACGAGATGCCGGACGGCGAGATAGCCGACGCCGTAGCTGCCGGCGACGTGCCAGTCCTCGGAGCGGTCGCTGGGCGCCACGTCCGCCAGTTCGCCGTTCCAGCCCGAGTTGACCAGCCGGTCGACATCGTCGAGGCTGCCGTACCGGCTCGCCGCCCGGCCACCCGCCGCCGCCTGTTCGGCGATCCCCTCCACCAGCCACCAGGCGTCGTCGGGGATCCGGCCGGCGCCGGCCAGCGAGGAGGCGTGGGTCAGCTCGTGCCGCATCAGGTCGGCGTACTGGCCCGGCACCACGGCCTTGGAGTTGAGCACCAGGTCGTACTGGTCACCGCCGACCGGTACGGCGTATCCGGCGGTCCACTCCGGACGGTTGCCGCCGTACCAGCGGCTCCACTCGTTCGGCCCGGCGTAGAAGATCAGGTAGCGCTCCGGCGGCGAGCCGTCCACGGCGTACCGGTCGGCGACCCTGGCCGCCCGCTCCCCCTCGCGCAGCAGGTCGGGCAGCCGGTCCCGGAACGCCCGGGGCGCGGCGACCAGGGTGCGTTCGCCGATCGAGGCGACCAGTTCGTCGCTCTCCCAGGGCCGCGGCCGGCCCGGCCCGCCGGTTCTGTCGGTGTCGATCGCGGTCAGTCGCGGCTGGCCGGCGGCGTCCTTCCACCGGGTGACCATGGTGATCTCGTTGGGCTCGCAGGCCGGGCTGACGAAGCAGTGCGACAGGGTGAGGTTCGCCCGCCACTCGCCGGCCGTGTTGAGCTCGCTCACCCGGCCCAGCAGCTTGGGCTCCCACTTGCTCACCCGCATCGCCCGCAGCGTCCGGAAGTCGCGCCGGAGTTGCCGGGCGATAGGCGTGTTCGGCTCGGCGAGCCCGACGTAGCCGTTCTCGTCGCCGCCGAGCAACGCCTTCGCCTGCCCGTCGAGCAGGCCGCGGATCTGCTCGCTGAGCCAGTCGCCGGTGACCGAGGGCGGGTCGCCCGCCTTCGGGCTGGCAGCCGCCCCGGCACCGGCGGCCGGGCCGGTCGGCCCGGACGCCCGGTCGAGCAGCACCGCACCGATCGCGACCGGGGCCGCGCAGAGCAGCAGGGCCACGACGGTCCCGAGCCCCACCCAGAGCGGCCACCGTCGGCGGCGCGGCGGCGGAACCAGCCCGCCCGGTGGCGGGTAGCCACCGGGCGTCGGATAGCCGCCCGGCATCGGGTACCCGGCCGGCGCCGGATAGCCGGGCCGCGCCGGATGACCGACCGGCCCCGGTGGGTACCGACCGGGCTGGTAGTCGGCAGGCTGGTAACCGGCGGGACGCTCTGCAGCAGCGCCGTAGCCGGCAGGCTGGTGACCGGCAGGCGGCAGCTCTGCGCCCGTCCCCGCACCGGCGGGAGGCTCTGCAGCAGCGCCGTAGCAGGCGGGGGTGGGCTGGTGGTGGTAGGGATTCGGCTGGTAGCCGGTGGGCACCACGGGATAGCGGGAGACCGGCGGGAGACCGTGCATGGCCGGCTCCGGCGCGGACGGCTGGTAACCGCCTGACGGCGGGTACCCGGAGGGCTGGTGGTCGGCCGGTGGGTAGCCGGTCTGCGGCTGGTGGTCGGCCGGTGGGCGGTCGCGGTACTCCCCGTCGGTCACCGCCGGAGAGTACGACCAATCGTCCAGCCGCGCGATCCTGCCCTCACCGAGCCGCCCACGACCCGGCCGGTTGTGCCGCCGGCCGGCAGCCCGGCCGCTCCGCAACCCGCCAGCAGTGCCGGGCCGATCCGAGCAGCAGGCCCGACGAGACCGCCCAGCCCACCCCGCCGACCAGCGCCTGCGCGCCCCCGTCCCCGGGCGGCAGTACGGCCAGCAGCACGCCGCAGACCATGGTCACCCCGACCACCACCGAGGCGAGTACGGCGGTCAGCCGGATCGCCGCCGGACGGATGTCGAAGTGCCGTGGTCCCCAGCGCAGCAGGATTGCCGCGACGAGGGCGGCACCGAGGGCGAGCCCAGCGAAGGTGTCCGTCGCCCGGGCCAACCACAGGTACGCCGCCCCCGGCTCGACGCCATCCCAGAACTGCTGCCAGCCGCCGATCCGGGCCAGCAGTTCCGACGCGCCGTACTGGGCGCCGAGCACTCCGACGAGCAGCAGCGCCGTACGCCGTCCCTGTGCCACCGCCAGCACGTCCTGGAGTCCCGTCGCGATCCGCTCGGCCGAACCGAACTCCCGGACGGCTGCCCGTTGCGCCTCCGGGTCGGTCAGCCCGTCGCGCCGGTGCCACTCGGCGGCGTCGACCAGCGCGTCCCGGATCTCGGCCAGCATGTCGGCCCGCAACCGGGCGGAGCCGCGCAACCGGTCACCAACCGCGGAGACGTAGTCGTCGATCGGGGCGGTCACCGCCCCAGTCTCGCTGCCGTACCCGTGGAAGGCCATCCGGAGCAACCCTGCCGGAGGAACCCTGACCCGGATAGGGCGTCTTTACGGTCGTCACTACCGGAACGCGCTGGATGGGCGCGATGAGCTCGATGTACGAATTGTGCCCGGACCGGCCGGCTCAGGCAGGAAGAGCGGTACGTCCGCCGAGTAACCGTCTGCTTTTTTCTGCCCGAAATTGGATTGCCACGTCAGGCCCGCATCTATCCGGTTAGCGCTTTTCAAGCGTGGACTGGCCCTAATTCCACTTGTTCGTGGGTTTTCTTCATATCGGCCCGCAATGCACTGAAGGGCGCCGTACGGTGACGTTAAGTGGCTACAACCTATTTGTGGCCCTCCGCGCCCCAGATGGTGCGGCCGTGTCTTGTATTCGAAAGGCAGGGAGCTTGATGTCCGAATTCCAAGGGAGCCACGTGGATCCCGGTCAGCCCACGACGCGGCCGAAAAGGCGGCGGTCCCGGTGGTTCTTAGCCGGGGGCATCGTCGCTGGCAGCCTGGTAGCCGGCGCGGCTGGCCTGGCCGGGGTGGCCACGTTGGCCGGCGACAAGGGTCTGGCAGACGTGGACCTGGGACAGTTGTCCGTCATCGCCGCCGAGAACGACAAGGGCGACAACGGCAAAGACCAGGGCAAGCACGAAGATCCCAAGGACGTGAACGGCAAGCACGAGGGTGGCGAGGACTCCCAGGGCGGCAACTGGCAGGACTACTGCAAGCCCGGCGGCTGGCAGGGCCACGGCGACAAGAAGGCCGAGGACGGCGACAAGAAGGCCGAGGACGGCGACAAGAAGGCCGAGGACCTGAAGGCGAAGCCCGAGGAGTCGAAGGACCCGAAGGCGAAGCCCGAGGAGTCGAAGGACCCGAAGGCGAAGCCCGACGAGTCGAAGGACCCGAAGGCGAAGCCCGACGAGTCGAAGGACCCGAAGGCCGGACCGGCCACCGAGTCCAAGGATCCGAAGGCGGGGCCGACCGCGACCAAGGACCCGAAGGCCGGACCCACCGCCACCAAGGACCCGAAGGCCGGACCCACCGCGACCAAGGACCCGAAGGCCGGACCGGCCACCGAGTCCAAGGACGCCAAGGAGAAGCCTGAGGACTCCAAGGACGCCAAGGACTCCAACGGATCCGGCTGGCAGGGCGGATCGCAAGGCGGATCGCAAGGCGGATCCGGCTGGCAGGGCGGATCGCAAGGCGGATCGCAAGGCGGATCCGGCTGGCAGGGCGGATCGCAAGGCGGATCGCAAGGCGGATCGCAAGGCGGATCCGGCTGGCAGGGCGGCTCACAGGGCGGCGGCGAGAGCGGCTCGTCCGGGGAGACTCCCGGCTCCGACAGCTCTCGCTGGCACGGCGGGTCCCAGGGCGGCGGCGAGAACGGCTCAGGCTCGGAGGGCTCGGGCTGGAACGGCGGGTCCCAGGGCGGCGGCGAGAACGGCTCAGGCTCGGAGGGCTCGGGCTGGAACGGCGGGTCCCAGAGTGGCCGCGAGGGCTGTGGCTCGGACAAGCGCGAGGACGAGGACAAGCGCAAGGACGAGGACAAGCACGCGGACGAGAAGGTGACGTCCGTACCGTGCGACCCCGACAAGCTCATCGCCGCGCTGGTACACGCCAACGCCGAGGGTGGCGGCAGCCTCAAGCTCGCGCCGAAGTGCACCTACACGCTCACCGCGCACGACGACAGCGGCGAGAAGCACAACGGCAAGGGTGAGAAGGGCGAGAAGGACTACGGCAAGCCGTCGACCGACGCCGCCTCCACCAACGACACCATGGGCGTGCCGGGGGCGAAGGGCAAGAAGGACGACAAGAAGGACGACAAGAAGCACGACAAGTCCGGCCTGCCCGTGATCAAGGCGCCGATCAAGATCAAGGGTGAGGGCGCGACCATCACCCGGGACACGTACGCCAAGGACTTCCGCTTCTTCACCGTCCGTGACGGTGGCGACCTGGAGTTGAGTGACGTCTTCCTGGAGAACGGGCGGGCGGACGAGGGTGGCGCGATCTCGGTCGACCACGGCGCCACCGCCAAGGTCAAGCGGGTCACGATCTCGGACAGCACCGCACTCGCCAAGGACGGCGGCGGCGGCGCGATCTTCAACGACGGCCACCTCGAGGTTACCGAGAGCAAGTTCGAGGAGAACAACTCGGCCGGCAACGGTGGCGGGATCCTCAACGGTGGTGTCCTCACCGTGGAGAAGTCCGAGTTCTTCAGCAACAGCGCCTACAAGGCCGGCGGTGGGCTCGCCAACTACCAGGGGGCGGCCGACATCAACAAGAGCGCCTTCGAGCACAACAACGCGGCAGAGGGCGGCGGCATCGCCAGCGTCTCGGCCCGGACCAAGGTCTGGGACGGCGAGGTCAACGGCAACACCGCGAAGGTCGGCGGCGGCCTGTTCAACAAGGACGCCACCCTCACGGTCCGGGGGCTGCACGTCAGCAAGAACCTCGGCACCAAGGACGGCGGCGGCATCGCCACCATCAAGGGTCTGCTCACGGTGGACGAAAGCAAGATCACCAAGAACACCACGCGGGGCGACGGCGGCGGCATCTTCGCCGAGAAGTCCGAGGTGATCGTGCGGGACACCGAGGTCAGCAAGAACAGCGCCGTCGGCGCGCGTTCGGTCGGTGGCGGCATCGCGGTCGAGGGCGGTTCGCTCGAACTGAAGAAGAGCAAGATCGTCGAGAACGACGCCACCAAGAAGGGCGGCGGGCTCTTCGCCGAGCACGCCAAGGTCAAGGTGGACGACGACACCGTGATCAGCAAGAACCGGCCTGACAACTGCGCAGGCAAGGAAAAGATCGACAACTGCTTCGCCTGATCCTCGGGCAACCGAGGCGCGGGTGACCGGTGGCGGGTAGCCGGTAACGGAGACCACGGCCGGTGACGGAGCGGACGCATCCGGTCCGTCGGGGGCAACGATCAGCAGATCGGACCCTCGGCGGGCCGGATGCGCTTTTCCGCGTACCGGGGCGGGGCGGGCGTCTCAGGCGACGTCGAGGACCCGGCGTACCCGGGAGAACCGACCCGCCGCCAGGTCCGGGCCGTCGATCCAGAACGAGATTCCGACCAGTTCGCCCCAGGCGGTCCCCGGCTCGGCCTCCAGCGCCAGCAGCGGCCGGTGGCCGGCCGGTCCCACCACCGGGCTGTCCGGCCAGCCCAGCAGCCGGTGCCGCACCGTCGGCAGCCGGTCGCGGATCTCGGTGACCAGGTCCATCACCCTGATCGGATCGGTCGAGAAGGCCGCCGCGAGTTCCGGCTCGGCGTAGTCGGGTGCGGCCAGGACCGGGGCGGCGACGAGCGGCAGTGCCGGAATCACCTCCGCCTCCGGCGGGGCGGCCCGGTCCGGCAGCCCGACGGGTACGTGCAGCACGGCGCAGCCGTCGTCACCCGGGCCCGCCCCGAAGTCGGCGCGGAACCACTCGCCGGAGAAGAAGAGCAGCGTCCCGTCCCGGGGCAGCATCCACTCCGGACCGAGCATCGGCGCCAGCGCGGCACAGTCGAGCCGGGCCAGCAGCGCCATCGGCCGCCCCTGGTGCTCCGGCCACCGCACCCCGTCCGGCAGTCCGGGCAGTCCGCCGTACCAGCCGGCGACCGGGCCGGCGGGCTCGCCGTCGCGGCACCGGGCCGGTACGGCGAGTCCGATCGAGGGGCGGACCAGGCCGAGGACCTGTTCGAGCAGGTCGGGATCGGCCCGTGCCCGGGGCGAGTCGGCGAGGACGGCACGCAACGCCGCCACCGCGCGGGAGAAGTCCATGGCGCGAGGATGCCAGGCGAGGCGGTTGGATCCCAGCCGGACCAGAGCCCAGCCGGCCCAGAGAGCGCCGGCTGGGCAGCGGGCCGACCAGCGTGGCCGGACCGGTCACCTCGGGGCCGGCGCCGCGCGTTACCTCCGGGTCGCCACGGCGCGGGCGAAGAACGCCAGGTTGGCCGGGCGCTCGGCGAGCCGGCGCATCAGGTAGCCGTACCAGTCGGTGCCGTACGGCAGGTAGACGCGTACGGTGTGGCCTGCCTCGGCGAGCCGGGCCTGCTCGTCCGGGCGTACGCCGTAGAGGAGCTGGAACTCGAACTGGTCCGGCGTACGGTCGAACCACCGGGACCGGTCCTCGGCGATCGCGATCAGCCGGGGGTCGTGGGTGGCGATCATCGGGTACCCCTGGCCGGCGAGCAGGACGTTCAGGCACCGGACATATGACTTGTCCACTTCCCGGGCCGACTGGTACGCCACCGACTCGGGCTCGGAGTAGGCCCCCTTGCAGAGCCGCACCCGCGACCCCGGGGTGGCCAGCTCCCGACAGTCCGCCTCGGTGCGCCGCAGGTACGCCTGGAGCACCGCCCCCGTACCCGGAAAGTCCTTGCGCAGTTCGACCAGGATGTCCAGGGTCGAGTCGGTGGTGGTGTGGTCCTCCATGTCCAGGGTGACCGTGGTGCCTGCCGCCGCCGCGGCGGCGCAGATCGCGTGTGCGTGCTCCCGGGCCAGCCGCTCGTCGAACTTCTGGCCCAACGCCGAGAGCTTGACGCTGACCTCGGCCGGCGGGGTGAGCCCGGCCTCGGCGAGCCCGCCGAGCAGGGCCAGGTATTCGTCCCGGACGGCGATGGCCTGGTCTGGGCTGACGGTGTCCTCGCCCAGGTGGTCGATGGAGACCGCGAGACCGTCGGCGACGAGCTGGCGGGTGGCGCGCAGCGCGTCGTCGGTGGTGGTGCCGGCGACGAACCGGCGTACGACGTCCCGGGTGAGCGGGGCCGTCTCGACGAGCCGCTCGATCCGGGATGACCGGGAGGCGGCGAGGATGACCGATCGGAGCATGAGCCGAGCGTAACGCCAGCCGGTCACCGGTACGCGGGGACCGGAGCCTCCCGGGCGACCGGGTGCCGGACCCGCACGATGGTCGCGGCCGGTGCGACGCCGGTTGGGGTGTCCGCGGTGGCGCGGATCGGTTACAACGATCTCGTGGAAAAAGTTTCGCGACGCCGTCTCCGGTCCGCGAGCGTGCAACTGGGCGCGCTCACCGCCCTCGCCGTCACCCTCTCCGGGTGCAACCAGGTGGGTGACGACGACGACTGCGACTCGCGGCCGAGCACGCCGCGGCCCCGTTCGCTGGCGTTGGCGGCGTACGCCCCGGCCACCGTGCCGGCCGCCACGACCGCCGGCTCGACCGCCGGCTCGACCGCCCCGGACGTACTCCCCGAGCGGGGCGGCTTCGGCACCCACCTCGCCTCCTGCGGCGGCTGACGGTGCGCCGGGAGAGCTGCCCGCCCCGGCCGGACTGGTCGGCGACGGTCCGCGCCCAGGGCCTGGTCTACGCCGACACCGAACTGCCGGGCGGCGGCCTCATGTCGTACTGGGACGAGAGCGCCTGCTACGCCTTCGACCTCGACGAGGTGCTCCGGCTGGAGGAGGCGACCGAGGAGTTGCACCGGATGTCGGTGGCCGCCGCCGAGCACGTGGTGGCGCGGAACCGGTTCGCCGAGTTCGGCATCCCGGCCTGGGCCGCCGAGGCGGTCACCCGGTCGCTGCGCGAACAGCCGCCCACCCTGTACGGCCGGTTCGACCTCTGGTACGACGGCTCTTGGCCGCCGAAGCTGCTGGAGTACAACGCGGACACCCCGACCGCGCTGGTCGAGGCGGCGGTGATCCAGTGGTACTGGCTGGAGGACACCCGTCCCAAGCTGGACCAGTGGAACAGCGTGCACGAGCGGCTGGTCGCGGCCTGGCAGCGGATCGGCGCCGGCCTGCACGACCCGCTGGTGCACGTCGCCTGGTCGGACGAGGAGGAGACCGGCGAGGACCAGATGACCGCCGGCTACCTCGCCGAGACCGCCCGACAGGCGGGGCTGGAGACCGAACTGCTGCCGATGCTCCAGATCGGCTGGGACGGCCGCCGGTTCACCGGCCCGCCCGGCCCGGACGGGGTGAGCACGCCGATCCTCACCTGCTTCAAGCTCTATCCCTGGGAGTGGATGCTCGCCGAGCCGTACGGCCGGCCGGCGCTGCACCCGGGCACCCCGACCACCTGGATCGAGCCTGCCTGGAAGCTGCTGCTCTCCAACAAGGCGCTGCTGGCCGTGCTCTGGGAGCTCTATCCCGGCCATCCCTACCTGCTGCCGGCGTACCTCGACTCGCCCCGGGGAATGACCGAATACGTGGTCAAGCCGCTGTTGGGTCGGGAGGGCGGTTCGGTGCGAATCGTCACCGGCGCCGGGGAGATCAACAATCCAGGGATTTACGGTGACGAAGGATGGTGTTACCAACAATTCCGCGCACTACCGTCGTTTTCGGATAATCACCTGGTCCTCGGCAGTTGGGTGGTGGCCGGCGAGGCGGCCGGTGCCGGCCTGCGGGAGAGCCGGAGCCTGATCACCGACGGCTACGCGCGGTTCCTTCCCCACTACGTGGACGCGCCACGGGAGCCATAAGTCGTCTACGGTTGTCGGGTGAACTTCGACGCGTACGCCCGGACCGGGGTCGACCTCGTCAACGCGCGACTCGACGACCTCGACGACCTGCGGGCCGTTTTCACCGACGAGCACGGCTGGATGCGCGACGAGGTGACCGAACGGGACGTCGCCGCCTTCCGCCGGGCGCAGAAACGCCTGCGGGACGTCTTCGAATTCGGCTCCTCGGGACGGGACGCCGACGCGGTGGACGAGCTGAATTCGCTTTTGGAGAGCTATCCCGTCCAACCGCGCATCTCCGGGCACGACGCCAAGGACTGGCACATGCACGTGACCAGCCGGGGAGCCTCGGTGAGCGCCGAGTTCCTGGCCGGTGCGGTCTGGGGGCTGTCGGTCTGGCTCTGCGAGTACGGCAGTTCCCGGTTCGGTGTCTGTGCCGACGACCGCTGCGGCAACGTCTATCTGGACACCTCGTCCAACTGCTGCCGCCGGTTCTGCTCGGAGCGCTGCGCCACCCGGTCGCACGTCGCGGCGCACCGGGCCCGCAAGCGGGCCGCGGTGGAGGCGAAGGCACCGGTCGCGGCCGAGATCGAGGAGAAGACTCCGGCCCCGGTCGGCTGACCGGCCTCGCGACAGCGCCCCGGTCCCGGCAGGGCGTCGCCGACCACCCCACCCGGATGCCGTCAGCGCTCCTCGCGGAAGTCGACGTGCCGGCGGAGCACCGGGTCGTACTTGCGCACCACCAGCCGGTCCGGGTCGTTGCGGCGGTTCTTCCTGGTCACGTACGTGTAGCCGCTGCCGCCGGTGCTGCGCAGCTTGACGATCGGGCGTACGTCGTTGCGCCGGGCCATCAGAGCGTCACCTCCCTCCGCGCCGGAATCCTCACGCTGCCGTCGCTCCGCCGTGCGCTGGTGTGGGCGCGTCGTCTGGACATCCTGCTTCCTCCTCGGCCGCATACTGCCGCGGCGACCGTTTCCCATCCCGACCAGGGCTTCTCCCGCCCCCTGCGCACCGTGTTCCACGCAGCGGGCGACTCTAACCCGGACGATCGGAGCGCTTATACTGACAATCATTTTCAACTACCTCGGAAGGCCCGCCATGTCGTCACCCCTCGCCCCCGACCACCTCGGCACCGCTGCCCGCACCGACGGCCGCGCCTCGGTCACCGTGCTCGCCGGGTTCTGGCCCGCTGCCAGCTACGCGGTGGCGAGGGCGCTGCTCGCCGACGACCCGAGCCTGCTGCTGGTCCGGCACGAGCTGACCGACCTGCGCGCCAGGGTGCTCCGCCGGATCGTCCGGGACGGGGCCGGAATCGTCGAGGACGAGACGATCGCGCTGGCGCACGGCTGCCTCTCCCACACACTGCGCGAGGACGTGCTGCCCACTCTCACCCGGCTGGCCCGGACCCGGCCCGGGCGGGACCTGGTGCTGCTACTGCCAGAGACCGTCGAGCCGGAGGCGGTCGCCGAGGTCTGCGCCCACCACCTCGTGGACGGCGCCCCGGTCACCGACCGGCTGCACTTCGACTCGTACGCGACGGTGGTCGACGCCGAGCACCTGCTCGACGGGCTGGCCAGCCCGGACGCCCTGACCACGCTCGGTATCCAGGCCGCCGCCGACGACGACCACCGGGCCCTCGCCGACGTGATCGCCCGGCAGATCGAGTACGCCGACACGCTCGTGCTGTGGGGTACCCCCGGCGACAGCACCGACAGCGGTCAACTGTCGGTACTGCTGCACCGGCTGGCCCCGTGGGCCGTGCAGCTCCCCGTCACCGAGCCGTACGTCGACGCCGGGGCGCTGACCCGGCGGCTGCGGCACACCGACCGGCACCGGCCGGAGACGCCCGGCGTACTGGCCCGGGGGATCGAGGGCTACCTGCTCGGGGTACCGGAACCGCAGCCGGACCACGGGGTGGTGTCGGCGGTGTTCCGGGCCCGCCGGCCGTTCCACCCCGGACGGCTGCACGAGGTGCTGACGGCGGTCAACGCGCCGGTGCTGCGCTCCCGGGGCGTGTGTTGGCTGGCCAGCCAGCCGGAGATCGCGGTCGGCTGGGAGTTCGCCGGCGGCGGCCTGACGCTGGGCACCCTCGGCCGATGGCTGGTCGACGCGCCCGACGAGGACTGGGCGGCAGCGAGCGACCAGCGCCGGCTCGCCGCCGCACTGGACTGGGACCCGTACTACGGCGACCGGCACAACTACCTGGTCTTCGTCGGCTTCGACCTCGACCCGGTCGACATCCACCGCACGCTCGCCCGCTGCCTGCTCACCGACGCCGAACTGGCCGACGGCGAGACCGGCTGGCGGAACTATCCCGACCCGTTCGCCGGCTGCTTCCCCACCCCCGGATCCACACCGTCCACACCGGACGCCTGATCCGGCGGGTATGCGTCTCGACGCGCCCGGGCTCGCCGGCCACCAGGATCACCCGGCCCAGGTGACCGCCGGGTGCCCCGGAGCAGGTGGCACACGCCGGCCAGGTCGTGCCCTCGGTGGCGCCGCGCGTCAGGGACGGTCGGTTGCGGTCAGGTCGAGCCGCCAGTCGTTGGAACGCATCAGCCGCCCCTTCGGAAACTCGAACTCGGTCTCGCCGAGCAGCTCGAAGCCGGCCTTTCGGCAGACCGCGTTGGAGGCGGCGTTGTCGACCGAGGGATAGGCATGGGCGTACCGGTGCGTCCGCCGGACCCGGGCCGCGTCGACCACCGCCAGCAGCGCGGCGGTGGCCAGCCCCCTGCCCTGGTACGCCGGCAGGATGCTCCAGCCCATCTCGTAGACCGTCTGGTCGTGCCAGTTCCGCTCCCAGTAGCCGACGCTGCCGACCGGCACCCCGTCCGGCAGGGCGACCACCCGGAACATGCACCCCTGCCCGCCGCCGCCGAACCGGACGTAACGCTCGTGCCGGGCAAGGACCTGCTCCTCGGTCTCCGGGCCGCCCAGGTGCCGCTTCATCTCGGGAGCGTTGATCCGGCGCAGCAGGTCGAGGTCGCCCTCGCTCCACGGCTCGATCCGGACCCGGTCCGATCCTCCGACCACGCCACCCACCTTCCGTCCGTCTGCCCCTGCCATTCAAGCTGGCCGGGCCGACAATCGAGCCCGAATTTCCCGCCGATACCCGGCTACCGGGTGCCACGCCTCGCGGAGCCGCTCGTAGAACGCGGCCCGTTCCGGCAACTGCCGGGCGCCCCGGCCGGAAGCCGTACCGGCCTGTTCCCGGCACAGCTCGGCGAACTGCTCCGCGGGCTCGACCGGTGACGCCGTGCCGTTGACCACTCGCCAGCCGGTAGCTGATACCAGTACCTGCGGCGCCGGGGCGGGGTTTGAGCGAAGTCCCGAGGCGGTCCTCCTCGGCGCTCCCCGTCCGGATCGACTGGGACGACGGGTCGGCGCCGGAACCGGTCTCCCGGCTCGGCATGCTGACCGGCGAGGTCCACGTCCGGCGGCGGCCGGAGGTCGACCGGTGGGTGGGACTCGCGATCGGCCAGGCCGACAACGAGTACCCGATCGAGTTGCTCGTAACGGTCGCCGGGTTGTCGACCCTGCCGTCGGCCGACCGGAGCTGAACGCCCGGCGGTCAACTCCGCGGATGCTCGGGCTCAGCCGGGTCCGGGGAAGTCGTCCGGCGGATAGACCACCGACCACGGGCGCGGCTGGCCCGTACCCAGCACGATCGGGGCGGCCGGGGCCGGGCCCGCCAGGATCTCGGCGGCAACCTGGGCGAAGGTCGACGCGGCCGGATGCGCCGACCGGTCCGGCCAGACCGCCGAGGTGCGGCGGCGCAGCACCGGCTCGGTCAGCGGCCGCCAGGCGACCCGGGGCTCCCGGCGGGCCGCCGACTCCGGCTCGAACGCCACGCACCCGCGGGCGAGCACCAGACCGAGCAGGAACTCCGGGTTGCCGGCGTGCCGGACCCGCCGGGGTGTGAAACCGTGCCGGCGGCACACGTCGAGGACCCGGTCGTGCCAGTCCGGCGCGGTGGCCCGAGGAAAGATCGCCAGATCGTGCCCGGCGAGGTCGGCGAGCGCGACCTCCGGCAACTGGGCCAGCGGCGAGGCGCGCGGCAGCAGTACCCCCAACCGGACCTCGACGGCCGGCCCGGCCCGCAGCGCCTCGGCCCGGACCGGGTGGTGCACCAGCCCGACGTCGAGCCGGGCCTCGGCGAGCATCCGGAGCTGCTCCGCGCTGGTCAGCTCCTGGAGGTCGACGTCCAGGCCGGGCGCCCGCGCCGCCATCCCGTGCAGCAGCGCCTGGAGTGTGACGGCCGGGGTCTCCGGCGGTACGCCTGCCCGCAACGTCCCGATCTCGCCATCCCGGGCCTTGCGCATCACGATCCGGATGCGTTCCTCGGCGGCGAGCAGGGTCGGGGCCTCGGCCAGCAGGAGCTGCCCGGCGGTGGTCAGGCTGATCTGGCGCCGGGAGCGGTCGAAGAGCTGGACACCGAGGTCCCGTTCCAGCCGCTGGATCGACTGGCTCAGCGGCGGCTGGGCGATGCCGAGGATCTCGGCGGCCCGGCCGAAGTGCAGCTCCTCGGCCACCACCACGAACTGCCGCAGGTGCCGGGCCAGGTCCACCCGGCCGATGATATGAGTTCGCATATCGGAGCCGCCCGCCGGCCGGCTATCGTCGCCAGGTGCCAACCGGACGTATCACCCGGATATTCGACGATGTAGGGGTCGACGCCCGGCTGCACGTCACCGACATCGACAGCGGGGCCGAGCTGGGCATCGGCGCCGACGACCAGGTGGTGCTCGCCTCGATCTTCAAGATCCTGCTGGTCCTGGAGTTCGCCCGGCAGGCCGCCGCCGGGCAGCTCGACCCGACCGAGCGGGTGGTCGTGCGCGCCGAGGACCGGTTGGGTGGCTGGGGTACGGCGGGCTGCGCCGACGACGTCGAGGTGTCGCTGCGGGACCTGGCGTACTTCGCCATCACGGTCACCGACAACAGCGCCGCCGACCTGCTGCTGCGCCGGGTCGGTCCGGACGTGCTGCCGCTGCTCGCCGCCGAGCTGGGGCTGACCCGTACCCGGATCCTCGGCGGGCCCCGGCAACTGCTGGAGTCCATGTACGCCGACGTCGGCGCGCGGGACGACGCCGAGTTCGCACAGATCTTCCCGCTGCTGCCGGAGGAGCGGATCCGGGCGATGCGGGTACAGGATCCGGAGCGGACCACCTCCAGCACGGCCCGGGACGTCACCCGGCTGCTCGGACTGATCTGGCGGGACGAGGCGGGGCCCGCCCCGGCGGGTGCGCTGCTGCGGGAACTGATGGGTCGGCAACTCTTCTGGACCCGGATCGCCTCCGGCTTCCCGCCCGGCGTACGGGTGGCGGCGAAGACCGGCACGCTGCCCGGCCTCCACGCCGAGGCCGGGGTCGCCGAGTATCCGGACGGCGGCCGGTACGCGATCGCGGTCTTCGCCCGAACCCGGCGGCTGGCCACCCGGCGGATCGACGTCGACCTGGCGATCGGCGAGGCGGCCCGGACCGCCGTGGATGCCCTGCGCGCCCGCTGACCCCTCCGCCGCCGTGACGGCCCCCGGCCGACCGCTTCGAGCTGGGCTGATATCCGAACGGATATCGGCCGCCCCGCCGGCTCGGACCGGGCGCGGTGCGGAGAGGATCAGGCGAGGAGGAAGCGGTCCACCGGCAGCGGCCGGTCGGTGATCCGGATGTCGCCGATCCACCCGTAGAAGCCGGGTTGGACGATCCGGTCGTGGTGGTACGCCCCGACCAGCCACGGCTCGCCGGAGGTGGCCAGCCCGGACGCCGCGACGGAAGGGTTGCGGAGCAGCCGCGCGCCCTCGACGTAGAGCGTGCTGAGCCGGCCGTCGTTGACCACCGCGACGTGGCACCACTCCCCGGCCGGCAGTTCGTGGCCCCAGTTGGCGACGATGCCGTCCAGCTCGACCGGGAAGACGGCCCACTTCAGCATCATCCCGGCGGAGAGCCCCAGCAACGCGATCGGCTGCGCCGGGTCTGCACCGGTCTTGCCGGCATCCCGCCCGGTGCCGTACCGGCTCAGGATGCCCATCCCGTCCGAGCCGGTCTCCCGGACGTCGGCCGGCAACTTCACGAACGCCTCGAGCGTGTAACCGTGCGCGAACGTCGCCGCGTTCAACGGCGCGCCGTCGACGGTACGCAGGTAGCCGCCCCGGGCCGGTCGCCGGCCGCCGGAGAAGAAGAGGCTCGCGCGGGCCGGCTGGTCGTCGTGGTGTTCGGCCGACCAGCGCAGCGCCTCCGGCGGGCTGCCCGGCAGGCTGAGCCGGGTCAGGTGGTTGCCCCGGCCGGAGAGATCCTCGACCCGGAACCCGTCCGGCATCGCCGTGCCGTCCGGGCGCCCCTGGTCGAACCGCCAATACGCGACGGTGCCGTCGCCGACCACGGCGGCCGGGCCGCGCGGCGGGCGGCCGGTGGCCGGGGCGAAGCCGGCGAACCGGTCGGCGAAGTCGACCGCCAGGCTGAACCGGTTGGCCGGGTCGGTCAGCTCGACCTCCCGTCGGGCCAGCGCGTTGCGCCGCTCCGCGGGCTGACCGAGGATCCACGGCGACAGCGTCTCGACGTCGATTGTGTTCCGGGCCAGGTCGAACGAGTACAGCCGGACCATCCCGCCGCCGCCGTAGTAGCGGTTCTGGTAGTTGGTGATGTGCACGTGCACGTCCCGGCCGGCGGCGTTGCGCAGCACCAGCCGGCCGGGCGGCCAGTAGTGCCCGTTGAGGGTGAGGAAGATCTGGTCGCTGCCGCTGACCAGCCGGTCCCAGAGCCGCTGGCCGTGCTCGGAGAGCCAGGTCGCCCCGGTGTGGTCTGCGTCGGCCAGGTCGTGGGTGGTCAGGATGACCGGGCTGGTCGGATGCGCCGCCAGCACCGACCGGGCCCAGTCGAGCGTGCCGTCCGACGGCCGCCAGTCCAGCGCCAGCAGCAGCCACTCGCGCCCGGCGGCGGGGAAGACGTGGTACGTGTTGTAGCCGTCCGGCGTGGCGCCGCCGTACGTCGGCAGCCCGCGTACCCGGTGCGGCCCGAAGACCTCCAGGTAGTGGCTCGGTCCACGCTGGTCGGTGGTGGACTGGTCGATGTCGTGGTTGCCGGCCAGCACGCTGTACGGCACCCCGCGCCGGTCGAGGATCTCGAAGATCCGGCCGGCCTCGGCCAGCTCGGCGGCGGCCCCGTTCTCGACGATGTCGCCGAGGTGGGCGGTGAGCACGATGTTCCGCTCCGCCTGGTGCGCCACGATCCAGCGCAGCGTCGCGGCCAGCGGCCCGCTGTCGCCCCGGTCGCCGTCGAAGAGGTACTGGGTGTCCGGGATGACGGCGAGGGTGAACCGGGGCGACGCGGAGTCGGGACGGTAGCGGTCGTCGCCGACCCGTTGCCAAGCGCGCGTGGCGGCCGGCAGCAGCACCCCGGCGGCGGCGCCGGTGCCGACGAGTCCGGCCCCGACAAGTCCGGCGCCCCGCAGGAAGCCGCGCCGACTCGGACCCTCTGCCATGGATCGTCCCTCCCCGGATCGCGGACGGTCCGCCCGACAGTACGTGCCGGCCGGGCGCATAGCGGTGAGGCCGGCCGGCCCGGCGGCGTGCACCGTGACCGGCTGCTGTCGTCGACGGCGTGCTGGATCGCCGAGCGCCGCCGGGCAGAGCGAGCCTGCCGAAGGCGGAACAGCCGGGCCGCTGGGGTCGGACGTGGGTCAGACCGGGCCGGATCCGGTGGGCTCGCCGCCCGAAGGCTCACCATCCGAAGGGTTGTCGTCCGGGGGGTGGTGGTGGACCGAGGAGATCACGCGGCTGGCGTTGCGGGCCAGCGGCTTGCGGCCGAGATGCGGGTCGATCATCGCGAGGTGTCCGCCGTACGGCACCTGCCCGCCTCGCCAGAGCGCGGGTGACCGGACGCCGTGCTCGAACGCCGCGGCGCAGCTCAGGATCATGACGGCCAGCGCGATCAGCACGATCTCCGCCCCGGCGAGGAGCAGTGGCCACAGTGCACTGTCGGCCGCCACCACGACATCGATGCCGACGCCGTAGAGCATGGCCGCGGCAACCAGCAGGATCGCCCCGAGGCCGTACGCGTAGAGGCGACGACGGCGGGTCAGCGCGACCGAGAAGACGGTGAACGGAACCGGGTGCCCACAGTGCCCGCAGTGGATGACCTGCTCGGTCTTGCCGTGTGCCGGGCGGGTGGCGGTACGGGCCGTCTCGCAGTACTCGATGGTGTGGGTGCCGGGCGCGGACGACCGGTCGAGGAGGTGCCCGGCTTCGAGGCGTACCCGATCCCGGACGACCCAGAACGCCACCGATGCCTCCCGCAGCTCCGCCATCCAGATGTACGGCTATCCTGGCACATTTCGCCATCGATGACCTGGGATGCGTAACTCGACGGGATCCACACGGCTCGGGTCGGTTCTGTGGCTTCTCAGCCGAGTTGCCGGCGGTCAGCGCGTTGACCTGCGGGCGGCTGCCCGTTCTCGCCGGGATGGTGGCGCGGCTGTCTCAGCGAGTTGACGCACGGGCCGGGGCCGAGCATGGAGCAGGCCAGCGGATACCGGGCGGAGCCGGCACCGGAGGTGGGGCGGCAATCCGGTTGACGCCGCACCCGGCCCCGTCATGCCAGGTCCGCGGCCCGCAGCCGTGGCCACCGTTGCTCGGTCCAGGCCCGCAACAGCCACTCCATCGGCCCGTACCGGAACCGGGCCATCCACGCCGCGCTGGCGGCGAGCTGCACACAGTAGATCGCGACCGCGATGAGCACGACGACCGGGGGTGCGACGGCACCGGCGAGGCCCAGCCCGACGCCGGTGAAGACCAGCACGCAGAGCAGCGACTGACCCAGGTAGTTCGTCAGGGACATCCGGCCGGCCGGCGCGAGTACGGCGACGACCCGCCGTCCCCGGTCGGTCTGGAAGAACTGGAGCAGGGTGGCGGCGTACGCGGCCGCGAGCAGCGGCGCGGTGAGCACGCCCGCCGTCAGCCCGGTCAGGTTGGCGGTGCCCCCGCCCGATGCGAAGATCACCCCACCGGCCAGGCCGACCGGATAGCCCACCCGCTGCACCCGGCGCAGGAGCTGCCGGTTCCCGACGACGTCGGTGAGCAGCCGGCGCCGCCCGGCCGCGTACCCGAAGAGGAAGGCCGAGAGGGCGAGCGGCCCCTGCACGAGGAGTGCGCCGAACATTCCCGGCAGCTGGCGTACGTGCTCGCTGATCACCGAGCCGAGCCCGCCCTGTAGTGCCTCGGTGGACCGCTGCCCCGCCGCCAGTGCCGTCGCCGGATCGGTGACCAGTTGGGTCCCGCCCGTGGCGGCGAGCGCGAGGACGAAGCCGATCCCGGCGGTCAGCAGTACGGCGACCCGCAGCGCGGTCCCGACGCCGACTTTCCGCATGGCGAGCAGGACCAGGCCGAGCAACGCGTACGTGGTCAGGATGTCACCCTGGAACAGCAGCACCGCGTGCAGGATGCCGAGCACGAAGAGTCCGGCCAGCCGTCGCCGGAACCGTGGGGCGACGTCGACGCCGCGCCGCGCGGCGGAATCGAGCTGGAGCGTGAAGCTGTAGCCGAACAGAAAGGAGAAGAGCAGGTACGCCTTCATCGCGAAGAGCAGCTCGACCAGCCACAGGACCACCTGGTCGCCCCACGAGTCGTGCGCGGGATCCGGAACCAGGTGGAAGGAATAGCCGGAGGCGAAGAAGGCGATGTTGACGACCAGGATGAGGAGCAGCGCCACGGAACGCAACGCGTCGACGTCGACGATCCGGGGCACCGTCCCGGACGACGCGCGATCCCCGGCAAGCGGGGCCTGGGTGGAGCGGTTCACGTGACTTCCTCCGAACGGACAGAAATAGTGTTCGATGACTGTCCTGCGACCCTATGAAGCGGCCTGTCCGGATGACAGCCGGTGAGCGGGAAGGTCGTCGGTAGGGCAAGCCCCACCGACGTACGACACCCTGCGATCGGCCCCGCCGAACCGGGTGCGCGGCTGCGCCAATCTCATTCGCAGGGCTGTACTCGACCGGCGGCGACGGCGGCGTGCCCGGTCAGCAAGAATCCGACATCAAGATCATGTGCGACCGCCAGGTTTTAGCTCAGCCGTGAGGCGGAGACGACGACTCCTGACCGGGGAGCGGCCCGGAGTACGGATCGACCGGCGTCGGCAGGTCCGGGTCGAGCGGCAGGCTGGCGTACGGGTCGACCGGCGGAGGCAGGTACGGGTGGGTGGGGGTGTTCGGGTGGTAGCCGGTGGGTGGGCCGGAGGTCGGCTGGTAGGACACCGGCGCCGGACTGAGCACGGCGGGGCTACCCGGACCGTAGGCCGGGGAGGCGGGTGCGACCGGCGGGTAGCCGGGCGAGACGGGTGGCGCCCCGGGAAAGTGGCCGGTCGGCTGCCCCGCTCCCGGCGTGGACCAGACCGGCGCGTGCGGCGGTGCGGCGTACCAGGGGCGGTGGCCGGCCCGCCAGCGCAGCCAGGAGACGTTGAGGATGCCGGCGTGGGTGATGCTGGCCATCCAGCTCAGCAGGAAGATGCCGGCGGCCCAGTCGGAGATGGCGGTGCCCTGGTCCGTGCCGCCGACCAGCATGAAGCAGGTCCAGGAGACCACCAGGTAGCCGACGCCGGGCAGCCACCAGGCCGGCCGCTGGGCGCGCAGTCCGATGTAGAGAAAACCGAAGCCGGCCAGGCAACTGAAGCCGAGTACCGGCAGCAGCAGCCACCAACTGTGGCCGATCCGCCACCACAGGCTCGGCCCGGGAGGTGAGAAGGGCGGTGCCGGCTGTGCCGGTGGGTGCCAGGTACCGCTGGGCACGTACGACATCGTGCTTCCCTTGCCCCGTCCGCTCGGTGACGTCGGCCCTCGTGGTGGCCGGCGGTGCACGCCTCGACTGGATCCTCCGAAGGGGCACCCTAGTGCAGGCAGCGGACGCGACGGGGGCAGTGATGCCGGGTGACCGTGCCCGGCCGGATCAACGGGCGGACGGAACCTTGACCATCGTGGCCCGGTGCAGTCGTAGGGCCGTCGTCCGGGTCGGGCTGGTCAGTTGGCGCAGGCTCCGGGGTGGTTGACGAACCGGTGGCAGCGCCGGCTGCCGGGGCCGGCGCGGGGTTCGCCGATCGGGGCGTCACACCAGATCCGGGTACGCGTCGACTGCTCGTCCTCCGCCGAGATGGTCGCCTCGCCGAAGTCGAGTACGGGGATGTGTGCGAGGGACGCGCGCAGGGCGGCGAGCAGGTCGACGGCCGCCTGGTGGCTGGTGAGAGTGGTGGGTAGGTGGATCACCCAGTGTGGGGCGCTCACCAGTGGCCGCCGTTGCGGGGCTGCCGCTGGTCCTGCTCGCCGCTGTCGGCGAGTCGCCGGCCGGTGCCGGGCCGAGGGTGTGATGAGGGTTGAAAGTCGGCGGCGGATGGATCGGCGAACGTGCAGCCGATGTGTCGGGCCTGCCACTGGCGTAGACCCTGGCGCACGCGTTCCGCCTGGGTGCGGGCGGTGGTGGCCTCGCGTTCGAGGCGTTCGACCTCCTTGGCGACCAGGCGGAGGAATTCGTAGACCTCGTCGGGGTCGAGACCGCGCCAGCGGCGGCGCATCACGCTGGACGCGACGCGGATGACGGCGGGGCGAAGGCGTTCACCGGTTCGTCGGTAGATCATCGCCGTACCGCCGATGCCTGGTAGTGGGTGACCAGGGCGGTTATCTCGGTGGTGGTGAGGCCGCGTCGGGCGAGGACCCGTTGGCCCCAGCGGTGCAGCCGGCACGGGTGCGGGTGGTGGTCGTTGCGGCAGCGCAGCCCGCGGGGCCACTGCTCGGGGGCGTGGACCGTGATCGTCCGCACCGCGAAGTCGACATCCTCGACCGTCACGTACGGCGGCAACGGCAGCTCGTCCAACAGTTCACCGGCCTGACTCATGACCCTCCCTCGGTTGACCGGTTGCTGGGTTGGCGCCGAGGCGGGCGGGGACGACCGGTACGACCGCGCGAGACGTACCGACCGGAGCCCAGCACCCGCCCCGGGCCAGTCCCGTTAGTTGCCGGAGCAGCGCTCGTGCCAGCCCGAGTTATTCGATGGGTTGGCGCTTGCACCGCCCCGACCCGAGGAGTCACCGCAGTGCCTAGCTGGGCGTATCCTCGTCTCGGCACTTTACCGTCATTGTTGGTAAAGTCAACGTTGCTCTTGAAGTACTCCCAGCAGCCGTGATCAGATGTGGGGGCCTAGCTGGGAGTCCTTCGCATGCCCGCATCACGACCGTTCGAGCCGCACTACCGCCGGATAATCGCCGACATCCGGCGGCGCATCGCATCCGGTGAATGGCCCTCTGGCCACAAGCTGCCGTCGACCAAGACTCTCGCCGAGATTTATGACGTCCGCAGCCAGTCCACCGTGCGCTCCGCGATTACGATCTTGATTGAGACCGGCGAACTCTACGGACACCAGGGGTTGGGTGTCTTCGTAGCGGACCGAGCCGAGACGAGTTAGCCGAGTCGAGTCGGCAGGGGCCGCGCCGTCGAGCAGAGACGCCGGCTGACGGAGTGCGGCCAGATTTCGATGATCGCGGTGATGAAGCGGCAGAAGGAGGGTGGATGCACACGCTCGATCTGGAGTCAGTGGATGGAACGCGCCTAGAAGCAGCCCTCCATCCCGCCCGCCGCTCTGACAATCCAGGCACCTTGGTAGCCGTCCACGGCCTAGGGATGGACATGGACGAAGGGGGCATGTACCTGCGTTTGGCCGAACGACTACCGCATGCCGGGATAACAACGTTGCGCTTCTCCTTCCGGGGCCATGGCGGCAGCGAGGGCACCCAGCGGAGTGTCACGATCGCCGATCAGGTACTCGACCTGGCCGCTGCCATCGAAGCGGCCGAGTCCGACTGCCCGGGCAGCTTGTACCTGGTGGCCACAGGGTTCGGCGCCGTACCTACCCTCCTCTCACTACCAAGCCTCGAAGATCGGCTCTGCGGTCTCGTCCTGTGGCAACCGGTACTCGATCTCCGTGAAACCTTCCTGGAGCCCACGCTCCCGTGGGGCCAAGCTAACTTTGGACCCACGGCGCGGTCCACGCCAGACCGAGACGATTACCTGCTCGTCGATGGCGAGTTCGAACTCGGTTGGGCTCTACTTAATGAGATGGATCGCCACGAGCCCGGGAGGTCACTCGCCGCGAGCCGTGTGCCGACGCTGATCGTTCATGGCGACAGCGACACGCACGTTTCCCACGGGACCTCCGTCGCGGCCGCAACGGCTCGCCAAGATTGCCAGTTGCACTCAGTACGAGGAGCCGACCACGGCTTTGACGCCAGACGCCACGAAGACGAAGCGCTAGACGCGACAGTTGAGTGGCTCACTCGGCTCCACGCCAAGCGGTCCTAGCCTGACGACACCGGGGCGCCTCGCGGTACCACGAGCTACGACAGGTACAGCAGTCGTCACAGGGACTTTCAAGATCGCACCGGCCGCGGTATGGTTTTGGGGTGGAGAACCAGGACGAACCGTTGACCGAGGTAGGGACGAGCATCGAGTTGTTCTCCGGCGGCGGCGGTCTCGCAATGGCGATGCATCAGGCCGGGTTCCGCCACCTGGTCATGAACGAGTTCGTCCGACACGCCTGCGACACGCTCCTCATGAACAAGGCCGAGGAGCGCAAGAACGAGGACCATATACCCATCGGGATTGACGACAAGTGGCCCCTACTGAGGGGCGACGTAAGGGACTTCCACTTTGACTACCTCCGCGAACACGGAGTAGACGTAGTGGCAGGTGGCCCGCCATGCCAGCCCTTTAGCCTTGGAGGAGCACACAAGGGATACGAGGATCAACGGAACATGTTTCCCGAGCTTTTCCGGGTAGTGCGGGAGACTGAACCGAAGGCGGTGATATGCGAGAACGTCCGAGGCTTATTACGACCTTCCTTCAAGCCATATTTCGATTACATCCTTAGCGAACTGGAACTACCGTTCGAGAAACGCAGAAAGAACGCCACCTGGGAAGAGCATTACGCACAGCTGCTTGATCGAGACGCGAAGATCTCGCGCAAATCGAAGCGTCGTTACGTGGTCATCCCAATGGAGGTTAACGCGGCGGACTACGGGGTGCCGCAAATCCGAAAGCGGATCATAATTGTGGCCTTCCGCGCAGATCTCGGCATAACAAGGAAAGACTGGGAAGAGCACTTCAAGCCCCCTCAGAGTCACTCACAAACTGCTCTGATTAGGGGGCAACTCGATGGCTCCTACTGGAAGCGCCACGTTGGCGTCCCTTCGGGCGTGCGTGACACGGTGACGAAGGCGCTGCCTCAGCAATTGCCGATCGAAGACGAAAGAATCAAGCCCTGGAGAACCCTCCGCGACGCACTGTACGGCAACCCAGATCGCCCGCACGAGCTGCCACTGCCGCAGGACTTGGTAGATGGGGAGGATTACCCCGGGTGGTTCCACCACAAGGGTTGGCCGGGAGCCCGTATCTACCCTGGGCACACTCCCAATTTGCTAGATAAGCCCGCGAAGACAGTCAAAGCCGGCGTACATGGCGTTCCGGGAGGCGAATCGGTCATGCTCCTTGACAACGGCGAACATCGCTATATGACCGTACGCGAGACTGCCCGTGTCATGACCTTTCCCGACGATTGGCAGATTTCTGGGCCACGAGGCGAACAGATGAGGCAGCTCGGTAACGCCGTGCCGGTCACCCTCGGGCGGGTATTCGCCGATGGGATCGCGCGAGCGCTTCATCAGGACAAGGGCCGGAAGTCGGGGTACTGAGACCAGTGCCTTCCCCCTGGAACGAGACGCTGCCACCCGAGACCGCCTGGCGTTGCGCCCCCGGTATGACGCCGGCTGCGAGGACGGACGAGCAGGACGCGGCGGCGGGCGGACGGAGAGTACGCGAACTAACCCTTCCAGATGGACGGATCGCTCGGGCATCCATGGCGCTGCGTCTTTACCGTCGGACTCGTCGGATCAGGGCCTACCTTCGCTGGTCTGAGGGTGGGGTTACTAGAGAAAAATACATTGGCGAGGTGGGCCAGCCCACACGAGCCGAGAACCTTCGCGCGGCTTGGGCCATGGCTCGACCTCCTGGTGGTATCAGCGAAGCTCCTGCCGCGCGAAAGGGCACCGACCAAAGGGGCTATGGCTCGTGGGCTTCATCCGAGGCAACGCGGAACATCATGCGAGCGAACCGAGGCCGCGACACCAAACCTGAGATCCTCTTGAGAGCGCGACTGCACGCGATGGGACTGCGGTACCGAACTTCCCACCCTCCTCTGCCCGGGTTACGGCGTACCGCAGATATCGTCTTCTCGCGCGCCAAGGTCGCCGTCTTTGTTGACGGCTGTTACTGGCACGGCTGCCCGGACCATCACAGGCCGGCCACGAAGAACAAAGAGTTCTGGAAGACCAAAATCGACGGTAACCGCGCCCGGGACGCCGAAACAACGGAGCTGTTGACCAGGGCAGGATGGATCGTTATCCGTGTCTGGGAGCATGAGCCGATCGAGGACGCCACTCGCCGCGTTCTCAGCGCTTTGCAGGCTGGCCGAACTTAGGGTTAGTCCTCTTCATTCTCCCCGTCCTCTGACTTCTCGGCGATTTCCGTGGCTGGAGCGAACTTGCCAGGTCCTGGGGTCTCGACAACGCTGGCGCCGGCACGAGACCACCAACACTGGGCACTATCGTAGCTAGTGCTCTCGTAGTAGAGGATCAGGTAACCGGGGAGCGCGGTCGCTTGCCAACCCTCTGTTAGTGTGCCGACGATTAGTTTAAGAGCCGTGCGCACAGAGATACCTTGATCAGGTATTTGGACAACCTGATTGTAATCCTGTCGCGCCCGAGGGGTGTCCTTCTCAAAGCGGAGGTTATAGGGCAGCCCCCTCTTCAGTTCGGCCAGAACCTTGGCAACGGTCCTCGGGCCGGGCGTGAGCCAATTGACCAGCAGATCAAGATTGACCGGGTAGAGAGCGTCGAAGTGATTCGCCTCGACGGCACTACCATCCCGCCTTCGGCCTGGATCGTTGTTGCCGAAGCCATTGTTGTTCCATTGAAGTTTCTCTGGTTGCTCACCAGCGGTCCGCTCATATTTGCCCTCATACTTACCGAGCAACATCTTTTCTGGGGCTGACGCCTCCAGATCTTCGTCTAGGTAGAGACAGACGAAGGACACGCCACCAGCGATAGGGCGTCCCGACAGCTTCTTATGGTGCTTGCGGAGCCTCGCGGGAAGCGACTTGCTCGCCTTGCCGACGTACACGCGTTGATCATCCACATACAACTGATATATACCCGGCCCCTTGGGAAGCGCGTCAAGCGCCTCACCTGTCAAAGACTTCGGAGTCAGCTTTTGAAGGGCGGCCGAGAGTTGGTCCGCCAGGGCCTTGGTGATAGACAGCTTGAATTCATCGTGATGCTTCGCGTCAGGCACGTCAGCGAGCGTAGCCTCGAACACCCTGTAACCGCGATAGCACCGACTGGTTGGCTTCCCAGCCGTCCGGGAACTTGACCGGTACGTTCAGGTGCACCGGCTCGGTCGACGGATGGGCGTCCAGCAACTCCCCGATCCCCGCCCGAGCCACCACCACACAAGCGTGCCGGTGCCGCGACACCAGCACACACAACCGCCCCGCCTCCAGGTGGAACGCGGTCGCGTCCCGCCGACCCGACAGCGGATGCAGCACGATCACCACGTCGTACTCGCGCCCCTGCAACCGGTTGGCCGTGTCCACCGTGATGCCGGCCCCGGCCGCCCCCAACTGCGCCCGGATCGCCGCCACCTGGTCCCGATGCGCCGCCCCCACCGCGATCCGATCGGCGGTCACGGGAGCGCCCCCGGGAGAACGCTCCGACACCGCCACCGCTCCCCGCTCCAACACCCGCAACGCCAGCCGCGCACAAGCCGCCGCCGCCTCCCCGTCGGTCCGCAACGTGTGCCGCGCCGGCAGCTCGTACAACGCCCACCCGGTCGACGCCGCCATCTCCAACGCCTCGTCCACCGCCCCGCCACCAAAACCAGCGGTCGCAAAGGACAGCGACCGCTCACCAGCCGTCGTCCCCGCCGAGAAGCCCGTGAACGGATAGAACGCCTCCGCCACCACCGGGGCCGCCGACGCCGGCAGCCGCCACGACACCGGCAACCGGTGTACCGGCAGATCCGGGTTGTGCCGTAGCAGCGCCGCCACCGCCGACTGCATCGGATCCCAGGTCAGCCCGGTCCACCGCTCCGTCTCCACCGTCGAGAACGGATCCAACTGCCCCGGATCACCCACGAACAATGCCCGGTCGAACCGCCCCGCCACCCGCAGCAGCGCATCCGAGCGCATCTGGTACGCCTCGTCCACGATCGCCCACGGCCAGCGCCCCTCCGGCACCAGGGCCCACTTGGCGGCCGTACCGATGATGACGGACGACCCGCCCAGGTCCGCGACCTTCGCCGCGACCCGGACCGTCGAATAGTTCTTGATCCGGTCCGTCGCCGTGTAGTCGTTCGCCGACAACCGCCCGATCGGCAGCTCCGGCTTGGCCTGCGCCAACCGGTCGATCAGGTCGTCGACCTGCTCATTCGTCTGCGCGATCACGATCAACGGCTCGCCCGCCTCGGCCAGCTCCCCCGCCGCCCGCACCACCAGCGTCGACTTTCCCGCCCCGGGCGGCGAGTCGACCACCACCCCGCGATGATCGCCGCTGTGCAGGTCGGCCAGCACCTCCCCGATCACCCGCCGCGCCGCCTCACCCGGCGGCAACACCAACTGTCCAGGTCCACCACCGGGCACGAACAGGCCAGGGGAAGAACTCACGACCACTCCTCCCGCGCGTCGTCAACACTCGGCTCGACCGGCTCCTCGTACGCCTGCGGCGGCCCGCCGTGCGTCCACGGCGTCTCCTCCCGGCTCGGGAACTCGCCCGGCGGCATGAACGAGTCCGACAGCGAGGTGTAGCAGAGCCGGTCCCCCAGCTCCGGCACGCTCCCCGGCGCCGGGGTCAGCGATCGCCCCAACCCGCCCGACAGCTCCAACACCACGTCCGTCCGGCCAGTCGACGGGTCCGGGGTCACGAACACCACCCGGGCCTTCTGCCCCGGCCGGCTCGGCGAGTGCAGCACCGCCCCCACCGTCACCTGCACCGGATCGGCGGTCGTCACCTGGATCCGGGGTCGCAGCACCCGCCGCTTCCCGCTGTCGTCGATCCGGTGCGGGTCCGTCAGCGTCACCTCACCCACGAACGCCTCCCCGGTCAGCCGGTAGTCGGCCATCACCAGCGGGTCGTCGTAGGCGCGCTGGACCGCGTACGACTGCAACGCCCGTTCCAGCCGGTGCAGCCGTTGCGCCGCGTTCACCGCCCCGTCCCGGCGCGGCTGCGGATAGCCGCCCCCGTCGACGTAGAGCGCGAAGTTGCTGAACACGTCCCGGTCCTCGGCCCAGCGCGCGGCCACCCGCGACCCGACCGGCAGTCCCCGGAGCAGCGAGACGCCCCGCCACATCAGCTCCCAGGTCGGCGTGAGCTGGGACCGCAAAGCTTCTTCGAGTACGCCCCGAGCCCGCGACCGCCGCACCTCGTCACCACTCGCCGCCGCCTCCTCGTACGCGGCCATCGCCGGCGCCAGGATCTCGTTGTCGAAGGTCGGATCCGTGGCCGGCCCGGCCGGCGGCCAGTGCAACGGATCCTCGGCCACCACCGCCGCTTCCGCCCCGCTGCGCCCATCCTCGGGGTCGATCCAGGCCAGTAGCGCCGCCAGATGCGCATCCTCCAACGCGGACTGCCCGGTCGCCCAGTGCAGCCCGAGCGCCTCGGTCATCGCCAGCAGCATCCCCGAGCCCGGATGTTCGGCCCGGTCCGCCAGGAAGGTCAGCCACTGCCCGAGTAGCGGTACCGACGGGTGCACCGGATAGTCCCCGTCGGTACGCCGGAACCGCGTCGACCGCCCGAACAACCGAACGAACCCGATCCCCGCCGAGTTCGGCACCAGCACCTGCGGCGCGTCCACGAACCGGTAGCGGATCTCCTTGCCCCGATTCACCGGGACCGGCTCCGCGACACCCCGGAAGCTGTCCAGATAGGGCAACAGCACCTCGGCCAGGTCGGCGGCGAAGCCGAACCGCTGGTCCCGGTTGCGCGGCTGCGGCACCACCAGCAGCCTCGGCACGGCCGGGTCGGTGCCGACCAGCGCACCCAGTGGCGCGTTCGCCTCGCCAGCCATGCTCAGCGGGATGAAGACCAGCGGCCGGTCCGCGACGTGCAGGTGACGTACCGTCGTGATCCGCTGCGCGTGCCCGGCCGCCACCGCCTCGGCCCGAGCCAGCGCGGTCAACGTGCTCACGCCACGGCCCCGGCACCCGTCACCGGCCCGGCAACCGCTGTCACCCGAGCGCCCGCCGCCGCCCGAGCGCCCGCCGCCGCCCGAGCGCCCGCGACCAGGCGGGTGCCCCGTTTGTGCACCCAGCTCGACAGTCTGCACCCGAGGATGTCCGACCCGGCGGGCCCGGGCAGCAACTCCAACCCGGCAGAGCCGGGCAACAGCGGCCGCAGCGTCATCCCGCCGCCCCGGCCGCCGCCAGTACCTCGGCGCGGAGCCGGGCGGCGTTCCGGAGCAGCGCCGCCGCCTCCTCCTGCTCCTCGGCCGGGGTCAGCTCGCCCTTCGCCAGCCCCAGCGCGGTCTCGACCCGTTCGATCCCGCCCAGCTCCTCCCGGGCCGAGGTGCCGAGCGCGGCGGTGCAGCCGCGCGCCTCGGCCCGGCAGAAGTAGGCCAGCTCGCAGACCGACAGGCAGTCCGGGGCGTACCGGGCGTCGACCGTCTGTAGCGCGTCGACCAGCGCCTCCGGGGCCCGGGTCGGCACCCCGTCGGCGTCCGGCGCCAGGTCGAAACTCAGGTTCGGCGGCAGGGCGGCCAGCATCGCGTCGACCTTCGTCATCCGGCCGAGCTGCCGTCGCAGCACGGCCAACTGCTTGCGTACGTCGACCAGCACCGCCGTGGGCTGGTTGGAGAAGTCGCGCGGGCAGACCAGTACCACATCGTGCGCCACGATCTCCGGGTCGTGCCCGGCCTCGGCCAGCATCTGGCGCATCGCCAGCACGTAGACGGCGGACTGGATCGCCGCCGACGACACCTTGCCCGGGTCGGCCTGCCCGTCCAGCACCGCGAACGACTTGATCTCGACGACGTGAAACCGGCCCTCGTGCTGGAACGCGATCAGGTCCGGTTCGAGATAGACCCGCTGGCCTGCCACGTCGAGCCCGAGCAGCGGATGGTCGAAGAGCGTGCCGGCGTCGGAGTCCCCGGCGGCGGCCCGCAGCAACAGCGCGCGGGAACGGGCGTACCGGACCTCGGGGGTTTCCTTCTCCCGCCCGGTCACCGTCTCCAGGTCGTCGTACGCCACCTCGGGGATCGGCAGCCCGAGCCGTTCCCGGAGCAGTTTCACCAACTCGGCGGCGCCGCTCGCCTTCACCTGCGCCTCGAACGCGTTGCCCCGGGCAATGGCGAACCCGGACTGCCCGAACCGGGCCGGAAAGTCGATGTACGCCGCCAGCCGCTGCTTGTCCACCCCGGCCGTGTCGAGTACGGCCCGCCGGGCACACCCGGGATTGCGGGTCAGCGCGGCGATCGTCCGGGCGTTGTGCCGCTTCGGTTTGACCCCGCCCCGGATCGCGGCCAGCCGCTCGGCGGTGCTCCTGCTGGTCCCCATGCTGATGCTCGTCATGCCGTCTTCCCCTGGAGCGTCCGCAACGTACTGCCGAAGAGTTGTTGCACGTCGTCGAGCTGCCGGCGGGCCCGATCGGCCGCCGCCGCCCGCTGGGTCCGGTCGGCGTCGGCGTGTACCGCGCGTTCGGCCTCGGCCGCCCGGATCACCGTCTGCGGATCCACTGTGTCATGTCGATCAAACATGCCGGGCGAACCGGTCGCCCCCGGGATGTTCGTGGCGAACCGCCACAGCAGCCGGGTGACCGGGACGTTGCCGTCCGGGACCGTGCCGGCGCGCTGCGCGACCCGGACCGCCGCGGTCAGGAAGTCGACCCGGGGACTGAGCGGGCCGACGATCCGCCGCTCCAGCGACCAGGTCGAGACCGCGATCAGGCCGCGGGCCGGCGCCAGGTGTGCGGCGGTCAGCGCGGCGCAGAGATGGTACGGCCGGGCGTACGGTGCCGTCTCGAACGACCGCTTCTCGTCCCGCCGCAGGTGGGTGAGCCGGTTCGCCGCCAAGCCGGTGCCCGGCGCCCCGAAGAACGCCGCGTGCACCTCGGCGATCAGCTTCGGCGCGGCCGGTACGGAGAGCAGGGTAAGCGCGTGGTGCACCTGCTCGCGTACCGGCACCAGGGAGCTGGACGACATCGGCGACCCGGATCGGATCGGCGGGAGTACTCCCGGCACCCCCACCCCGGGGACCGCCTCGGCGGGCTCGCCGCCCGTCTCCTCGGCAAGGTCGGTGATGGCCTGCTCCCAGGCGCGTTCGGCGGCCCGCAGCTCGGCCCGCAGTCCCCGGGTCCGGGCGGTGTCCCGGGCCGCCACCGCGCGCCGGATCTCGGCCCGCAGGGCGTCGATCCGGCGTTCGAGCAGATCCACCGGCTCCGGCACGACCGCAGAGTACGAGTTCCACTCTTTTCCAGCAATCACCAGCAACCCGACACGCCGGTGAGGCCGGCGGCGGCGGACGGCACAGCGCGCGGAAACCCGGCCGCACCCGGGGTCGCCGCGCTCCGCTACGCTGCGGAACCGGGCGCAGAGCCGCGATGATCCTGGTGTCGGCGACCCTGCTGGGCAGCGGCCTGGCCGGCTGGACGACCCGGAGCTGCTGGACGGCGTACGCCCCGACACCCTCCCCCGAGTCCTTCAAGCTGACCCTGCGCGACCGCGACGCCTTCGACCGCACCGTCGCCGGTCCGCTGCTCACCGAACTGCGTGAGATGCCCGGCGTCGACAACGTGGTCTATTCCAAGGGATAGTCCGGGCCGCCGCCGCCACCGCCGGCCCCCACGGGGCACCGGCCCGGCCACACCGGTGCTGCCGCCGGAGATGAGGGACTGACCGCGCCGGTCAGCCGCCCAGCCGCTGCCGGGCCAGGAACTTGGGCACCACCATCCGCCACGCCTCGGTGACCAGCTCGGTCATCTGGTCGTGGTCGAGCCGGTCCAGGTGGCAGCAGACCCAGTTGAACCGCAGGTCGGACTCGCCGGGCAGGAAGAACAGCTCCGGGTCGCTGGCGACCAGGGCGTCGCGTTCCTCCTTGGGGAAGCCGAAACCCATCGTCGTCTCGTCCCGGGAGAAGGCGACGTAGACGATCGCGCCGACCCGGAACTTCACCCGGTCACGGATCAGGTGCTCGCTGCTGCGCGGCAGCGTCCGGGCCAGCGCCCGTACCTCGGCTACGGTCACCATTCGACGATGGTATTGACCGGCACCGACAATCCCGCCGGTCAATACGGCGTCGCGTACCGGCCCCGGTGCCGGCTGTCGGTCAGCGGGCGTCGACCGGGGTCGGCGCGGCCAGGTGCTGGCGGGCGAACTCCAGCGCCGCCCGCAGGTCGCCCTCCCGGTCGGCGCGGCTGCGGGCCCGCCGGGTGGAGACCTCCACCGCGACCGAGCCGGTGAAGCCACGCCCGGCGAGCGAGGTCAGCAGTTCGGCGCAGGGCTGGGTGCCCCGGCCGGGCACCAGGTGCTCGTCCCGACCCTCGCCGGTGCCGTCTCCGAGGTGTACGTGCGCCAGCCCGGCCCCCATCTTGTCGGCCATCTCCAGCGCGTCGCTGTGCGAGGCGGCACAGTGTGACAGGTCCAGGGTGTAGGCGGGGTAACCGGTGTCGGTCGGGTTCCACCCCGGCATGTAGGGGACGAACTCCCGGCCGGCCATCCGGACCGGGTACATGTTCTCCACCGCGAACCGGATCCCCGGGTGTTCGTCGCCGAGCTTGCCCAGCCCGTCGACGAACGAGCGGGCGTAATCCCGCTGCCAGGTGAAGGGCGGGTGCACCACCACGGTCGACGCTTCCAGGGTCTCGGCCAGCACCGCCGAGCGACGCAGCCGCTCCCACGGGTCGGGACTCCAGACCCGCTGGGTGACCAGCAGGCAGGGCGAGTGCACCGAGAGCACCGGTACCCCGTAGTGCCGGGCCAGGCCGTGCAGTGCTCCGGCGTCCTGGCTCACCGCGTCGGTCCAGACCATCACCTCGACGCCGTCGTAGCCGAGCGCCGCCGCCATCTCGAAGGCGGCCGCGGTCGGCTCGGGGAAGACCGAGGAACTGGACAGCAGTACGCGGGTGGTCACGGTCTCAGGGTAGCCCGACCCGGCGAACCACACCCGGTCGCGCACCGGCCACAAGGCCCCAGCGAGGGACAAACTCGCAGGTCAGACCGGCTCTCGTGGGCCCTGCGCCGGCTCCAGTAGGTCGAGCCGGCGCAGGATCACACCCTCCCGGAGCGCCCACGGGCAGACGTCCAGGTTCTCCACCCCGAGCCGGCGCATCGCCGCCTCGGCCACGATCGCCCCGGCCAGCAACTGGTGTGCCCGACGGGCGCTGACCCCTTCGAGCTCGGAGAGTTTGCTCGGCGGAATGTGCCGGATGAACCCGATCACCTGCCGCAGCCCCGTCTGGGAGAGGCTGCGCGGCGCCCAGAGCCCGTCCGACGACGGCGCCGCCCCGGCGAGCCGGGCCAGGGTCCGGAACGTCTTGCTGGTGGCGGCGACCCGGTCCCAGCCAACCTCGACGGTGTCGTCGACCACGGTCTCCAGCATCTCCTCGACGTACGCCTCCAGCTTGGCCACCGCCGCCGACGACGGGGTGTGGTTGCTGTCCGGCCCCACGTCCAGCCACTCCCGGGTGAGCCGGCCGGCACCGAGCGGCAGTGAGTGGGCGAACTCGGGTTCCTCGTCGATCCCGGCCGCCAGCTCCAGCGAACCGCCGCCGATGTCCAGCACCAGCAGCCGACCGGCGGACCAACCGAACCACCGGCGTACGGCGAGGAAGGTCATCCGGGCCTCGTCGGCACCGGAGAGCACCTGGAGGAGTACCCCGGTCTCGGTACGGACCCGGGTCAGCACCTCCGGCGCGTTGGTGGCGTCCCGGACCGCGGAGGTCGCGAAGGCCAGCAGGTCGTCGGCGGTCAGCCGGGCCGCGGCCATCTTCGCCTCGTTCACCGCCGCGACCAGCGCGTCCGCCCCGGCGACCGTCAACTCCCCGTCCCGGCCGATCTGCTCGGCGAGCCGGATCACCGCCTTCTCGGAGTGCGCCGGCCACGGATGGGCGCCGTGGTGCGCGTCCACGACCAGAAGGTGCACGGTGTTGGAACCGACATCAAGCACGCCGAGTCGCATGGGAAAGACACTAGACGCAGGTCGCGGGCGGATAGCGGGCGTAGGCTGACCGGGTGGCAGCAGCACGTAACCAGCTCCGGATCCTGGTGGACGACCCCGCCGACCCCCGCAGCCGGGAGGTCCCGCTCGACTTTCCCCGGGAGTGGCTCGAATTCGCCGACCCGGCCGACCCCGAGCACCTGGTCCGGGCCGACCTGACCTGGCTGCTCTCCCGGTGGACCTGCGTCTTCGGCCAGGCCTGCCACGGCATCATCGCCGGCCGGGCCGCCGACGGCTGCTGCTCGCACGGCGCGTTCTTCACCGACGCCGACGACGAGAAGCGGGTCCGGTCGGCGGTCAAGCGGCTCACCCCGCAGACGTGGCAGCACTACCGGCGGGGCTTCAAGAACTACACCGAGATGGACTCGGTGGACGGCGAGACCCCGGCCCGGCGTACGGCGACCCGGAGCGAGGAGGCGCCGTGCGTCTTCCTCAACGACGCCGACTTTCCCGGCGGGGGCGGCTGCGCGTTGCACGCCCAGGCACTGCGCGACGGCGTACACCCGCTGGAATACAAGCCGGACGTCTGCTGGCAGCTACCGGTACGCCGGGACCAGGACTGGGTCAAGCGGCCGGACGGGACGAAGGTGCTGGTCTCGACGCTGGGCGAGTTCGACCGGCGCGGCTGGGGCGCGGGCGGGCACGACCTCGACTGGTGGTGCACCTCGTCGCCTGAGGCGCACGTCGGCACCGAGCCGATGTACCTGTCGTACGAGCCGGAGCTGACCGCGCTGATCGGCAAGCCGGCGTACGCGAAACTGGCCGAGCTGTGCGCGGAGCGGGAGCGGCGCGGCCTGGTGGCGACGCATCCGGCGACCGCCGGGGCCGACCCGGTGCTGGACCGTCCCGAGGAGGGTGGCCGGGAGCCGGCCAGCCCGAAGGCCGCCAGCGCCGGCCGGCGGCCGGCACCGCAGCGGAGGCCGCGCGGCACGTCCCGCTGACCGGGCGAACGCCCCGGCCTACGGCTCGAACTTGTAGCCCAGGCCCCGGACGGTGACGATGAAGCGCGGTGCGGACGGCTCCGGCTCGACCTTCGAGCGCAACCGCTTCACGTGTACGTCGAGGGTCTTGGTGTCGCCGACGTAGTCCGCGCCCCAGACCCGGTCGATCAACTGCCCCCGGGTGAGCACCCGCCCGGCGTTGCGGAGCAGCAGCTCCAGCAGCTCGAACTCCTTCAGCGGAAGCTGCACCGGGGAGCCGTCGACGGTGACCACGTGCCGTTCGATGTCCATCCGGACCGGGCCGGCGGTCAGCGTCGGGGTGCCCGGCTCGACCGTCTCGTTGCCACGCCGCCGCAGTACCGCCCGGACCCGGGCGACCAGCTCGCGCGGCGAGTACGGCTTGGTCACGTAGTCGTCGGCGCCGATCTCCAGCCCGACCACCTTGTCGATCTCGCTGTCCCGGGCGGTGACCATGATGATCGGCACCTGGGAACGTTGCCGGAGCTGCCGGCACACCTCGGTACCGGACATCTCCGGCAGCATCAGGTCGAGCAGCACGATGTCCGCGCCGGTGCGGTCGAACTCGGTCAGCGCCGCGGTACCGGTCGCCGCGGCCGAGACCTCGAATCCTTCCTTGCGCAGCAGGTAGGAGAGGGCGTCGGAAAACGACTCCTCATCCTCGACCACGAGTACGCGGGCCACGGACTTTCCTCTCTGGTGTCGGTCCGCTCGGAACTATCCGAACGAACCGGTCTCGATCTCAACTGACGGGGCTGGCGGTAGGAAGGCGTCCGGCGGACGCGCGGGAAGCCGGAGGGTGAACGTCGAGCCACCACCAAGAGTGCTGGACACCTCGACCCGGCCGCCATGGTTGGTGGCGATGTGTTTGACGATCGCCAGGCCGAGCCCGGTCCCGCCGGTCTGCCGTGACCGGGCCTGGTCGGCCCGGTAGAAGCGCTCGAAGATCCGGCCCACGTCGTCCGGGGCGATCCCGATGCCCTGGTCGGTGACGGCGATCTCGATGTGTTCGCCGGTGCTCTTGATCGCCACCGTCACCTGCGTCCGCTCCGCGGAGTACGCGATCGCGTTCTCCACCAGGTTGCTGACCGCGGTGGCGATCTGGCTGTCGCTGCCGTAGACGGTCAGGTCCCGTTCGCCCTCGACCACGACGGTGATCTCCCGGGCGGTGGCGGCGGTACGGGTCCGGTCGACCACCTCGGCGGTGACCCAGTCCAGCGCGACCGGCTCCGGCGCGGGCAGCGGCTCCGCGCCCTGCAGCCGGGTGAGTTCGAGCAGCTCGTTGACGAGCTTGCCGAGCCGGGTGGACTCGTGCTGGATCCGCTCGGCGAACCGGCGGGCGGCCGCCATGTCCTCGGAGGGGTCCAGAGTCCCGTTTCCGGTGGTCTGGTCGGTGGCGTCCAGCAGCGCCTCGGCGAGCAGTTGCAGCGCACCGATCGGGGTCTTCAGCTCGTGGCTGACGTTGGCGACGAAGTCCCGGCGGACCCGGGCGACCCGGTGCGACTCGGTCACGTCGGCCGCCTCAACCGCGATGTAACCGGAGCCCAGGCCCATCGCCCGCAGGTGCACGCCGAGCGGGTCGGACATGCCGCCCTCGCGGCCCCGGGGCAGGTCCAGCTCGACCTCGCGGCGCACTCCGGTGCGCCGCACCTGGCCGGCCAGGGTACGGATGATCGGGTGCGCGGCGACCGTGCCGGGGGTGGCGCCGACCCGGAGCAGTCCCATCGCCCGGGCGGCCGGGTTCACCAGGACCGGAACGTCGTGGGCGTCGAGGACGACCACCCCGACCCGGAGCGAGTCGAGGCTCTTGCGGCCGAGTCCCGGCAGCCCGCCGGCCTGCTCGTCAGTGCCTATCGCCGGCCTCCTGTTGCTGCGTGTCCCGCCTCGTCCGGTCGCGGTGCGCCCGGCCGAGAACCATCCGGCGACCCGGTGGCGGAGCGGACCGAGGGACAGGCCGAGGCCGAGCCCGACGAGCACGCCCGCGACCACCCCCCATTCCACGCGGCGATCGTAGGGTCATCGTTAACCTATCGACCAGGCAAAATTGGGCGAATCACGCGCGCATCCGAGAATGTTCACCCGCCGGCCCAGTGCCGTTCACCGATGTTCACCCCGGCGCCGCCGGATCCCCCTACCGTGGTCCGGACCGACACCTGTAGCACCGTCCGTGCGCGAACCCGCCACGGTCGGCGAAACCGCCACTCCCCGCAGGACGTGATCATGCGCGACGAATTCCGGATCGACCTGAACATCGTGAGCCAGCTGCTGGTGGACATGGCCGAGGCGATCCGGGCCGCCATGCGCCAGGCCACCCGGGCGCTGCTCACCGCCGACCGGTCGGCCGCCGAGACCGTGATCGAACGGGACGCGGAGATCGACTCCCTCTACCGGCAGGTCGAGGAGCGGGTCTGCGACCTGCTGGCCCGGCAGGCGCCGGTCGCCTCCGACCTGCGCGCCCTGATCACCGCCCTGCACGTCGCCGCCGACCTGGAGCGGATGGGCGACCTCGCCGACCACGTGGCCAAGACGGCCGTACGCCGGCACCCGTCGCCCGCCGTACCGGCCGAACTGCGCCCGGTCTTCACCGAGATGGCCGGGGTGGCGGACCGGATCGCCGACAAGATCGCGAACGTACTCTCCAAGCCTGACGCCGATCTCGCCGCCGAGCTGGACTCCGACGACGACGCCATGGACGACCTGCACCGGCAGCTCTTCGCGGTGCTGCTCGCCGACGACTGGCCGTACGGGGTGGAGACCGCCATCGACGCGACCCTGCTCGGCCGCTTCTACGAGCGGTACGCCGACCACGCGGTGAACGCCGGCCGCCGGGTCGTCTACCTGGTCACCGGCGAGCCCGTCACCGACTGAACCCGAACACGTCGAACGCCCCTTCCCTGGGCCGGGAAGGGGCGTTCGGCGTCGTGCGGCTCAGCGGCCCTGGTTGGCGACCGCGGCGGCGGCTTCCTTGGCCGCCTCGGGGTCGAGGTACGCCCCGCCGGTCACCAGCGGGCGCATCGACCGGTCGAGGTCGTAGCGCAGCGGGATCCCGGTCGGGATGTTGAGCTTGGCGATCGCCTCGTCGGAGATGTCGTCCAGGTGCTTGACCAGCGCCCGCAGCGAGTTGCCGTGCGCGGCGACCAGCACGGTGCGACCGGCCAGGATGTCCGGGACGATCGAGTCGAACCAGTACGGCAGCATCCGGTCGACGACGTCCTTCAGGCACTCCGTCTTCGGCATCAGCTCGGGCGGGAGCAGGGCGTAGCGCGGGTCGCCGGCCTGGGACCACTCGTCGCCGTCGGCGATCGGCGGCGGCGGGGTGTCGTACGACCGGCGCCAGAGCATGAACTGCTCCTCGCCGTACTCGGCCAGGGTCTGCTTCTTGTCCTTGCCCTGGAGCGCGCCGTAGTGCCGCTCGTTGAGCCGCCAGGAGCGGCGTACCGCGATCCAGTGCCGGTCGGCGGCGTTCAGCGCCAGCTCGGCGGTGCGGATCGCCCGGCGGAGCACGCTGGTGTGCAGCACGTCGGGCAGCAGGTTGTGCGCGCGCAGCAGCTCGCCGCCGCGCCGGGCCTCGCTCTCACCCTTGGCCGTGAGGTCCACGTCGACCCAGCCGGTGAAGAGGTTCTTGGCGTTCCAGTCGCTCTCGCCGTGCCGGAGCAGCACCAACGTGCCCACCGCGGCGCCCTCGCCTGCCACCACGGTTTCCTCCGGCCGATCACTCGTGCTCGCAGTCATGCAACTCATCCTGCCGGACCCGCCCGACCGCCATGCGGCGACCCGGGGTGACGACCGACACGTGGAAAACGGGATGACCAGGCCGGACCCGCCGCACTAGCTTCGTAAGGCGTTTAACGATGAGCGGTCATTACAAGTACGGGGGCGGCGGATGCGGGCGGTCGGGAAGTGGTTCCAGGACACCACCGGCGGTCTACCCCGGACCTTCTGGTACCTCTGGGCCGGCACACTGATCAACCGGCTCGGCTCCTTCGTCCTCGTCTTCCTGGCCATCTACCTGACCACCGAGCGGGGCTTCTCCGAGTTCCAGGCCGGGATCGTGCTCGGCCTCTGGGGCGCCGGCGGCGCGGTCGGCACCCTCACCGGCGGGATCCTGGCCGACCGGTGGGGCCGGCGGCCCACCCTGCTCACCGCGCACCTCGGCGCGGCGGCGATGATGCTGGCGCTCGGCTTCGCCCGGGACCTCTGGCTGGTCGGGCTCGGGGCGCTGCTGCTCGGGATGTTCGCCGAGGCGGCCCGGCCGGCCTTCGGCGCGATGATGGTCGACGTCGTGCCGGAACGGGACCGGCTGCGCGCCTTCACCCTGAACTACTGGGCGATCAACCTCGGCTTCGCCTCCGCCGCGATCCTGGCCGGGCTGGCCGCCGAGGCGAGCTACCTGCTGCTCTTCGTGGTCGACGCGGCGACCACGGTCGCCACCGCACTGATCATCTTTATGAGGGTGGGCGAGACCCGCCGGGTCCGTGCCGCGCCGGCGACCGGCCTGGCCGCCCCGCACCGGGGCGGGCTGGGCAGCGCGCTGCGCGACCGGGTCTTCGTCGGTTTCGTGGCGCTGAACATCCTGCTGGCGCTGGTCTTCATGCAGCACATCTCGATGCTGCCGATCGCGATGGGCCAGGACGGGCTGTCGCCGTCGACGTACGGGTCGGTGATCGCGGTCAACGGGGTGCTGATCGTCGCCGGGCAGCTCTTCGTACCGCGACTGATCCGGGGGCGGGGCCGCTCGCGGGTACTGGCGCTGGCCGCGTTGATCGTCGGGGTCGGCTTCGGGCTGACCGCGTTCGCGGACGCAGCCTGGTTCTACGTGCTCACCGTGCTGATCTGGACCCTCGGCGAGATGCTCAACTCGCCCTCCAACTCGACGCTGATCGCCGAGCTGTCCCCGGCGGCGTTGCGCGGTCGCTACCAGGGACTCTTCTCGCTCTCCTGGTCGGTGGCGACGTTCGCCGCCCCGGTCGCCGGGGGCTTCGTGCGGGAGCAGTTCGGCAACGCGGCACTCTGGCTGGGCTGCGCGGCGCTCGGCGGCGTGGTCGCGGTGGCCCACCTGCTCTCCGGGCCGGCCCGGGAACGGCGGGTCCGGGCACTGCGTACGGCCGAGATCGGCGCGGCGGGGCTGGCGGCCGGGACGACGGAACCGGAGCCCGGTGGGGCGGGGGTGCCAGCCGGTGGGGCGGGCTCGACCCGGCGGTCGGCTGCGGCCCCCGCCTGAGCTGCGGACATTCCTCGGCGGCAGGCGCGGACTGGCAGGGAGTTACGTAATTACGTAAACTTCGAGCTCATGACGTTGGAGGAGCGGGTTGCCGAGTTGGAACGCCGGCTGGCAACCCTGGAGGAGCGGGCGGACACCCCGGCGGCCCCGCCGCAGCCACCGCCGGGCGAGGGCGACTTCTGGGCCCTGGACGGCCTGAAGGCGCGGCTCGCCGCGCTCGGCGCCGAGCAGGGCGGCGTGCTCTACACCGGCTCGGTCCGGTTACCCAGCCACGAGCGCTACGACTGGCAGTACGGCCTGCCGACCGAGGCCCTGCTCGACGGCGAGGCGGGCGACTGGAGCGACGTGGCGGACTCCTTCGCCGCACTCGGCCACCCGGTCCGGTTGCGACTGCTCCGCGAGATCCTCGCCGGCCGGCGTACGGTCGCCGAGCTCACCGCACTCGACGGCCTGGGCACCACCGGACAGGCCTACCACCACCTGCGGCAACTGGCCGCGGCCGGCTGGCTGCACAGCCCCGGCCGGGGGCGCTACGAGGTGCCCGCCGGGCGTGTCGTACCGCTGCTGGTGGCGGTGGCGATCGCCCGGGCCTGACCTCGCCCGAGAGGAGATTTCCATGCTCAAGGCATTGATGATCCTGCACCGCTGCTGCTGGCTCGGGTTCCTGGCGATCCTGGTGGCCGGCTTCTTCGTCGACTTCACGTCGCTGTGGGGCTGGCTGGCGATCGTCCTCGCCATCGCCCTACGAGTGGTGCTGGGTCGGATGCTCGCCAGGGGACCGGACGCCGGACCGCCGATCGAGGTCGATCCACCGGTCCTCGGCCGCTGGTCGGCGCTGAACAGCCCGGCCAGCAAGGTACCCAGCCACGGCGTACGCGCCTACGGCCAGGCGTACGCGATCGACCTGGTCGCGGAGCCGGTGGACCGGCCGCGCCCGGGCTTCGGCTGGTGGCCGCCGGCCCGGCGCAACCGGGACTTCCCGGCCTTCGGGGCACCGTTGCTGGCGGTCGCCGACGGCACCGTCGTCCGGGCCGTCGACCGCAACCGCGACCACCTCAGCCGCAACTCGTACCCGGCCCTGCTCTACCTGGTCTTCGAGGGGCTGGTCCGGGAGATCGTCGGCCCCGGCCAGATCCTCGGCAACCACCTGATCCTGGACCTCGGCGACGGCCGGTACGCCGCGTACGCGCACCTGCGCCGGGGTTCGCTGCTCGTCCGGCCGGGAGACCGGGTCCGAACCGGTCAGGCGGTGGCGGAGTGCGGGAATTCCGGCAACTCCTCCGAACCACATGTCCACTTCCAATTGATGGACAATCCGGATCCGGACGTCGCCCGGGGAATTCCGTTCACCTGGCGGGGAATCGGCGTACCGGCCAACGGAGAGGTCTTCTCGGTCGAGGCCGCGACGACGCGGTAGCGGGAAGGGATTTCGCTGCCGGCTGGATCGCGTGCGGCCGGGTTCGCCGTCGGGGAGGCATTCGCTGCCGGCTGGATCGCGTGTGGCCGGGAGGGTTCGCCGTCAAGGAGGTGCGGAGCGGCTCGGCCCGCCGGCACGCCCGCCGGGATGGACCGGCGGCGGCGGGCGACGTTCACCCCCGTAAACGTCGCCCGCACACACCGCCGGTTACAGGTGGCGGCGCCGTCCCCCAACGGCTTCACTGCCACCCGTCCCCCAGCGCCAGTGCCCGGTGCACAGATCTGCGCGATCTGCCGTTCCCCCGAACGCTTCCGAGCGTGGCGCGTGCAATAACGTTAGTTGTCGCCGGATGACCGACACAAGCGGGTAACTCTGTCTCGCCCATCACACCCAAGGGCGATCGATATCCGGCGCCTCGTGATGCAACGCCTCAGGTGGCCCGGGGTATTCCCGCTCCAGCTACCCGGAATTCAGCCGTCCTCGCGCATCGGTGATTCGGTACGGAAGAAGTTGCTCTGCCGACCGTCGGAAAGCTGCTCCTGGTAAATGAAATTCAGTTGGCGTAGGTCGAAGGTGTGGAACCACTCGTCCCAGCTAACCGGCTTCAGTCGTCCGCCTTCCCGCCAACCGGGGAAGTCAAACGTCAGTACGCCGAGCCGACCCTCGCGTTCGGTGCCCTCGATCGTCGCCGGTTGGGCGTTCCGGCCCTCGGCCCAGCGCCGGATCACGTCGTGGTCCCGGGTCACCAGGCTCCGCCCCGGGCGCTCCGGGGTGTCCTGCGGTGAGGAGATCGGCTGGGCGTACTTCAGCGACTTCGACTGACCACCGCCGTTCGAGGCGGCCTTTCGGGCCCCGCCCGCCTTCCGGGCCGGCGCGGCGGTCGACTTCCGCGCTCCGGTCGTCTTGCGGGCGGCGGTGCTCTTCCCGGCGGCCGTACCCTTCCGGGCCCCGGTCGCCTTACCCGGGCCGGTTGCCCGGGCCCCGGTCGCCTTCCGGGCCGGCGCGGTACCGGTCCGCTGGGCGGCGCTCGTCGTCCGGGCGGAGGTCACGGCCTTGCGGGCCGGTGCCTTCCGGGCGGCGGACACCGTCTTGCGGGCCGGTGCCTTCTTCGCGGGGGCCTTGCGGGCGGGCGCCTTCTTCGCGGTGGCCCGCTTGGCCGGGGCCTTCTTCGCAGTCGTCTTTCCGGCCGGGGCCTTCTTCGCGGTGGTCTTCCGGGCCGGGGCCTTCTTCCCGGTCACCCGGGCGGTGCTGGCCTTGCGGGCCGGTGCCTTCTTTGCCGCGACCGTACGGGACGGCGCCTTCTTCGCGGCGGCCCGCTTGGCCGGCGCCTTCTTCGCGCTCGTCCGCTTGCTCGGCGCCGTCGTGGCCTTCCGGCCCGTCCCGCCCCGGCTCTCGGCTTTCAACGTCCGTACCAGGCTCTTCACCAGGTCCATCTTGCGCAGCGCGGATATGCCTGAAATGCCGCGTTTTCTGAGCTGCCCCCGGATGTCGTCGACCTTCATCAGGCTGATCTTGCGCTCGTTGATGTCGCCCGTGCTGCTGCTGGATCGGCGCTTCGTCGCGGTCGCGGTTGCGCCGCGACCGGAACTGTTCCGCTGAGCCATGAGATCCTCACGCTCCCTCTGACAGTCTGTCTCGGCAGGCGGCGCGGCCATCGCCACATCCTGGTGCCGCCGCCCGGGCATACCCGTCAGGGGCGGTCCAAACCCGAGTTTTCCGTCGCCGAACGTTCGAAGAGGTGCGCGAACGCTCGCAGGTTCGCCAACGACTCGCCCCGGCTGACCCGCCACTCCCACTCCCGGCGGATCGCCGTACCGAACCCGATCTCCAGCATGGTGTCGAACGACTCGTCCGCGTACGTCAGCACGGAGCCGAAGAGCCGGTCCAGTTCCTCCTCGGTCACCCCGGCCAGGCCCACCCGGCCGGTCAGGTAGACATCACCGACCGCGTCGACGGAGAACGCCACCCCGTACATCCGGGCGTTGCGCTGCAACAGCCAGGTGAAGAGCTCCTCGCGCCGTTCGTCCGGTTGGCGCATCACGAACGCCTCGATCCGCAGCGAGTGCTCCCCGACGATCAGGTTGCAGACCGTCTTGAGCTTGTGCGTGCCCGGCAGGGTGACCGCGTACGAGTACTCGCCGGTCGGCTCGCAGGCCAGCTCCCGGTCGGCACAGACCGCCTCGATCAGCCGACCGATCTCCGCCCGAGACTCCATTTCCCGTCCACCTTCCCGTCCGGGGCCGTGGCACGCGCCTCAGCAGGTCGCCAGCGGAAGCGTCGCCGTGCCGTCCGCCAGCTCGGAGGCGAGCCGGTCACGGTACTCCGCCACCGCCTCACGGTAGACCGCGAGCAGCCCGCTGGCGGTACGGGCCCAGGAGAAGGCGCGGGCGTGCTCGACCGCACCCCGGGACAGCTCGGCCCGGCGCACCGGCGCGGCCAGCAGGCTGCCGAGCACCCGGGCCCAGTCGCGCGGATGGTGCCCGTCGACGAGTACGCCGCTGCTGCCGTCCCGCACGGCGGTGACCAGACCACCCACCGCGGCGGCGACCACCGGGGTGCCGCAGGCCTGTGCCTCCAGGGCGACCAGGCCGAACGACTCGTTGTGCGAGGGCACCGCCACCAGGTCGGCGGCCCGGTAGAGCGCCGGCAGGTCGTCGCCGGTCTGCGGCGACAGGAACCGCACCGCGTCGCCGACGCCGAGCTTGGCGGCGAGTTCGATCAGCGCGGTCGGCCGGTCCAGCCCGGTACCGCTCGGCCCGCCCGCGATCACCACGGTGACCGTCCCGGCGATCCCGGGCTGCCAGCTCGACAGCTCGGCGAGCGCGTGCAGCAGCACGTCCGGCGCCTTCAGCGGCTGGATCCGGCCGACGAAGGCGACGATGGTGCCCCGCTCGGGCAGCCCCAACCGGCGCCGCGCGGCGAGCCGGGCGGCGTCCTCGAGACCGGGCGGGGACGGCGTGAAGCGGTCCAGGTCGACGCCGGGGCGGACCACCTTGACCCGTTCCGGGTCCGCGTCGTACCGGGAGATCAGGTCCCGGGCCTCGACCGTGGTGTTCGCGACCAGCCGGTCGGCCTCGGCCACCACCTGCTCCTCGCCGATCACCCGCGCCTTCGGCTCGGGCCGGTCGCCCTCGGCGAGCCGGGCGTTCTTCACCTTGGCCAGGGTGTGCGCGGTGTGCACCAGCGGCACCCCCCAGCGCTCCTTGGCCAGCCAGCCCACCTGCCCGGAGAGCCAGTAGTGCGAGTGGATGAGGTCGTAGAAGCCGGGCGGGCGGGCCGCCTCGGCCCGCAGTACGCCGGCGGTGAACGCGCAGAGCTGGCCGGGCAACTCCTCCTTGGCCAGTCCCTCGAACGGGCCGGAGGTGACGTGCCGGACCGTCACTCCGGGGGCCATCTCGACCACCGGCGGCAGGTCGCTGGAGGTGGCCCGGGTGAAGATCTCGACCTCGACGCCGGCCTCGGCCAGCCGCCGGGAGACCTCGACGATGTAGACGTTCATCCCACCCGCGTCACCGGTGCCAGGTTGGTGCAGCGGCGAGGTGTGTACGGAGAGGGTCGCGATGCGTCGTGGCGTCGGCCACGGCTGGGTACCTCGTTGCCGGGCCACCCCGGTGTGCAGTTCCGCCACGTCCGCTCCTTCTGTCAACGTGTTGCGCCGTCCCGCACGACCGGGTCACCTCACAGAGCAACCACCGTGTTGCGTGCCATCTTCCCGATCGGGCGAGGGCCAATCGTCCGGGCACCCGAGGAGGTGACCGACCTCATTCGGGCCCAGGTCCATGGCATCGGGACGGCTTGGGCCAGAATGTCCCGATGACCCCTGTCGCGATCGTCACCGGGGCGTCCAGCGGAATCGGCGCCGCCACGGCCCGCCGGCTGGCCGCCGAGGGATTCTCCGTGCTCGCCGCCGCCCGCCGGGCCGACCGGCTGGACGCCCTGGTCGAGGAGATCCGCCGGGCCGGCGGTTCGGCCACCGCACAGCCCTGCGACGTCACCTCGGACGAGTCGGTGGCGGAGCTGGCCGCTGCCGCCGGAAAGCTGGGCGGGCCGGTCACCCTACTGGTCAACAACGCCGGTGGCGCGCGCGGCCTGGATCCGGTCGAGTTGGGCTCGGTCGCCGACTGGCAGTGGATGTACGACGTGAACGTGCTCGGCACGCTCCGGGTCACCCAGGCGCTGCTGCCCGCGCTGGAATCCTCCGGCGCCGGCACGGTGGTGGTGCTCAGCTCGACCGCCGGCCTGATCGTCTACGAGGGCGGCGGCGGCTACGCGGCGGCGAAGCACGCCCAGACCGCGCTGGCCGAGACGCTGCGGTTGGAGCTCTGTGGACGGCCGGTCCGGGTGATCGAGATCGACCCCGGCATGGTCCGGACCGAGGAGTTCGGGCTGGTCCGCTTCGACGGCGACGCCGGCCGGGCGGCGGCGGTCTACGCCGGGGTCGCCGAGCCGCTGGTCGCCGACGACGTGGCCGACTGCATCGCCTGGTGCGCCACCCGTCCGCACCACGTCAACGTGGACCGGCTGGTGGTCCGTCCGCTGGCCCAGGCGGCCCAGCACAAGGTGCACCGGGTCGGGACCGACACCGGGCAGTGAGCCGGGTGCCGCCGCGACCGGGCGCCGCCGGTGAGCCGGGAGCCGGTGTTCCCGGTCCATCCGCTCGGCGGGGGCCGGTGGGGTCACGGATCAGGCGGATCGACGGCGTGCCGCCGGCCGGTGCCGGTCGCGGCGGGGCAGTCCGCCCGGTCGGCGCGGTGACCCGGGGGACCACCACCCCCAACCGGCTGCGCCGGGTGGACAACTGGATCGCGGCGACCTGCGGCGACCTGCTCCGGGATGCCCACGATCCGCTGGTGGTGGACCTCGGTTACGGCGCCAGCCCGGTCACCGTGGTCGAGCTGCGGGCCCGGCTGGCCGCCGCCGTCCGGCCGGACGTCCGGGTGGTCGGGCTGGAGATCGATCCGGTACGGGTGGCCGCCGCCGCGCCCGCTGCCGACCCGCCGTGGCTGGTCTTCGGCCGGGGCGGCTTCGAGCTGGCCGGGCTGCGCCCGGTGCTGGTCCGGGCGTTCAACGTGCTGCGGCAGTACGCCGAGCCGGAGGTGGCACCGGCCTGGCGGACGATGACCGGGGCGCTGCAACCGGGCGGGGTACTGGTCGAGGGGACCTGCGACGAGCTGGGCCGGCTGGCCTGCTGGCTGCTCGTCGACGCCACCGGCCCCCGGTCGCTGACCCTGGCCGCCCGGCTCTCCACGCTGGACAGTCCGGCCACGCTGGCCGAGCGGCTGCCCAAGACGCTGATCCACCACAACGTGCCGGGCACCGGAGTCCACGCGCTGATCCGGGCGCTGGAGGAGGGCTGGCGGGACGCCGCCCCGTACGCCACGTTCGGGCCCCGGCAGCGCTGGCGGCGTACGGTCGAGGCGGTCCGGGCGGCCGGCTGGCCCGTACTGGACCGGCCGGCGCGGTGGCGGCTCGGCGAGGTCACCGTGGCGTGGCCGGCGGTGGCACCACCCGGGGACTCCCCGGTGAGAGAGCCTCGGTAACGCGGGCCGCCCCGGTGCGCCCCGCGCCTCCCGTGCAACTCGGCTACTGCGTGCCGAGCCCGGCCGCGCGGCTACCGGGTGCCGAGATTGGGCGGCACAGCGGCGCCGAGTCGGTACATCCGGATCGCCAGGTAGCAGGTGGCGGCGCCGAAGGGCACGAAGAGCGCCACCAGCAGCAGGGCCAGCGAGCCCAGGCCGGTGTCCTGGAAGCCGAGCAGGTCGAGCAGGACGAAGACGGCCGCGCAGCCGAGCAGCAGGGCGGTGCCGACGACCTTGTCCCGGACCCGCCAGAGCCGGGAGAGCCAGAGCAGCGCCGCGACGGCTACCGGGACGACGTGCCAGGGCCGGACCGACCCGAACGGCAGCAGCACGGCCGGGACCAGCACCAGGAACGGGCCGGCCACGGCGCAGACCAGCACCAGCGTCTCCACCGGGCCGCGGCGCCGGGGCCGCACCCCGAACCGCTCCCGGGCGTCCGCACCGAGGGTCGCCGGATCACCGAGCCGGTCGAGCATCGCGCGTACCTCAACCAGGGCCTGGCCGTCCGGCTCCGACCGGCGTACGGCGATGTGCTCGCCGATCTGGTCGAGCACCTCCTGCCGGCGGTCGGCCGGCAGCGGGGCCAGTTCGGCGCGCAACTGACGCAGGTATCGCCGGACGAGCGCGTCGGGGGTGGTCGGCTTCATTTGGTCTCCTCGGGGATGACGAGGGAATCCACCGCGTCGCGGAACCGGATCCACTCACCGACGAACTGGTCGAGCCGGTCCCGCCCGGCGGCGGTGAGCCGGTAGTAGCGGCGGGGCGGCCCACTCGACGACTCGTGCCAGGCGGTCTCCACCAGACCGTCCCGGCGCAGCCGCGACAACAGGGGGTAGATGGTGCCCTCGCTGGTCACCATGCCGTCGACCGCGCCCAACTCGCGGACGAGGTCGAGGGCGTAGCGCTCGCCGGGCCGGAGCAGCGCGAGTACGCAGTACTCCAGCGTTCCGCGGCGGAGCTGGCCGGGCAGCGCTTCGGGCTTGGCCGCCGCCATCTACTGGCGGCGGGCGTCGATGACAACCATGCGGAACATGGTACCTTGCGGCGCAAGGAACCGCGACGGCGTTCCGTTGGATTCGAGCACCAGCGAAGGCGGAAGGTCCGGTACGGCCTCAGAGGGCGCAGTTGACCAGTACCGGCTCCGGATGCAGGGTGGCCCCGAACCGGTCGTGCACCCCGTCGCGGATCTCCCGGGCCAGCGCCAGCAGCGCCCCGGTCGAGCCGCCGTCCCGGTTGGTCAGCGCCAGGGTGTGCTTGGAGGAGATGGCCACCCCGCCCGGCCCCTGGTAGCCCTTCGGATAACCGGCCTTGTCGATCAGCCAGGCGGCGCTGACCTTCACCGTGCCGTCCGTGCCCGGCCAGGACGGCGGATCGCCGAGCCCGGCGGCCCGCTCCCGCAGCGCCTGGTACGCCCCGGCGTCCAGCACCGGGTTGGTGAAGAACGACCCGACCGAGCGGGTGTCCGGGTCGACCGGGTCCAGCACCATGCCCTTGCCGGCGCGCAGCGCGCGTACGGCCGCCCGGGCGTCGCCCAGGGGCACCCGGTCGCCGACCTGCACCCCGAGCGCCCGGGCCAGCTCGGCGTAGCGCACCGGAGCCGAGAGCGTCGAGCGGAGCAGCCGGAAGTCGACGGTGAGCACCGTCCACCGGTCGTTGTACTTGAAGACGCTGGACCGGTACCCGAAGGCGCACTCGGCCGCGCTCATCCGGGTCACCTCGCCGGTCAGCCGGTCGTACGTCTCGACCCCGGTGACCGTCTCCGCGACCTCCTGCCCGTACGCCCCGACGTTCTGGATCGGGGTGGCGCCGGCCGAACCGGGGATGCCGGAGAGGCACTCCACCCCCGACCAGCCGGCCTCGACGGTGGCCGCGACCAGGTCGTCCCACGGCTCGCCGGCCGCCACCCTGATGGTCACCGCCGCCTCGTCCTCGGCGACCACCTCGAAGCCCCGCGACCGGACCAGCAGCACCGTGCCGGGGAAGCCCTCGTCGGCGACCACCACGTTGCTGCCGCCGGCCAGCACCAGGATCGACTCCTCCCGCAACTCGGCCTCGCGGAGTTTCCCGGGGATTTCATCCGTTCGGGTGGCGGTGACGAGTCGCCGCGGCGCGCCGCCGAGCCGCAGGGTCGTATAACCGGCCAATGGTGTGGGATCGGCGGAGTCGGCGGCAGTTATCGGGCGGGCGTTAACGTCTGGCACACCATTCACCCTAGGCTGAGAGACAGCCCGGCCGGTGGCGGCCCGGTGCACGGGAGGAACGTCATGACCAGACTGCACGGCACCAAGGACTTCTGGATCGGGGCACTCCGCGCCGAGGGGCCGACCTTCGGCGCCACCGTCGCCGAAGCGCCGCTCGACATCCGGGTGCCGTCCTGTCCCGAGTGGACCATGACCGATCTGGTACACCACCTCGGGTCCGTCTACGCCCGCGCCCGGGGCATCCTGAACCGGGGCACCACCGAGCGCGCCGCCCCGCTCACGGTCCCGGACGGCCTGCCGACCGGGCCGGCGGCCGTGGAGTGGTGGCGACAGGAGTTCGACCAGCTCATGGCCGTGCTGGACCGGGTCGACCCGGAGGCGCCGGCCTGGAACTACGCGCCCCAGCCGAAGAAGGCCGGGTTCTGGCACCGCCGGATGGCGCAGGAGACCGCGGTGCACCGCTGGGACGCCCAGATGGCGGTCGCCGCCGGGGAGCCAATCGAGGCCAAGCTCGCGGCGGACGGGGTCGGTGAGGTGCTCGACACCCACCTACCGGCCGGCCGGCGCGCCTCCGACCAGCCGTTCCACGGCGTGGTCCACCTGGTCGCGACCGACGCCGGCCAGGAGTGGTACCTGCGGCTGCGCGGTGCGGGCGTGGCCCTGCTGGACACCGACACGATCCTGGACAGCGACGACCACCACGCCCGGGCACAGATTTCGGGTACGGCCAGCGACCTGCTGCTGGCTCTCTGGGGCCGGCTCGGCTTCGACGCCCTGGACGTGGCGGGCGACGCCGGGCTGCTGCAGGGGCTGCGCATCGGCTGACCGGAACCGGTCCCGGGCCACGCGTGCCGTGGCCGAGGACCCGGCGCCCGCCGACGGGGTTGTTGACCTTCAGGCGCGCGTGGAACCATTTTCCCGGCGGCTGAGCTGAGGAGCGGAGATGGCGGTGACCCGCGCGCGGCCCACGCTGGAGGCGGTGGCTCAACGGGCCGGGGTGTCCCGGGCCACCGTGTCCCGGGTGGTGAACGGCTCGACCACGGTCGCCGAGCCGATCCAACAGGCGGTCCGGCGGGCGGTGCGCGAGTTGGGCTACGTGCCCAACCTCGCGGCGCGCAGCCTGGTCACCCAGCAGACCGACTCGGTGGCGTTGATCCTGCCGGAGGCGTCCACCCGGGTCTTCTCCGACGACCAGGTGTTCCCCGGCATCATCCTCGGGGTCAGCCGGGAGCTGGAGGCGGCCGGCAAGCAGCTCGTGCTGACCCTGGCCGAGTCGGCGGCCAGCCACGAGCGGGTCGAGCGCTACGCGATGGGCGGGCACGTGGACGGCGTACTCTTCGCCTCCCTGCACGGCGCCGACCCGCTGCCCGGCGCGCTCGCCCAGGCGGGGCTGCCGGTGGTGTGCAGCGGACGCCCGCTCGGCCAGCCCCCCGTCCCGGTGCCGTACGTCGACGTGGACCACGTCGCCGGGGTACGCGGTGCGGTCCGGCACCTGCTCAGGTCCGGCCGGCAGCGGATCGCCACCATCGCCGGCCCGCAGGACATGGTGGCCGGGATCGACCGGCTGGCCGGGTACCGGGCCGAACTCCGGGACGCCGGACACCGGCCGGTGGAGGCGTTCGGGGACTTCACCCGGGAGTCCGGTGCGGTCGCGATGCGGCAGCTCCTGGCCGAGGAACCAAGCCTGGACGCGGTCTTCGTCGCCTCCGACCTGATGGCACACGGCGCGCTCCGTACGCTGCGCGAGGCGGGTCGCCGGGTGCCGGAGGACGTGGCGGTGATCGGCTTCGACGACATCGAGCTGGCTGGCTACACCGACCCGCCGCTGAGCACCGTACGGCAGCCGATCCAGGATCTCGGCCGGACCATGACCCGCCAGTTGCTCCGGCTCGCCGCCGGTGAACGGGTCGAGCCGACCGTCCTGCTCCCCACCGAACTCGTACTGCGCGCCTCCGCCTGACCCCGCACCGGCTACGGTCAGTCGAACTCGTGGCGTACCCGCTGGGCAATCTCCGCGGTGCCGGCGTCGAAGAGCACCAGGCGGGCGGTGGTGACGCTGGCCGGCCGGGCGACGGTCAGTACGGTCAACGCCTGCCGGACCGCGTCCTCGACCGGCCACCGGTAGACCCCGGACGAGATCAGCGGGAAGGCCACCGAGGCCGCGCCCAGGCCGTCGGCGACGCCCAGGCTGTTGGCGTAGCAGTCCCTCAGCAGTGCCGACCGGTCCTCGGCGGCGGACCAGACCGGCCCGACGGTGTGCACCACCCAGCGGGCCGGCAGGTTACCGGCGGTGGTCGACACCGCCTGCCCGGTGGGCAGGCCGCGCCCGTACCGGGCGGCCCGCAGGGCCCGGCACTCGGCGAGGATCGCCGGGCCGCCCCGGCGGTGGATCGCGCCGTCCACTCCGCCGCCGCCGAGCAGCGACGAGTTGGCGGCGTTGACGATCACCTCCACCCGCTGGGCGGTGATGTCGCCCTGGACCAGGTCGATCCGCATCAGGCCGCCCCGGAGGCGGTCACGCGGGGCCGGTCAGGGTTGTCGATCGACTGGCCGAGCGTGCGGCGGGCCAGCAGGGTCGCCCCGGCGACCGCGGCCGGGGTGAGCAGCACCGCGCCGAGCGGGATCAGGAAGCAGAGGAAGACCGCCACGCCGAAGCCCAGGGTCAGTGGCCGGTTCGCCCGCAGCGCCCGCTGCCGGTCCGGCAGCCGGAGCCCGCGCCGCTGGAACGGCACCCCGACCATGCCCAGGGTGAGGAACCAGCCGCCGACCATCGCGGCGACCACGGGTACGACGAACTGCCCGACGAGCGGCACGAACCCGGCGACGAAGAGCGGTACCCCGAACAGCACCGACCGGACGAGCAGCCGCGCCGCGTCGGCGATGCTGCGTCGCAGCGAGCGCCACCAGGACAGCTCGACCTCGTCCGGCACCCCGCCGTAGCGCTCCTCCACCCGTTCGGAGATCTTCTCGTAGAACGGGTCGCCGATCACCAGCGTGACGGCGGTGAAGATCAGCACTCCGAGCAGGCCACCCAGGCCGAGCAGGGCGAGCCCGGCGATCAGCCGGAGGAGCTGGCGCGGCCCGTCCGACCAGTCGTCGGCGAACGGGGTGATCCACGAGGCGAGGTCGTCGGAGAAGTAGATCAGCGTGCCGAGGCCGGCCAGGTAGAGCGCCCCGGAGATCACCGCCGGCACGATGCCGAGCAGCACCAGCATCGGGCTGCGACCGTAGACCGCGAGCCCCCGGAACAGCAGCCCGACGCCGGAACCGAACGCGGAGAGGAACGGGCCGACCCGGCGGGGACGCGACTCGGCGGGGGTGGGGGTCTGCACGACCGGAAAGCCTATCGGCCGCTGCCACCGCCGGCACGGCGGCGAGGCGCCGCCGCCCGGCGAAGATGCGGGTCCCGCCGGGCAGGATGGGACGCATGCGCGCCGCCCGGCTGATCTCCCTGGTCCTGCTCCTGCAGAACCGCGAGTCGATGACCGGTGCCGAACTGGCCCGGGAGCTGGAGGTCTCGGAACGGACGATCTACCGGGACGTACTGGCGCTGAGCGCCGCCGGCATCCCGGTCTACGCCGACCGGGGCCGGGCCGGCGGTTACCGGCTGCTCGGGGGCTACCGGACCCGGCTGACCGGGCTGAGCCGGACCGAGGCCGACGCGCTCTTCCTCTCCGGGCTGCCCGGCCCGGCCGGCGAGATGGGTCTCGCCGACGTGGTGGCGGCCGCCCAGTTGAAGGTACTGGCCGCGCTGCCGAGAGGACTGCGAGACGCGTCCACCCGGGTGGAGCGGCGGTTCCACCTCGACGTACCGGGGTGGTTCCGGGCGGCGGATCCGCCGGTCTGGCTCAGTGAGCTGGCCGAGGCGGTGTGGCAGGACCGGACGGTCGAGTTCCGCTACCGGCGTGGCGACCGGGAGGTGACCCGGTCCGTCGAGCCGTACGGGCTGGTGTGCAAGGGCGGTGGATGGTATCTGGTGGCCCGGGTCGGCGCGGGACACCGCACCTACCGGGTGGACCGGATGACCGGGGTGACCGTCGGCGCGGAGACGTTCGACCGGGACGAGGAGTTCGAGCTGGCCGGCTACTGGGCCAGCCAGGCGGAGCGGTTCGTCCGGGAGATGCTGGGCGACGAGATCACGGTCCGGCTCAGCCCCGCCGGGCGGTACGCCCTGCGGTTCGTCACCGAGCCGCCCGCCGTACGGGAGGCGGAGGCGAACGCCGGGGAACCCGACGCGCAGGGCTGGGTGGTCACCCGGCTGCCCGTCGAGTCCCCCGACGTCGCGTACGGCCAACTGCTCAGCCTCGGCCCGGAGGTCGAGGTGCTGGAGCCGCCGGAGCTACGGGCCCGGCTCAGCTCGGCGGCACGGCGGCTGGCCCAGCTCTACGCCGACCGCCGGAAACCGGCCCGATCCGAGGACCCGACCCCGGGGGAGGACGGTCAGCGGTAGCCGGTGGCGTCGGCGGGCTTGCCGGTGGCCTCCACCTCGATGATGTAGCGCCAGGCGTCCGGCTGGCTGCCATCGAGGTCAGTGAAGCCGTACACCTTGGCGAGCTGGCCGCTGGAGAGGGACTGCCCGGACCAGCGGGCCTTGCCGGGGTCGGCGGCGAGCGCGGCTACCGCCCGGCCGACGTACGCCGGGCTCTCCGAGATGACGAAGTGCGGCTGCTTCTCGATGGCGTCCCGCCAGTTCTCCTCGGTGACGCCGAACTCGTCGAGCATGAACTCGGAACGCAGCCAGCCCGGGGTGAGCGCGACCGCCGTGGCACCGTGTTCCTTCAGCTCGTGCGCCCAGAGGTAGCCGAGCCGGTTCACCGCGGTCTTCGCCAGGTCGTAGAAGGCCGACAGCCGGTAGTTCGCGTCGTTGTACTCCTTGGTGCCGTCGCCGACCTCCACCACCAGGCCGCCGGGGTTGCGGATCAGCAGCGGCAGCACGAAGTGGCTGGTGATGATGTGCGTGTCGACGGCGAGCCGGAGCGTACGGAAGCCGTCGTCCAGGTCCTGCTCCCAGATCGGCTTGTGCCAGCCGATCAGCGGGTCCGCTCCCCAGACGTCGTTGACGAGTACGTCCAGCTTGCCCTGTTCCCGGTCGATCCGCTCCACCAGCGCGCGTACCTGGTCGGGGACGAGATGGTCGACCTGTACCGCGATCCCGACCCCGCCGGCCTCGGTGACCAGTTCGGCGGTCTCCTCGATGGTCTCCGGCCGGTCCAGCTCGGAGCGTTTCTCCCGGGTGCTCCGCCCGGTGGCGTAGACGGTGGCGCCGGCCGCGCCGAGCTGCACCGCGATCTGCCGGCCGGCACCCCGGGTCGCCCCGGCGACGAGCGCGACCTTTCCAGTCAGTTCTGCTGTCATGACGCCGACTCTGGCAACGAATTCTGACAACCCGCGTCAGGATTTCCTCCGGGAATCCGGCCACGGGTTCTGGGCAAACGATCAGGTCAGGTCGATCCAGTAATCCAGTTCAACCCGGTCGGCCGGGATCACGATGTCGGTGGCGACCTCAACGACCTGCTCACCCGCGTACGTCTGTCGAGTAATTGTCACCACCGGCACGCCGCCGGGGATCCGCAACGCCTCGGTCTCTTCGCGGACCGGCATTCGGGAACGCACCCGCTCCCGTACTCCGGTGATCGTGATGCCGAGGCTGTGAAGCTGGGCGGTGTTCCCGCCCGGCCACGGCTCCCGGTCAGGGTCGGCGACCGGCGTGTCGACCACCATGTCGAGTAGGAGGCAGGACGTCGACATCTGCTGCGGTACGCCCTGGGAGCGGAACACGAACCGGCGTTCCAGCAGCATCGTGCCCGGGGCGACGTCGAACAGTTCGGCGGTCGCCCGGTCTGCCGGCACCTCGCGGAACTCCCTGTCGAGCCGGTAGTCGGACCAGCCGATCTGCTGGTCGGCGGTGAACGACGTGCCCAGTTCGCCGGACCGGACTTGCTCCAGTTCCCGGCGGTACCGGTCGGAGCCGAGTCGGCGAACCGGCAGTACCGGCCGGGCGTACGTTCGGGTCGGTGCCGTGATCGACGCGATGGCCGACCAGTGACCCCCGACCCGGAGCAGGTACGCCGGGTGCTCCGGCGGGCGTACGCCTTGAAGCGGACACTGCCGCCCGGGTCGCTGGCTCGGCTGCTGGTCGACGCCCTCGACCGGCAGTACGGGCCGCTGGCACACCCCGAGCAAGAGCAGGAGGAACCCGCCGTGACATCCATGTTCGATAGCTGGTCGACGACGCTGGAGGATCTGACCGCCCGCCGGTTCCTCCACATGCACAAGGACGGCCGCCGCTGTCGGCAGTGTGACGACGACGGGAAGTGCCGGTACCTGACGTGGGCCGTCGGCTACCTCACCCGGATCGGCGATCCGGTACCCGGTCAGGCTGCGGACATCCTGGCCCGCGCATCCCATCCCGGCGAGGTGACACCGGCCGAGCTGCGGGAGGTCGCGCAGACGCTCCGTCGGCGGATCCAGTGAGCGACACGACGACGGTGTGTATGCCGTGCCGGCTCGGCGTTCCTCCGGCGCCGCCGAGCGAGACGCCACACGGCTGTCCCGGGTCGGTGATTGTCGGTGACGGTCCCGGCGTGGTGACGAAGCTGTGCGTGTGCCCAATCTGCTGGCCGGACCGGCAGCCACCACCAGAGCCACCCCCGATCATCGGTGGCACGAGCGAGGGGTGAGGGTCGGCGTCCCGGCCTTGCGTGCCGCTGTTGCAGCGGTGGTGCGCTGAAGTCCCCGGTCGGCCTGGTGATCCGGCCGGGGACAGGGCGAGCATGGCCGCTGACGGGAGCGGCCACCGCGCCCGCTCCGTCGACGTGCTGGTCAGCGAGACGGCGTCAGCACCGCGCCGGCTCGGGGTCAGTTGACCAGCCGGACCCGTACCCGCCGGTTGGCCCGGCCCTTGCTCTCCACCTTGACCACCTGGACCTTGCCGATCTGGGCGGTCGAGGCGACGTGGGTGCCGCCGTCGGCCTGCACGTCCAGCCCGACGATGTCGACGATCCGGATCTCCTGCTCGTCGGCGGGAATCAGGTTGGACTGGGTACGGATGATGTCCGGCAGGGTCAGCGCCTCGTCCCGGGGCAGCACCTTGACCGCCACCGCCCGGTCGGCAGTGACCTCGGTGTTGACCAGGTCCTCCAGCCGGGCCTTGAAGTCGGTCGGCACCTCCGGCAGGTTGAAGTCCATCCGGGCCTCGCCCGGCTCCATGTTGCCGCCGGTCACCAGGGCGCCGAAGTCGCGGAACACCACGCCGCAGAGCACGTGCAGCCCGGAGTGGGTACGCATCAGCAGGCTGCGCCGCACGTCCTCCACCGCGCCGGTCACCGCCGTGCCGACCGGCGGCAGCGGGTCACCCTCGGCGGGGATCAGATAGAGGTCGTCGCCCTTGCGGGTGCCGACGATCCGGGTCTGCACACCCTGCCAGAGCAGCACCCCGTGGTCCGGCGGCTGACCGCCGCCGCCCGGGTAGAAGGCCGACCGGTCCAGCACGATCCCCTGCTCGGGATCGGCGGAGAGCACCGTGCACTCCCACTCCCGCAGGGTCGGGTCGGCGAGGTCGAGCCGGTGCGTCCGGCCGTGCTGGGAAACGCCCATGGCTCGCCACGTTACTCCGGCCGGCGGGGTTCCGGTGGTACCGGTGGCCGCTCGGCCGGGCGCACAACCGGGGCAGCTCGACAGCCTGGTCGACAGGTACCTGCTGCGCCGCCGGTCCGGGTGATCCGCCCGCCGAACCCGGGTCAGTTGAGGAAGCCGGAGATCCGTTCACGCAGGTCGGCGCGGTGCGTCCAGAGCAGGCCCGGCTTGTCGTAGACGTGCAGCGTCGCCCCGGGCAGCGCCTCGGCGAGCTGCTCGGCGACCGCGACCGGATGCAGGTCGTCGCCGGCACAGCCGATCACCAGGGTACGGGCGGTTACCGCGGCCAGTGCCGAGCGCTGCCGGACGGCGACCTGACCGGCCAGACTCGCCAGCCCGGAGGCGAGACCGTCCCGGGTCAACTGGTCCACCCGCTGCCGCAGGTAGGCCCAGCCGGCCGGGGTGTTGCGGATCGCCGGTGGCACCTCGTAGGCGACCGCCTCGGCCACCTCGGCGGCGTCGCCGCTGCGTACTGCGGTGAGCAGTTCGGTGAGCCGCCGCCGGGCCACCTCCGGACGCGGTTCGTCGAGTACGGCCGGCAGCACGAAGACCGCGCGCTCGAAGCGGGCCGGGCTCTCCCAGAGGAGCCGGCAGAGCGCGCCCGCGCCGAGGCTGATCCCAAGCGCCCGGCTGGCGCCGCCGAGATCGGCGACCGCCCGCAGGTCACGGGCCAGGTCGGCGTAGCTCCAGTCGCCCTCCGGAGCCTCCGAGCGGCCGTGCCCTCGGAACTGGAAAAAGATCTTGCGTCCGTTGACCGCGCTGCCCAGCGGTCGGGTGGTGGAGATGCCGGTGCCGAGTCCGTGTGCGAAGACCGTGACCGGATCACCGTCGCCGGTGACCAGCCGCTCCAGCCGTGCGCCGTGCGGGGTGGCGACCAGCTCGGTCTCCGGATCGGGCAGCGCCGGCCGACCGCTGCGCGGCGCGGTCGGCCCCGGGCCGTACGTCCGTGGCCCGCCGTCGGGCGGCGGTGGCCAGCGGAAATCCCTCACCAGAAGCCTTTGCCGTCGGTCAGGTCACGCAACCCGACCCGGACGTCCAAAAGATAGATCAACGCTGCCGCGATGCCGATCAGCGCGAAGAGGCTGAGCGGCCGGTAGAGCAGCAGGGTGAGCACCAGGCAGACGGCCAGGATGGCCACCCAGGCTCCCTTGGGGAGGGTGCCGATCGCCGGGAAGGCGTCCGAGCGCTGGGTGATGCAGTGCACGAGCGCGACGCCCTGGATCACGAGGGCGAAGACGATCAGCACCAGGTTGATGATGAAGACGACGTCGTCGAAGAAGAGCGGCGCGGCTGTGCCCATGGCGGAAAGCTTATGCCGGCGACCCCGGGTACGTGCCACTTGGCGCACCCACCCGAGGTCACCGGCCGTTGCTCGGCGGTCGCCGGCCGCCTACTTGTCGGCCGCCGGGCGAGTCCGCTTGGCCGCCGGGCGGGTCGACTTCGCGGCCGGGCGGCGCTTCACCGCCGGGGCCTTCGCCGGGGCGGCCTCGGTCGCCGCGGCCGCCGCGGCCGGCTCCTTGACCTGCTCGACGACCTCGGCCGGGGTGGTGCTCAGCGCCGGCTGTCCGGCGGCGGCCACCGCCGGAGTCTCGGTGACGGCCATGTCCGCGTTGACCGTGTCGGCGGCCTGCACCACGCCGGAACCGACCACCCGCTCGCCCCGGGCAACGAGGTCGCCGTAGACGGCGACGGCCCGCTCCTGCGCGGCCTGGGCACCGGCCACCACCACCGCCGCGTTGCGGATGGTCGCCTCCCGCAGCCGGTCCAGATCCAGCTCGCCGCTGGCGGCCCGGTTGCGCAGGTTCGCCGCGCCGGAGTTGGCGTTGCGCAGGGTCAGTACGGCCTTCTCCCGCAGCTCGGCGGTGGTCGCGATCGCCTTCTCCCGCAGCTCGGCGGTGGTCGTCACGGCCTTGGACCGCAGCTCGGTGCGGGTCGCCTCGTCACCGAGCCCGCTGACCACGGCGGGCAGCCGGCGCAACTGCTGGTATGCGAGATCGCCGGCACCGGCCACCGCGTAGAGCGGGGCGGGGATCCGGGCGGTTCGGGGCTGGGTCATGACTTTTCCTCCTCGTCAGAGGCCGAGACGACCGTCGGAGTCGACGGCGCGGCCTTCTTGACCGCCTTCCGGGCGGTCCTCTTCGTGGCTGCGGCCGGCGGCGTGGGCTCCGTGCCGGGCCGGGATTCGGTCGGTGGTGCGGCGGGTGGTGCGGCGGCGCCCGCCTCGGTCACCGCCACCGATTCGAGGACGGCCTCCGCCGGATCCTCGTCGGCGGCGACGACCGGGACGCCGGTGGCGGCCGGCTCGGCCGGTACGTCCGCGTGCCGGAGGTTCTCCCGGCGGAAGGTCTCGTAGATCTGGCTCAGCGACTGCTTCTGCGGCATCGTCAGGTCCGGGTCGGCCGCGATGGCGGCGAGCACGCCCTGCCCCTCGCGGTCGTCGAGCAGCCCGGCCCGGAGGTACATCGCCGGTGTGGAGACCCGCAGGGCGCTGGCCAACTGCTGGAGCACCTCGGCGCTCGGCTTGCGCAGCCCGCGCTCGATCTGACTCAGGTAGGGGTTGCTCACCCCGGCCTGTTCGGCCAGTTGCCGCAACGAGATCTTCGCGTTGCGGCGCAGGTCGCGGATGAACCCGCCGATGTCCCGCGGAAGGTCCTTCGGATTGGCCATGTCTCGACGGTAGCGAGCGGCGCTTGCTCCTGCAAGCAAAATGCTTGCGAAAGTTAGCAATAGTTAGCGGCGTCTCATCGGCCGGCGCCGGGTCACCAGCGGGTGCGTACCGAGCCGACGACCTCGCCGCCGCCGTACAGCGGCAACTCGGCCAGCTCGTCGAGGATCGGGGCGTCCAGCGACAGCCGGCGCAACGCCGAGACCAGCACCGGCATCCGGCCGCGCGACGCACCGTCGTCGATCTTGGCCGCCACCGCGCCGACCCCGGGCACCGCCACCGCGACCACGCCCTCCGCGCCGCTCTTGGCGAGCAGCCCGGGGATCCCGGTCATCAGCCGGGTGTCGTACGCCTCGGCGCCGGTGCCGGCGACCATCTCCGGGTACGCCCGCATCGCGTCCGCGACGGTCCGGGCCACCGAGCCCGGCTCGGCCGAGACCAGCCGCAGGTACGCCCGGGCGAGGCCGGTCAGCGAGACGGCGAGCAGCGGTGCACCGCAGCCGTCGATCCCCACCGCCGCCGCCGGCTCGCCGGTGAACTCCTCGATCGCGGCGGTGATCCGCTGCTGGAGCGGGTGCTCGGGACGCCAGTACTCCGCCGTCGGGAAGCCGGCGGCCCGGCAGGCGAGCAGCATCCCGACGTGCTTGCCGGAGCAGTTCATCCGGAGCCGGGACGGCCCACCCCCGGCCCGCAGCAGGGCGACCCGGGCCGACTCCGACAGCGGCAGGTCCGGCGGGCAGCGCAGCGCCGACTCGTCCAGCCCGGCGCGCCGCAGCAGCGCACCGACCCGCTCGACGTGCAGCTCCTCGCCGTGGTGGCTGGCGCAGGCGACCGCCAGGTCGGCACCGGTCAGCGGCAGCCCGGCCCGGAGCATCCCGATCGCCTGGAGCGGTTTGTTGGACGACCTCGGGAAGACCGGTCCGCGTACGTCACCCGCCTCGGCCCGCACCGAACCGGCCGTGTCCAGTACCACCACGGAACCCCGGTGCACGGACTCCACGAAGCCCGACCGGACCGCCTCCACCAGCGGTACGCCGCCGTCGTAGATCTCGCCCATGGTCGCGGACGGTACCCACCGGGCCGGCCCGGTGCCCCGGCACCCCTCAGCGCTGTGCCGCGAGTCCCAACAGCTCCCGGGCCTGGGCCGGACTCAGCGGCGGGCGCTGGGCGAGCTGGGCCAGCCCGACCGCCCGGGCGACCAGTTGCATGTTGGACTCCACCGGACGCCCCTTGGCGTACGTGATGGTGTCCTCCATGCCGACCCGCAGGTGCCCGCCGGCCGAGACCGAGGCGAGCATCACCGGGATGGTGCTCCGGCCGATGCCGGTCGCCGAGAACGTCGTCCCGTCCGGCAGGTCCCGCAGCGCCTGGGCACAGGCGACCAGCGCCTCGGTGCTGCCCGGCATCCCGCCGGGCACCCCCATCACGAAGTCGACGTGCACGTGCCCGCCGGCCGGCAGGCCGTACCGGTCGAGCAGCCGGCGCAGCGCGGCCAGGTGGCCGAGGTCGAAGATCTCGTACTCCGGCACGACGCCCCGGTCCTGCATCCGGGTGTGCAGGTCGACGACGAACTGCCAGCGGTTGAGGAAGACGTCGTCACCGAAGTTGACCGTACCCATGGTGCAGGAGGCCATCTCCGGAGCGGCGTCGAGCACGGCCAGCCGGTCCGCCTCCGGATCGGTCACCGCGCCACCGGTGGAGAGCTGCACGATCAGGTCGGTGCTCTCCTGCAGCGCGGCCACGGTCTCCCGCAGCCGGCCCAGGTCGAGGGTGGGCCGGGCCTGGCCGTCCCGGATGTGCACGTGGATCACCGCCGCGCCGAGCGCCTCGCACTCCTTCGCGGTGACCACCAGCTCGTCGAGGGTGACCGGCAGCGCCGGGACCTCCGCCTTCGCCGACTCGGCCCCGGTCGGCGCGACCGTGATCAAGGTGCCCGTCATGCCGGGATCCTAACCGAGGCGGCGGCCGGTCACTCCGGGTCGATCGCGGCGGCCGAGCCCTCGACCAGCAGGGCCGCGTCCTCCGGTACCGAGCGCTTCAGCACCGCCAGCGCGACCGGGCCCAGCTCGTGGTGCCGGACCGCCGTACCGACGAAGCCGACCGTGCGCCCGTCGGCGGTCACCGGTGCACCGGTCGCCGGAAGCTGGTCGGTGGTCACCCCGTCGAGGTGCAGCAGCGCCAGCCGGCGCGGCGGGCGTCCGAGGTTGTGCACCCGGGCCACCGTCTCCTGCCCCCGGTAACAGCCCTTGTCCAGGTGTACGGCCGGAGCCACCAGTCCCACCTCGGCCGGGATCGTCCGGTGGTCGGTCTCGAAGCCGACCCGGGGCAGCCGCTGCGCCACCCGCACCGCCTCGTACGCCCACAGCCCGGCGACCGGCGTGCCGGCGGCGGTCAGCGTGCCGACCACCTCCGGCATGCTCCCCCGGGGCACCAGCAGGTCGACCCCGAGCCGGACCCGGCGGGCCCAGCCTCCGCCCGGCAGCGTGCGTACGTCGTACACGACGGTCGGCCGGGGTGGCAGGGAGCCGGCGGCGAACTTCGGGCCCGGCACCCCGAGCAGGTCCGGTTCGGCCAGCCCGGTGACGCCGAGCGGGCCGACCGCCTCGGTGGCGCGCGGCCCGACCAGTGAGAGCAGTGCCCAGTCGGCGGTAACGTCCCGGGGGTCGACCGGGGTGAAGAAGCGCATCTTCTCCAGATAGCTCAGCAGGCCGCCGGTGTCGCCCGGCTCGGTGTCCAGCCAGGTGGTCTCGCCGTCCTCGGCGACCATGGCGTGCTGCTCGACGTGCCCGTGCGGGGAGAGGACCAGCAGCTCGCTGCCCTGCCCGGCGGCGAGCGAGGCGAGGTGCTGGCTGGTCAGGGTGTGCAGCCAGCTCGCCCGTTCGACCCCGGGGACGGCGATCACCCCCCGGTGCGACCGGTCGACCAGGCCGACGTCGGTGGCGAGCAGTCGCTGCTCGCGGATCGGGTCGCCGTAGTGGGCGGCCACCGGGCGTACCCCGGCGGCGGCGTGCTCCGGCTCCGGCTGGTCCCGGGTCTGCTCGTCGATCGCCTGCACAGCCACCGCACCCGCAATGTCGATCATTCCCGCCGCTCCTCGCAGTCGCTCCGCCCGCAGACGCCGAAGAGCGCCACGTGCCCGATGTCGACCTGGAAGCCCCGTTCGGCCGCGAGCTTGTCGCAGAGCGGCCCGAAGACCTCCGGATCGACCTCGTCCACCGCCCCGCAGATCCGGCACACCAGGTGCACGTGGGTGTCCTCACCCGCGGCGTGGTACGTCGGCGACCCGTGGGACAGGTGCGTATGGGTAACAAGTCCGAGGCGTTCGAGTAGTTCCAGGGTCCGGTAGATCGTGGTGATGTTCACTCCGGCGGCGACCTCGCGGACCGCCGAGTGCACCTGCTCGGGGGTGGCGTGCCCGAGCTCCAGCACGGCTTCGAGGACCAGCTGCCGCTGCGCCGTCAACCGCAGTCCGCGGGAACGCAGCATTTCCGCAAGTGACGATTCCGACACCGACAAAGCATAGTGCGCCTCGGCGAGTACGACCCCTCGGCCGCTACCCTCGGCAGGATGTCGAGCGAGCGGCCGGTCGTCGCCGTACTCGGCCGGGGCGTGATGCCGGCTGACGAGCCACTGATCCGGGCCGACGACCGGGGCGTACTCCAGGGTGACGGGCTCTTCGAGACGATGCACGTCCGGGCCGGCCGCCCCTGGCTGGTCGGGGAGCACCTGGCCCGGCTGGCCCGGTCGGCGGCGGCGCTGGAGCTGCCGCTTCCCGGCACCGGCGAGCTGCGCGAACTGCTCGACACCGCCTGCGCCGGCTGGCCGATCGGGACCGAGGGGGCGCTGCGGCTGGTCTGCACCCGGGGACCGGAGGGCGGCACCGGACCGACCGTCTACGCCACCCTCTCCCGGGTGCCGGCCGCGTCCCGGCAGGCCCGGCGGGACGGCGTCCGGGTGGCGACCCTGCCGCTCGGGATCGCCACCGACGCCCGCGCCGGCCGGCCGTGGCTGCTCGGCGGGCTCAAGACCCTGTCGTACGCGCTGAGTGCGGCCGCCCGGCGCTGGGCCGCCGGCAACGGCGTGGACGACGTGCTCTGGACCTCGACCGAGGGGTACGCCCTGGAGGGGCCGACCGCCAACCTGGTCTGGCTGACCGGCGAGGAGCTGTGCACCGTGCCGGCGGAGCAGACCGGTGTCCTGCCCGGGGTGACCGCCGACTGGCTGCTCCGGCAGGCCGACGACCTGAGCTGGACGGCGGCCCGCCGCCTGGTCACCCCCGCCGAGCTGCACACCGCCGACGGGGTCTGGTTCACCTCGTCGGTACGCGGCCTCGCCGAGGTCCGCGAGCTGGACGGGGTGCCGCTGGCCGCCTCGCCGCACACCGCCGTACTGGCCGACCTGCTCGGCTTCCCCGTCCCGCCGCGCTGAGCGGTGGCCGTCAGCCGCCGACCCGGATCAGCCGGGCGGAGAGGTGCGGGGAGAGCGGGTGCCCGACCGCGGCCATCTCCTGGGCGTAGAGCAGGGCCCCCTCGACGATGCCGAAGAGCCGGTGCCCGGCGGTGACCTCCTTGGCGGTCGCGCTGCGCACCACCGCGTCGGTGGCGATCTCCACCCGGGTGCCGGTGACCTTGCCGATGTGCAGCTCCATGATCCCGGTAGGGGTGGTGAGCAGGACCTCCAGCTCGTCGGTGCCCCTGCCGTCGGCGTCGAGTACGGCCCGCCACCAGCCGACCTCGCGACCGGCGGGCCGGACCGGCCGGCTCTGCTCGTCCAGGATCCAGGCCCGGGACTCGTAGTAGAGGAACGGCCGCCCGTCGTGGGTGATCCGGATCTCCTGGGCGTAGTCGAAGTCCTCGATGCTGGGGAACCCGCCCCGCCCCCGCCCACGCCAGAGCCCGACGTACGGCAGCAGGCCGAGCAGCGCCGGGTGCAGGTCCGGCCCCTTGCGCAGGTCGTACGTCTCCTCGTACGGGTACGGGTCGACCGGCGGCGCGTTCAGCCAGGGCGGCGGCTCGATGGGGTTGTCGCTCACCAACGTCCTCTCGAAATTCTCACGGCCAAGTAGACCAGGTAACCGGCGAGCGCGCCGAAACCCGCGACCAGCAGGCTGACGAACCCAATCTCGGTAACCATGACGGGTAGATCCTATGCTGGCGGCATGGCTCGTACCCTGGTCGTCAAGGCCACCGCCGGTTCGGATTCGCCTGAGCGCTGCGCCCAGGCGTTCACCGTCGCCGCGACCGCGGTCGCCTCCGGCGTCGACGTGTCGCTCTGGCTGACCGGTGAGTCGAGCTGGTTCGCGCTGCCCGGCCGGGCCGAGGAGTTCGAGCTGCCGCACTCCGCGCCGCTGGCTGAGCTGCTGCACGTGATCCTGAGCAGCGGCCGGGTCACGGTCTGCACCCAGTGTGCCGCCCGCCGGGAAATCGGCGAGTCCGACGTGCTGCCCGGGGTACGCATCGCCGGGGCGGCGGTCTTCGTCGAGGAGGCGATGGCGGACGGCGCCCAGGCGCTGGTCTATTAGGGCCCGGGGGCGCCGGGAGCTGACCGGGCCGCGCAGGTATATGCACTTCGGGCGTGATACCAGGGTGTCATCACGATGACATCCTGGTATCACCCGCGAAACGACATCCTGGTACCACCGCGAAACGGGAAGCGCCTGCCTGCGCTCCACACGGAATGCGCCGTTACCGAGCACAGCCGGTGCTGACCGCGACCCGGATCCGGCCGTCGCCGCTCTCGACCACCACGCTCACCGGGCCGCTGCGGTACGCGTACAGCTCGGGGGTGTCGGCAACCACGACGGCGCCGGCCGGCCGGGGCAGCGCGGCGCTCGGTAGACCGGCCGGCACGCCCCGGCCGGTGGCGCGTGCGGTCCAGGTGGTGCCCTGCCCCGGGCAGCGCGCGGCGACCAGCTCGACCGGGGTCGGCTCGGCCGCGCCGAGTACGCCGAGCACCCGGAGCGGGTCCGGCTCGGCCGGCGGCAGCGGCGGAACGGCCCGCTCCTCCGGGTCGCCGGAGACCGGTCGGCAGCCGGTGTCGACGGTCAGCTCGACCACCCCGGGCCCGGCCTGACCGCCGTCGATCGCCACGAACTCACCCGCGTCGGCGCGCAGCGCGTGGGTGCTGCCGTCGGCACTGTGCCGGACCCTGGCCCGGTACGCCGCCGGCAGCCGGTCCGCGATCCGGTCCAGCAGTGCGGGTACGTCCGCGTCCGGGGCGTGCACGACCACCGCCGCGTCCAGCGACGCGCCGTCCCGGACGACGGTGAGTTCGCAGTCGTCACGTACCGGTAGTCCGGCGATCTCGACGGCGACGTCCGGGCCGGCTGCCGCGACGAGTTCACCGAGGGCCCGGTCCAGCACCGGTTCGGCCTGCTCGATGGTGCGCTGCTCTTTCACGGTCGGCTCGTCGCCGTAGACCGAGACGAGAGTGAGCACCAGCAGCAGCGCGCCCCAGCCCACCAGGCCGGCGAGCAGCCAGCGCTGCCGCCGGGGCGGGGCCGGAGGGGCCGGCTGGCCGGGCCAGGCCGATGTCGGGGCGTCGATGCTCACGCCCGACATGGTGGCACGGTGGCCCCCCGGTCAGTGTCCAGGGGCGAGCCGGTAGCCGACGCCGCGTACGGTCTGCACCTGCGGCCCGCCCTCGACGGCGCGCAGCTTGCGGCGCAGCCGCTTCACCGCGGAGTGCAGGATGGCGGTGTCGCCGAGATAGGCGCCGCCCCAGACCGACGCGAACAGCCGCTCGTAGGTCCACACCCCGAGCGGCGCGCTGGCCAGCCGGGCCAGTAGCTCCCGCTCCAGCCGGGTCAGCGCCAGTGGCTCGCCGCGCCAGGTGACCAGGTGGCCGCCCGGGTCGACGGACAGGTCACCGAGGCTCACCGGCCCTGGTTCGGAATCCGTCGCGTTGCCAACCATCGGAAACAACATTGCCCGCAACTCGGACAGGTCCGAACAGATCACGACCGTACCGAAGTCGTCGAGTCGTCGAACCACCCGTTCCCGCACCGCAACGTCCGTCGACACGCACACGACGAGCGGGACTTCTCCGCTTGCCACCTCGCTCCACTCCTCCCCCGTCGGCTGCGGACCCTAGCCAAACGGGTTTGACCGGGCGAGTCAACAGCGACGCTAACCGATGTAAGGCATTCGGCTCACTCCTGACCGAGATACGCCTAGTTACTGCCTAGATACTGGCCGACATCGGGCATTGATCACCACCCCGGGGCGCAAGAGCATTACTCCAAGCCGATGTGGGGGGCGCTGTCCGTAAGCAAACGTCGGACCCACGCGCGCGCGGCAGCACCGGGCAGCCCGGAGCTGGGGGAACTGGCTCCCGGGATGGCTCGGGACGCCGAACAGTGGGGGAGGAACCATGCTGCATCGTTCCGGACGGAGCTGGGCACGACGGCCGAGACGCTGGCGCCTGGTGGCCGCCGCGGCCGCCGTGCTGCTCGGCGTCACCGCACAGCCCGCGGTCGCCACGGCGGCCGGTCCCGAGGCGGAGGTGAACCGGGAACTGCTCGCCGAACTCGCCGCAGAAGGCAGCACCACGTTCACCGTCTACCTGCGAGAACGCGCCGAGCTGAGCGGAGCGGCGAAGCTGGCCGACTCCGACCGGGCCAGCGCGGTCTACCGGACGCTCACCGCCACCGCGGAGCGCAGCCAGCGCGACCTCCGCGCCGAACTGGACAAGCGCGGCGTGACGTACCGGTCGTACTGGATCGCCAACGTGTTGCGGGTGGAGGGCGACCGCGCCCTGCTCGACGCGATCGCGGCCCGGGACGACGTGCAGAGCATCGAACCGAGTCGTACCTACGAACTGATCAAGCCCGAGCCGTTCCGCGCCACCACCGGCACCGGCACCAACGCGGTCGAGTGGAACATCGACAACATCGGGGCACCCCGGGTCTGGTCCGAGTTCGACACCCGGGGCGAGGACGTGGTCGTCGCCAACATCGACAGCGGGGTGCAGTTCGACCACCCGGCGCTGCGGAACTCCTACCGGGGCAACACCGGTGGTGGCTTCGACCACAACTACAACTGGTTCGACCCGGCCGGGGTCTGCGCCAGCCCGGCGCCGTGCGACAACAACGGCCACGGTACGCACACCATGGGCACGATGGTCGGCGACGACGGTGCCGGCAACCAGATCGGGGTGGCGCCCGGGGCCCGGTGGATCGCCGCCAAGGGCTGCGAGACCAACGACTGCACCGACGCCTCCCTGCTCGCCGCCGGCCAGTGGGTGCTCGCCCCGACCGACCTGAACGGGCAGAACGCCCGGCCCGACCTGGCCCCGGACATCGTCAACAACTCCTGGGGCGGCGGCCGCAACGACGAGTGGTACAAGCAGACCGTGGTCTCCTGGCGGGCCGCCGGCATCTTCCCCAGCTTCTCCGCCGGCAACGACGGGCCGGGCTGCAACACCACCGAGAACCCCGGCGACTACCCCCTGACCTACGCGGCCGGGTCCTACGACAGCAACAACAACGTCTCCAGCTTCTCCGGCCGGGGCGTGTCCAGCATCGACGGGTCGGTCAAGCCGAACATCGCCGCGCCGGGCAGCAACGTCCGGTCCAGCCTGCCCAGCAACGGCTACGGGACGGGCAGCGGCACCTCGATGGCGGCACCGCACGTCTCCGCCACCGTCGCGCTGATCTGGTCGGCCGCGCCCGGCTTGAAGGGCAACATCCCGGCCACCGAACGGCTGCTCGACGACACCGCCACCGACGTCGACGCGCTCACCTGCGGCGGCACCCTCGACGACAACAACACCTTCGGCGAGGGCCGGCTCAACGCGTACCAGGCGGTCGAGGCGGCGCCGCGCGGCGACTCCGGCCGGGTCACCGGCGCCGTCACCAACGCCAGCACCGGGGAGCCGGTCGCGGGCGCCGAGGTGCGTACCGGCGAGTTCAACACGGTCACCGACGCGGACGGCCGGTACGCGCTGGTACTGCCGGTCGGCACCCACGAACTGACCGCCAGCGGGTACGGCTTCAACCCCGGCACCGCCACCGTGACCGTGGCCCGGGGCGACGTGCTCACCCAGAACTTCGCCCTCGGCACGGCCCGGATGGTCACCGTCGCCGGCAAGGTCACCGACGGCTCCGGGCACGGCTGGCCGCTGTACGCGAAGATCGAGGTCTCCGGCCGGCCCGGCGGCCCGGTCTTCACCAACCCGGTGACCGGCGCCTATTCGTTCACCGTCCCCGGCAGCGCCAGCTACCGGCTCGACACCACGGTCGTCCACCCCGGCTACCGCCCGGTCAGCACCGAGGTGGCGGTCGGCACCGGCTCGAAGACCGTCAACGTCAGCGCCACCGTGCTGCCGGCCTGCACCGCCGCCGGCTACGCGGCCGGGTTCAGCGACCCGCTGCTGACGGAGAGCTTCGACGGCACCTCGACCCCGGCCGGCTGGTCGGTGGTGAACCGGACCGACAAGGGCGGCTGGGCCTTCGACGACCCGGCCGGCCGGACCAACCTGACCGGCGGCACCGGCAACTTCGCGATCATCGACAGTGACGCTCTGGGCAGCGGCAACACCCAGGACACCGACCTGGTCACGCCGCCGCTGGACTTTTCGGCGACGGGCGCGCCGCTGCTGCGCTTCAACAGCGACTGGCGGGCGGTCGGGGTCAGCGACACCGCCGACGTCGACGTCTCCACCGACGGCGGTACGACCTGGACCAACGTCTGGCACCAGACGGTCAGCCGGCGTGGCCCACGGGTCGAGGAGGTACCGCTGGATCCGGCGGCCGGCGTGGCCAACACCCGGGTGCGGTTCCGGTTCAACGGCACCTTCGCCTGGTGGTGGCAGGTGGACAACGTCCAGCTCGTCAACCGGACCTGCACCCCGAAGCCGGGCGGCCTGGTCGCCGGCTTCACCACCGACGCCAACACCGGCGGCCCGCTCAACGGCGTCACGGTGGTCAGCGACAACCAGCCGGCCGACAAGGGCGTGTCGGCGGCGACGCCGGACGACCCGAACATCCCGGACGGCTTCTACTGGCTCTTCTCCGGGCTGACCGGGGCGCAGCCGCTCACCGCCAGCCTGTCGCCGTACCGGGCGTTCACCAAGCAGGTGACAGTGCCTGCGGACGCCACCCGGCGGGCCGACTTCGCGCTCAAGGCTGCCCGGCTGACGGTCACCTCGGACGCCCTGGAACTGCACCAGCCGTACGGCACCACCCGGAACGTCACCCTGACGGTGACGAACACCGGCAACGCGCCGGCCACAGTGCAGGCGATGGAGCGGGCGGCCCAGTTCAGCCAGCTCTCGGCGAAGGGCGCCGAGCTGGTGGAACACAAGATGAAGGGGCTGAGCCAGAGCCGCACCGGGACCGCGTACGGGCCCGGCACCGGTACCGCCGGCGCCGCGCCGCTGGTCGACGAGGCGTGGACCCGGGTGGCGAACCTCCCGGCGTCGATCTACGACAACTCGGCGGTGACCCTGGACGGCAAGGTCTACTCGATCGGTGGTGGTGCCGACACCGGCACCGAGCGCAAGACCTGGGTCTACGACCCGGCGACCAACGTCTGGACGGCGCTGCCTGACATGCCGACCGCGCGGTCGAAGCCGGCGGTCGCCGCGCTGAACGGCCGGATCTACGCGATCGGCGGCTGGGGTGCCGGTTCGGCCCCGGTGGCCACGGTCGACGTGTTCAACCCGGCGACCGGGGCCTGGAGCACCCTGCCCGGGGTGACCAACCCGGCGCCCCGGGCGGCGGCCGCGTTCGCGACCAGTGGCGGCAAGCTCTACGTCGTCGGTGGCTGCGGCGACAACGAGTGCTCCGTCGACACCCCGGACGTGACGGTCTTCGACCCGCTCGCCGGCACGTTCGACACCGCCGCCGACTATCCGCAGGGTTCCTCCTGGATGTCCTGCGGCGGCATCGGCGGCAAGGTCTACTGTGCCGGCGGTGTCGGCGCGGTGGAGTACAAGAACGGCTACGTCTACGACCCGGCCACCGACGCCTGGGACTCGCTGCCGGACATGCCGATCGACCTCTGGGGCTCTCAGTACGCGGCGGCCGGCGGCATGCTGGTGCTGGCCGGCGGTGTCACCGCCGCCACGACCACGCTGACCAACCGGACGATCGGGTACGACCCGGTGGCCGGTGCCTGGGTGAACCTGCCGAACGCGCAGTTCGCCCGCTACCGGGGTGCCGGCGTCTGCGGCGCGTACAAGGTGGGTGGCTCGCCGAGTTCGTTCGTCGGGTCGGCCGAGACCGAGCGGCTCGGCGGGCTGGAAGCCTGTCTGGCGGCGGGCGAGGCGTCCTGGCTGAGCACCGCGCCGGCCAGCTTCACCCTGGCCGCCGGGGCGTCCCGGAACGTCACGGTCACCCTGACCGCCACCGCCGCGGCCGGGGTCGCCCAGCCCGGCACCTACACCGCCGAACTCGGCCTGGTGACGGACAGCCCCTATCCGGTACCGGTGGTCGGAGTGGAGATGAACGTCTCCCCGCCCGGCACCTGGGGCAAGATCCAGGGTACGGTGCTCGGCCGGACCTGCGGCGGCGCCGAGGTGTCGCTGGCGGCGACGGTCCGGGTCAACCTGGTCGGCGACCCGTCCACCGGCTACACGCTCTCCACCGTGGACAAGGGGGCGTACTCGTGGTGGCTGCCGAGGGGCCGGTACGACGTCATCGCCGCCAAGGACGGCTGGGTGCCGCAGGTGAAACGGCAGCAGATCCAGGCCAGTCTGGTCAGCACGCTCGACTTCACCCTGGCACCGGTGAACCCGTGTCCGGCCCGGCTGGGCGGGATCTGACCGGTGGCAGCCGGGTGCTGACCCGGCGGTGACCGCAGAGCGGTGGTGCCCGCCGTCCCTGTCCGGGGCGGCGGGCACCGCCCTTGCCGTCGGGCGCCCCTGCGCTACCGGGTCCGGCCGGCCCGCTGCGTCGGACACGTTGACAGCGGCGCGGTACCCGTTGGTAGCCTGCCGGGCGTGATCGACGAGGCCGGATCGGCGCCGCCGCAGCACGTGCTCTGTGTGCTCGGCGCAGGATTGGACCTCGACGTCGTGGCCCGGCTCGCGGCCGAGATCGGTGGCCCGGACTGCACCCTCGACACCGAATACTCCCGCCCGGAGCCCGACCCGCGGATGGTCGCCTCGTTCCGGTCCTCGCTGACCAGCCCGAGTTTCACCGACGCCGACCGGCGAGCGGTCAGGAAGCACGACACGGTGGCGTACCTGCTGTCGCCGCCGGCCACCCGGCAGACCGCGCTGGAGGTGTCGCGGCGGATGCTGGCGTTGACCGCCGCGCTGCTCCGGGCCGGCGCCACGGCGGTACGCAACGAGAGCAGCGGCCTGGCGCACGGCCGGGACCGCTGGCTCGACCTGGCCGACCGGGCCGCCGCCGCGACCGACGACCCGACCCTGGCGGTGGTGCTGCACCGGGCCTGGGTCAAGCGGCCGATCACCGACGGCGTGGCGGTCTACAGTTGCGGGATGCACCTGCTCGGCGCCCCGGATGTCGAACTGCGCGCCGGGCAGCCGACCGGGGCTGCTGAGATCGACCCGCAGGTACGCCTGCTCGACGCCCTGGCCCGCTATCTGCTGACCGAGCCCGGGGCGCGGCAGATCCGCGACGGCGAGACCTTCGCGCTCGCCGCCGACGCCCCGCACTGGGTGCTGGGCAGCCGGGACTGCGCCCGTTACGACCCGGAGGACCTCTACCGCAACCCGTACGGCTACTGGTGCCTGACGCCCGGATAGCCGGGAGAAGCACGGGTAACCGACGTCCTGCCTAGGATGGGATCATGGCGACACGTCCTCCGGTGCCCCCGTTCAGCACCGAGACCGCGATCCAGAAGGTGCGACTGGCCGAGGATGCCTGGAACGGCCGGGATCCGGAGAAGGTGGCCCGGGCGTACACCCCGGACTCCCGATGGCGCAACCGGGCCGAGTTCCTCCAGGGGCGGGACGAGATCGTCGCGTTCCTGCGCCGCAAGTGGGCCAAGGAACTGGAGTACCGCCTGATCAAGGAACTCTGGGCCACCGAGGGCAACCGGATCGCCGTGCGGTTCGCGTACGAGTGCCACGACGACTCCGGTAACTGGTTCCGGTCGTACGGCAACGAGAACTGGGAGTTCGACGAGAACGGGCTGATGCGGGTCCGGCTGGCCAGCATCAACGACCTACCGATCGCCGAGTCGGAGCGGAAGTACCACTGGCCGCTCGGACGGCGCCCCGACGACCACCCCGGGCTGAGCGACCTCGGCCTCTGAGCGTGAGCGGCGCCCGGCTAGCGTGCCGGGGGCGGCGTTTTGGGCTTCGTCCCGAAACCGGGGCAGGCGACGAAGAGCGCGAAGATGCCGCCGAAGACCGCCAGCCCCGCACCTGCGGGATGTACGCCCTCGATGTCGGCGAACGGTGAGCCGAAGTGGACGGCGATCATCGACGCGAAGAGCAGCAACTGCAGGAGGCCGCCCCAGGGGGCGTGCCTGCCGGGCCGGCTCACCGCGATCGTCACGGCGGTGGCGACGAGTACCACGAGTGCGTGCACCAGCCCCAGTCCCTGGGCGTACGCGCGCTGCCATCCGCTGGCCTCCAGGTCGGCCGCGTCGATCCAGCCTGCGAAGTCGAGGTAGTGGATCGTTGTCACCGGCATTCCGGGGCGGAGGATGTGGCCCCACGGCAGCACGAAGAAGCCGGTCAACAGCAGGCCGAGGGCGACGGCGAGCAGAAAGATGCGCCAGGCCAGCCAGAACAGCCACCGTCCCTGGTCGGCCGGGCGCACCGCCACGGACAGCGGCGCCGGAGCCGCACCTGGCAATGCCGGCGGCACACCTGGCAATGCCGGCGGCGTACCTGACCTTGCCGGCGGCGTACCGGACACTGCTGGCGGCGAGCCTGCTGCGGAGGCGGTCTCGGCCACCGCCGGCAGCGGGTCGACGACCGGTCGCTGCCATCCGTCGAGCGCCTGCGGCGTCCACCGTGTACCGTCAAACCACCGCAACGGGTACCGGCCGGACGGATCGGGATACCACCCCGGTCGCATACCGTCCTCCCCCAAGGTCGCCGACCAGGCGAGCCTAGTACGGCGGCCGGGTGCGGTCCTCGGCCCGTACTACGGCTGGCTACGGCTCGTCGGATTCGGGCCGCTCGGGTGCGCCCTTCTCGAAGTAGAACGAGATGTCCTCGAAGCGTGAACCGAGATAGAAGCAGAGGCCGAGTATCGCCGCCGCCAGCAGGACCGTGCCCGGCCCACCGGTCGAGATGTCCAACCCGAAGAGGCCGGCGAACCACGGGAGCACGGCGAGCAGCAGCATGTTGACCAGCACACCGGTCAACAGCCAGCGCACCTTGATCCAGGCCCCGGTCCGCCCCGAGATCCAACCGGAGTAGCCGGTGACGGTGCCCAGCCAGTCCAGCCCGGCGTTGACCAGGTAGCCGGCGAGGAGCACCGTCGCCCAACCCCAGAAGCCGTCGTCGAAATCCAATCCGCCCAGCGCGAGGCCGAGCACCGCGAGGGCGGACGTCGGGAGGATCGCGACCGGGCTGATCGTCAGGCTCAGTCGCCAGCTTGTCCCTGCCATGTGCGTCCTTCCCACCCGTCCGGAGTGGAACAGTCGACGCCGCGAACTGGCGGCGATCGTGGCAGGTCGATTCTCGCAGGGTCATGCCGGTCGCGGCCACGCCAGCGGGAGCCAGCCGGCCACCGGCCAGCACCGATGGGCATCGAATCCCTACGGCAGTTGCCGCAACAAACCGTTGCCGGCGCCTGGAGCGACGGCTCATGCCGGGATCTCTCGGCATGAGCCCGTCGGCGGTCCTGGCCCCGGACGTCATCCGCCCGGCGTGGCGGCCGGTGATGGTGCCGCTGGCCCGTAGCTGATGACAGCCAGCCCTACAGTCGTGGCGTGGGTAGCGACCTGACCCTCCTCGCGCTGTGGGACCCGGGTTGGTACAACCTCGACCAGTCGTTGAAGATCGGCCGGCAGGACCGCTTCGCCTTCTGCCACGGCGTCGTGTCGCCCGAATACGACCTGGTCTTCGCCAACGGCCTGGGCACCAACTGGGACTATCGGTCGGCGACGGTAGAGCTGATCGAACACCCTGAGTTCGGGCTTCTCGACGAGGTCGACACGACGGCTTTCGGCCAGTACACCTTCCGGCTCCAGGACGGACGGTGGATCACCATAGAGGCCGAGGAGGGCCCTGGAGCGGTCAACGCCGCCAGCCCGGACTTTCCCGTCGACGCCGCCGACCCGGATCGGGGAGGCAGCTCGGACTGGGCGCTCGTGGTGGTGCTGAGGCTCCCGCAGCCAGGTCTTCGGATCCGTCACGAAGACACCCTTGCCCTGACATCGGTCGATAACCTCTAACGCTTCGAGACGCACGAACACGGGCGGATGGTCGGTGGCTGACGTTGTACTGCTGGCTCCGCTCGGATCGGTCAGAATCGGCTGGCGACCTCTTCGGACTTCCGGAGCAGCTCCGATCATGACGGTCGCACCCCGAACGAGTTCACATCTGCGTCGTCGCGCAAACACTATCGGAGCTCCGGTCGACCGGCAGTCCCGGCTTGGACGCACAGGCGGGGCAACTCGACAGTGCGGGTGCGAGTCAGGTTTCCGCAGCCAGGGCGCAGTCTCGACCATGACCTGCTGGACGGTGTCGTCACACTGTCCGATCCGGACGATGACCCGGCCGAGGCGTACCTCGGCGGTCGCTCGGGGTCGTCCGGCCGCCCGGGTCGTCGTCTCCGCCGCCGGCCGGGACGTGCCGCCTCTACCCCGACTCGCCCGGCTGGTCTGCGGGCTCGGCCTCGGCCTCCAGGTCACCGTCGCCGACCACCGGCACGACGCCGGCGATCCCCGGCTCGCCCACGGGCTGCGCTGGCAGGTGACCGCCGTCGCCCCGGACGCCCCGCTCGATCCCGCCACAGTTCCGCTCGACCGCAGCCTCTCCGAGGCGGTCCCGAACTGCCTACGCCACCTCGCCGGCACCCTGCACCGCAGTCTGCCGGCATCTCCGGATTTCCCGATCCGGGGACCGCAGCAGCCGGTGCCGCCCGCCGAGCCCCTCGACCCGACCCGGCAGATCCTCGACCTCGCCGCCCGGCATCCTGGGCGGCCGGTCGCCGCCCGACTCGGGCGTACGGGGTGCCGGGTGCACGTGCCGGAGTGATCGGGGTCATTGGTCCGGCGGGCCCCGCCAGGAGAGCCGGGGTTCCTCGCCCAGCGTCGTCTGGTAGTCGACCGCCGTCGTCTCCCGGCCCCACTGCGGCATCCCGGCCGGCAGGTCCAGCCGGTCGAGGTTCACCTCTACCACGGTCGGCCGGTCCGGTACGCCGCTCAGCCCGGCCAGTACCCGGGCCAACTCCCCCTCGGTGCCGACCAGGTGCGAGTCGACCGCGATCTGTCGGGTGAAGACGGACGGCAGGTCGGTGTACCGCCAGTTGTCGATGTCGTTGTACGGCTGGTGCCGGCCGTCGACGGCCCGCTCCACCGTGTAACCGGCGTTGTTGAGTACGAAGATGACCGGTCGCTGACCGGTGGCGAGCATCCGGCTGATCTCCTGAGCGGTCAGTTGCAGCGACCCGTCCCCGGTGATCAGCACCACCCGCCGCTCGGGTGCCGCCGTCCCCGCTCCGAACGCGGCCGGTACGGCGTACCCGATCGCTCCCCACAGCGGCGCCTGTACGCAGACCGCGCTCCTGGGCAGCCGGATCGACGCGACCCCGAACGACGGCGTACCGGTCTCCGGCACCACGATGTCGCCCTCGGCGAGCATCGCCGAGATCGCCGGCCAGAGCCGGGCCTGGCTGATCGGCGCGTTGCTGGCCGGGTCGAGCCGCGCTGCCGGCGGCCGGCCCGGATCGGCCGCGGTCGCCCAGTCGACCGCGCGGACCGGCCCGATGGTGTGCAGCCGGGCCAGCGCGGCGGCCGGGGCGACCGGTTCGAAGAGCCGCCCGCCCACCGAACTCGCCCGTCGGCCGATCGAGATGATCCGGGCCGGATCCAGGTCGGCGGTGAACAGCCCGTCCCAGTCGAAGAACTTGGTACCGACGCAGACCAGCACGTCGGCCTCCTCGATGATCCGCCGCACCGGCTCGACGCTGTCCCCGCCGTTGTAGACGCCGACGTAGTTCGGGCCGGTCTCGTCGAGCAGCCCCCGGCCGAGGCCCTGGGTGGCGGCCGGCCAGTGCCGGTCGGCGAGCAGCGCGGCGATCTCGGCGCCGAGGCCGTACCGGAGGGCCAGGTTGCCGACCAGCAGGGCCGGGCAGGTGGCGCCGTTCAGCAGCCGCTGGGCGGCGGCGTCGAACGCGTCGAGCTGCTCGGGAGCGTTGACCGGTGCCGGCCGGTCGAACCGCCGGGGCGGCTTCGGGACCGGCTGCCGGGCGACGTCGCCGGGCAGCCGCAGATAGACCGGACGTTGCTGGGTCCAGCACTCCCGCAACACCCGGTCGATCTCGACGGTGGCGTTGCCGGCGGTCAGGGTCGCCTGCGCGACCGTCACCTCCCGGGCGACCCGGACCCACCGGTCGAAGTCGCCGTCCCCGAGCGAGTGGTGCATGCCCGCCCGCCGATCCATGATCTCCGTCGTCGGGCCGCCGACGATCGAGACGATCGGCACCGACTCGGCCATCGCGCCGGCCAGGCCGTTGACCACGGACAGCTCGCCGGGGCCGAAGGTGGTGACGATCGCGGAGATGCCGGCCAGCCGGGCGTACCCGTCGGCGGCGTACGCCGCGTTCACCTCGTTGCAGCTTCCGACCCACTCGATGTCCGGGAACGCCTCGACCTGGTCGAGGAACTCCAGGTTGTAGTCGCCGGGCAGCCCGAAGATGTGCCGTACCCCGAGGTCGTGCAGCCGGCAGAGCAGAAACTCGCCCACGGTCGTGGTTTCGGCCGCGTACTCCGGCATGACGTCCCCCATCGACCGTTTCAGCCCGTTGCCCGACACTGCGGGTTCCCGTTCCCGCCCGTCGCACACGTCGATGACACGCAAGGGTCCCGCTGACCAGAGGAGGTCGGCGGGACCCTTGCGCTGTCGGTGGAGTTACCGGAGTCAGGCGACCGTGACGGCCACCTCGTTGATGCCCCGGCCGGCGGTGACCGAGAGGTCGCCGTTGCCGAGCCGGGAGAGCGCCCGCAGCGTCCAGGTGCCCGGTGCGGCGAAGAACCGGAACTGCCCGGCCGGCGAGGTGACCACCTCGGCGGTGAACTCACCGGTGGAGTCGAGCAGTCGCACGTACGCCCCGGGAACCGCCTCGCCGCTGGCGGCGCTGACGACCCCGGTGATGACGGTTTCCTTCTCCAGGTCCAGGCTCGCCGGCAGCGGAGCCGCCTGGTCGGGCGCCGCGCAGCCGGCGGCGATCGGAGCGGTCACGGTGCTCACGCCTCTCCCGGCTCGTCGCCGAGCGCCACCGGCACGCCCACCAGCGAGCCGTACTCGGTCCAGGATCCGTCGTAGTTCTTCACGTTCTGGTGCCCGAGCAGCTCCTTGAGCACGAACCAGGTGTGCGAGGAGCGCTCGCCGATCCGGCAGTAGGCGATGGTGTCCTTGCTGCCGTCCAGCCCCGCCTCGCCGTAGATCTTGCGCAGCTCGTCGTCGGACTTGAAGGTGCCGTCCTCGTTCGCCGCCTTCGACCACGGCACGCTGATCGCGGTCGGGATGTGCCCGGCCCGCTGCGCCTGCTCCTGCGGCAGGTGCGCCGGGGCGAGCAGCCGGCCGGCGTACTCGTCGGGGGAGCGCACGTCGACCAGGTTCTTGCTGCCGATGGCGGCGACCGCCTCGTCGCGGAACGCCCGGATCGACAGGTCCGGCTCCTGCGCGGTGTATTGCGTGGCGGGGCGGGAGACCTGGTCGGTGACGAGCGGACGGGCGTCCAGCTCCCACTTCTTGCGGCCGCCGTCGAGCAGCTTGACGTCGCGGTGCCCGTAGAGCTTGAAGTACCAGTACGCGTAGGCGGCGAACCAGTTGTTGTTGCCGCCGTAGAGCACCACGACGTCGTCGTTGGAGATGCCGCGCTCGGAGAGCAGCGCCTCGAACTGCGCCTTGTTCACGAAGTCCCGACGTACCGGGTCCTGGAGGTCGGTCTTCCAGTCGAGCTTGATCGCACCGGCGATGTGCCCGCCGTCGTACGCGGTGGTGTCCTCGTCGACCTCGACGAAGACCACGCCGGGAGTGGCGAGGTTCTTCTCGGCCCAGTCGGCCGAGACGAGTGCGGTGTCGCGACTCATCAGATCACTCCTTGGTGAGGATTTGTGTGAGCCTGCGCGTGGAGGTCGACCGATGTTGTTGTCGCATCTCACGCGCGGGACCCATGGACAGGTAGGGATCACGGGTACGTGCGACGGCGCCGCTGCCGGGCGTGAGGGAAGGACTCAGAGGGTACGCAGGACAGCCCCGCCGTCAGATGACGGGGCGACACAGGCAGGTGGCCACGCGGCACAGGTCGACCGCGCGCCGTTTGGTGAGGAGCGTCCCCATGAACCGGGAGCTTACCAGCGCTACGGACTCGTCACACAGGACCAACCACGATCCGGGATCACGCGCCCGGCGGATCCGGCCGCCCTGATCAGCTAACCTCGCTCAGCGCCACGTCCCGGGCGCTGGCCGTGACGGCCAGTCCATTCGGCAGTGGCCGTACCTCGTGCAGTTGCAGCGCGAACGGCAGCGGCGGCAACGGCACCCGGACCGAGAGCTGCCGGGCGAAGTTGTTGACGAAGGTCTGGATCACCGGATTGTTCGGCAGGTCGGCCGAGGTGAGCCGGTCGAAGGTGACCACGATGTCGTCGCCGTCGACGGAGACGTTCGCGGTGCCCTGCACGGTCAGCTCCTGCTCCAGGATCGGCACCTGGACCGGCGCGGTCACCGCGAGCTTGCCGTCCTGCTCGCGCAGTTGGACTCCCGGTCGGTCGATCAACGCCACCACGCTGTCGTACGCGACGGTCCCGGTGCCCTGGACCGTCTTCGCGGTGACCTCGCCCTGGCCGGAGCGGAGCGTGTCGAGCGACGCGATCACGTCCCGCGCGTCGACGGTCAGCTCCGGCACCTTCACCGCGGCGTCGGTGCCCTGCACCGGGCCCTGCACGTCGCGGAGCACGACCTTGATCGAGTCGTACCGGCCGCCCAGCACCTGGGTCAGGAACGGGAAGCCGCCGACCGTCACCTCGGGAGCGGCGGACTGCACGTTCTGCCGGGAGATCTCCTGGTCGATCTGGTCGGCGACGACCCGCTCGGCGACTCCGGCGGCGACCCGGTCGGCCACCACCAGCAGCGCGGCCAGCACCAGGAGCAGGATCACCAGGATGACGAGCGCCCGACGCCCCCTGCGCCGACGGGGCCGTTCGCCGTACGTCCCGCCGTCTGCCGGATAGCTGTCCGCCACGCCGCCCCCCAGATCCGGTGCCGTCGCACCCGCCTACCACCGTCGTCGGCACCACTATCTACCCGAACGGGCACATCTCCAACCGTCGGGGTACGCCGCCCCGTCGGGTGGCGGGAGGCGCGACTCCGCTCCGGTGCCGCCCCCTGGTCAGAGGAAGAAGACGCTCATCGCGTACGCGGCCGGTGCGGCCAACGCGAAGCCGCCGAGTGGTCCCTGCATGTGCCGGGCGACCCACATCGTCGGCGGTTCGCCGGCCATCTGCCGACCCGCCTCGCCGTAGCCAACCCCCAGGTCGGCCAGGGCCGCCGCGGCCGCGGCGACCAGTCCGACCACCGCACCGCTGGTCGGGGTGAACGCCACGAGGTAGCTGCCGAGGATGCCCGCGGCGAGGGTGCCGAGCATCGCCCCGATCACCACACCTGCGGCGCCGCGTGGCACCTGTGGGGCCAGGCGCGGCCAGGGCAGCACCGCGTCGGTCACCCGGGCGACGGTCAGCGCCACCGCCGCCGCGGTCAGGCAGACGAAGATCGCCTGGGTACCCTTCGGGATCCGGCTGAGCACGATCAGGGTGCCGAAGGCGACCACGCCGACCACGATGAACAGGGTGGCGCCGAGCGACTCGGTCACCCGGGCCCGGTCCGCCCGGCGGACGAGCTGCCCGAGCACCCCGACGAGGAAGCCGCCCGCGGCCACGTACCCGAGGGGGGCGAGCGCGGCGATCTGCGGCAGCACGGCGGCCGCATCGGCGGCGGCCGCGACCGCCACCGCGACCCCGCCCACCAGCAGCAGGGCCGGCGGGCGCATCGCCATGGTCCAGGCGAGGACGAAAAGCAACTGCACCCCGAAGACGACCACGGCGAACGGCAGCCGGGCGCCGGGCCCGGCGGTCTGCGCCCCGAAGATCAGCCCGACGCCGAGCAGTCCGGCGAAGCCGGCGATCGCCACCGAGAGCAGCCGGCGGACCGGTACCGGCGGCAACTCCTCCTCGCCGTCGAGCTCCTCGGGGTCCACCTCGCCGTCCGGGCGCGGGCCGTCCGTGACCCGGGCGCCGGCGCGGTGGCCGTCCGGGTTCCGGGGGCCGTCCCCGGGCCTGGGTCCGTCGCCGTGCCGGGGGCCGTCCGGCACGCGCGGGCCGTCGAAGGGGCTGCGGGCGTCCGGCCCGGCGGGGCGACCGCGCGGGTCCGGGGCGCGGTGCGGGCCGGCCGGACCGGGGCGGTTCTCCGGCCAGGAGTCACGGCCGGTCTCCGGTGGCGTCGAGGGGTACACGCCCCGATCGTGCCAGACCGACAACCGACGCGCCGGGCCCGACGTCCCCGAACCGGAACACGATCCGGGAAACCTGCCTGTAATGACCGATCACACAACCGATGAACCGAACGTGTGAGAGCGTCCGGCGGAAGTTCCGATAAGGTTAAGCCTTACCTGCCCGTCAGTGACGCCGGGACTACCCCAATCCCCAGCGGTCCCGGGGTCCCCGCCCGAGTGCCGCTGGCCACCGCGCGGCGCCCAGGTGCCGCCGGGACGGAGGTGATGTGTGGAGATCCTGCTGCTGGTGACCGCGCGCGCAGGCGAACCGTCCGTCGTGCTGCCGGCCCTCGACCTGCTCCCCCACTCGGTGCGTACCGCCCCGCGTGATGTCCGCACCCTCGTCTCCGGGCCGAGCCCGGACGCCGTACTCGTCGACGCCCGCTCGGAACTGAGCGAGGCCCGGGCGACCTGCCGGATGCTGCACGCCACCGGGCTCGGTGTGCCGCTGGTCGCGGTGGTGACCGAGGCCGGTCTGATCGCCCTGAACGCGGACTGGGGCGTCGACGACGTGATCCTGGCCAGCGCCGGCCCGGCCGAGGTGGAGGCCCGACTGCGACTCGCGGTCGGCCGACTCAGCAACGCGACCGCGGCGGCCGGCGGGCTGATCCGGGCCGGCGAGCTGACCATCGACCCCGACACCTACGCCGCCAAGCTGAAGGGCCGGCCGCTCGACCTGACCTACAAGGAGTTCGAGCTGCTCAAGTTCCTCGCCCAGCACCCGGGCCGGGTCTTCACCCGGGACCAGTTGCTCCGCGAGGTCTGGGGCTACGACTACTTCGGCGGCACCCGCACCGTCGACGTGCACGTACGTCGGCTGCGGGCCAAGCTCGGCTCGGAGTACGAGTCGATGATCGGCACCGTCCGGCAGGTGGGCTACAAGTTCGTCACCCCGCCGTCCCGGCCGCTGCCCGAGTCGGAGAGCGTGCCACTGCCCGTCTAGGGCGCTAGGGTGCGCCCTGCGGAGTTCCCGCCACGCGACGTGGCGTTTTCAGGCTTGCAGCGAGCGCAGCATAAGCCTGAGGTAGCGCTGGGAGTTGGCGGCGGCCGTTGGATCCAGCGGCCTGGATGACGCCGTGATGGGCAGCGTTCAACAGCCGGAAGTCGGCGACGGTCAGATCGGCGCGGACGCTGCCCACCGCCTGAGCCTTCTCCAAGACCCCGGGCGATGACACGTTCGGTCTCCTGCCGCTCGCGGTCGAGCCCGCGCCCGGCGACCACCGCGTCCCAACGCACGCGCCGGATCCGGCGCCATACCGGTACGACGCAGCATCAGGCCATACGAGTGTGAGAAACCATAATAATTCGGCCAACCCGTACGTAGCCTTGACCGGGAGCATCCGGAGGAGGCAGACGTGGCAGCAGCGGTTCCCACGGTGGTTGGCGGGGCAGCTCAGGTTCACCCCGGGACGGTCCGCTGATGCCGACCATGTCCAGGACCCAGATGTTCGTCGTCGCGACGGCGGTCAGCGCCGCCGTACTCGGCGGCGCCTACGCGCTCGGCCACACCCTCGGCCGGCCCGGCGGGCCACTGGCCGTGCCGGAGAGCCGGGCCCGGCACCAGGCCGACCCGCAGTCCGGGGACCAGTCGGACGCGGACGCACGCTCCGGGGACCAGCTCGGCGGCACTGCCGAGAAACGGGCCGACCCGGGGCAGCCGGGCGGACCGGACGCGGGCCGGACCGGACCGGGGCTTCCGGCACCGACCACGACCGCGCCGGGCGGCACCCCGACATCCGGGCCGACGGACCCGGACCGGGCGCACGCGTACGAGCCGCCGCAGCTGCCGGCCGAGCCCGGCGGACCGTACGGGGCCCGGGTCAGTACCGGCGCCCGCTACGTCGCGCTGACCTTCGACGACGGCCCCGATCCCCGGTACACCCCGCAGACCCTGGACGTCCTGCGCGAACACCACGTCAAGGCCACCTTCTGCCTGGTCGGGCAGAACGCCCTGGCGCATCCGGAGCTGGTCCGGGCGATCGTGGCGGACGGGCACACCCTGTGCAACCACTCCTGGACGCACGACGTCAAGCTCGGCGGCCGGCCCGCCGCCAGCATCCGGGCCGACCTGGTACGCACCAACGAGGCGATCCGGGCGGCCGTGCCCGACGCGCGGATCCCGTACTTCCGGCAGCCGGGCGGCGCCTGGACCGCATCCGTGGTCGCGGTGGCCGGTCAGTTGGGCATGACGTCGCTGCACTGGGCCGTGGATCCACAGGACTGGACCCGGCCCGGCCCCGGAGCCATCGCGGCACGGGTTACCGCCAGAGTCGCGCCCGGGGCGATCGTGCTGCTGCACGACGCCGGCGGCAACCGGCAGGGCACGGTGATCGCCCTGCACTGGCTGCTGCCCGACCTCGGCCGCCGGTACGCGCTCGCCGCGCTGCCGACCGGCCCGCCACAGACCGCCCCGCCGACCGGCCCGGCGCAGGGCGCTCCGCCGACCGGCCCGGCGCAGGGCGCTCCGCCGACCGGCCCGGCGCAGGGCGCTCCGCCGACCGGCCCGGCGCAGGGCGCTCCGCCG